>JBDTDI010000075.1:0-12091 GCA_039923155.1 Mycobacteriaceae bacterium | reverse complement strand
CCGGTGCGCTTCGCCTGGGTTCGCACCGCGGCGCTCCGGAGCAGGCTCCTGGACGTGATGGCCGAACGGTGGCGGGCGGACCTCGCGGCCGACGGGCTGGACGCCGCTCGCATCGCCGACCGGGTCGCTCGTGGCGACCTGCTGCGCGACGCCCCCGAGCTCGTGATCCCCTTCTGCGTGCCCGACGGCGCCCACGACTATCCCGACGAGGCCCGCCGCGCGGCAGAGCGGACGATGTTCACCGTGGCGGTCGGGGCCGCCGTGCAGGCCCTGCTGGTCGCGCTGGCCGCCGAGGGCCTGGGGTCGTGCTGGGTCGGCTCGACCATCTTCACCCCGGAGCTGGTGACCCGGGAGCTCGGCCTGCGCCCGGACTGGGTGCCGCTGGGGGCGGTGGCGATCGGGCACCCGGCGCAGGCGCTGGCGCACCGCGAGGCCCCCGACCACCGCTGCGCGCTGGTCGAGCTGTGAGCCCCGAGTCGCTGCACGCCTCCACCGTGGCGGCCCTGCAGCACTTCGCCGCCCCGTCCGCCGGGCAGGACGCGCTGCGGCACACCGTGCTGGCGTTCCTGGACGCCCGCCCAGACGCGTGCCTGCGCTCCTGCACCCCTGGGCACGTCACCGCCTCGGCCCTGGTGCTGGACGCTGACGCGACCCACGTCCTGCTGACCCTGCACCCGCGGGTGGGACGCTGGGTCCAGCTGGGCGGGCACTGCGAGCCCGACGACGCGACCCTGCGCGACGCCGCGCTGCGGGAGGCTCAGGAGGAGTCCGGGCTGGACCTGCTGCGCATCGACCCTGAGGTGCTGCACCTGGACACCCACCCGATCACCTGCTCCGGTGGGGTGCCCACGCGGCACCTGGACGTGCGCTTCCTGGTGCGCGCCGGCCCCGACGCGCAGATCGTGCGCAGCGCAGAGTCGGTGGACCTGCGCTGGTGGCCGGTGGACGCGCTGCCCGACACCGCGGCGCAGGACACGATCGGTGAGCTGGTGGCACAGGGCCTGCTGCGGCTGCAGGCCTCCGGTCAGTAGCGGCGGTAGTCGGTGGGGGCGAGCCGGGGGCCGAACCGCGGCCGGGGCGCGCCCGTGGCCTCCAGCAGCCGCACCGCCCGCTGGCGCTGCGGAGCGTAGGGCGCCAGCACCGTGGCCATGCCGTCGTCGTCCAGCGGGCGACCCACCAGGGCCCACCCCACCACGGAGGGGATGTGGAAGTCCCCGAAGCTCACCGCGTCCGGGTCACCCCAGGCGCGCTGCGCCACCTCAGCCGCGGTCCACACCCCGACACCGCGGACCTTGCGGAGCAGCTCGCGCCCGGATTCCCCCCGCAGCTGCGTGGCCCGCTCCAACCGGTGGGCGACGCTCGCCGCGCCCAGCAGCGCCCGGCGGCGGCTCAGATCTACCCCCGCGCGGTGCCACTCCCAGTCCGGGATGCGCAGGAGCTGCTCCGGCGACGGGGGCAGGCGCAGCCCCTCGGGCGCTGGTCCCGGAGCGGGGTCGCCGAAGCGCCAGACCAGCTCCCGCCACGAGCGCCGCGCCTCGGTGCCGGTGACCTTCTGCTCCAGCACCGCGCCGAGCAGCACGTCCCACACCGCGCCCGTCGCCCCCAGGCGCAGGTGCGGCACCGCGCGCACGGCGGCGGCGATGCGGTCGTGGTGACAGGTGAACGACCCTGGGTCGTCGTCGGCCCCCAACAGTGCGGGCAGCCCGGCCAGGCCCCAGTCCGCGCCCGGGCCCCAGGCGTGCGCGTGCACCGTGCCGCCGGCGGTCACCGCCACCGCCAGCGTCAGCGGGCCCTCGGGGGTGTTGGACGCACGCCAGAGCCGGGTGCCCTCGGAGTGCGACGTGGGATCGGAGCGCCCGCGTCGCAGCGGCCGCAGCACCGTGGGGAGGTTGACGACGAAGTCCGGGCGCCAGCTGCGCTCACCGCACCCGCTCACACGTCGGTGGAGAAGCGGACACCACCGTCGGGCAGCACCACCTCCGGCCAGACCCGCGCGCCCCGCAGCAGCTCGCAGCGCGCCCCCACCACCGCCCGGTCACCGATGACGCCGTCCCGGACCAGCGCACGGGCGCCGATCCGGGCGCCGAACCCGATGATCGACCGCTCCACGACGGCGCCGTCGGCGATCACCGACCCGTCGAACAGCACCGCGCCGTCCAACCGGGCGCCCGCACCGACGGTGACCCCGGACCCGACCACGGTTCCCCCCAGCAACAGGGCCGTCGGTGCGACCTCGGCCCCGGGGAGCACGAGGGCCTCACCGGTCGGACCCGGCAACGCGTCCGAGGGGGCGACGCCGCGGACGAGGTCGGCCGACCCCCGGACGAAGTCCTCGGGGGTGCCCATGTCGCGCCAGTAGGCGGCGTCGACGTGGCCCTGCACCCGCCGGCCCGCGGTCAGCAGGCCCGGGAAGATCTCCCGCTCGACCGAGACCGGGCGCCCCGTGGGGATGGCGTCGATGATCTCGCGCCGAAACACGTAGCAGCCAGCGTTGATCTGGTCGGTGGGCGGGTCGTCGGTCTTCTCCAGGAACTGGGTGACCCGACCGTCGACGTCGGTCGGGACGCAGCCGTAGGAGCGGGGATCACCGACCCGCACCAGGTGCAGCGTGACGTCGGCGTCGGTGCTCAGGTGCGTGTACAGCACCGCCCGCAGATCGGTGCCGCCCAGCACGTCACCGTTGAAGACCACCACGTTCTCACCCCGGAGCCGGTCCGCGACGTTCCGGATCGCCCCCCCGGTGCCCAGCGGCTCCGGCTCGCTGACGTACTCCATCTCCAGGCCGAGCGCGCTGCCGTCGCCGAAGTGCTCGGCGAAGACCTCGGCCCGGTAGGAGGTGCCGAGCACCACGTGGGTGATGCCGGCCGCGCGGACCCGGGAGAGCAGGTGGTGCAGGAACGGGACGCCCGCGGTGGGCAGCATTGGCTTGGGCGCCGACATGGTGAGCGGGCGAAGTCGAGTTCCCTTGCCGCCCACCAGGATCACCGCGTCCACCGCGTTGTTGCTCACCTTCGGTACCTCCCCGGTCCTGCGGGTCGTGGCGCCACCTCGCGCCCCCGCCCCTACCACCCGTCGTCGCGGCGCGTCGTCAGTCGGGCACCGGTGGCGGACACTACTGTGAGCCCCTGACCAGGAGGGAGGCCAGGTGAGGTGAAGCAACCCTGGGGTCGCCGCCGGACCATTGTCGCCACCGGCTCGGGCAGCTGCGTCGAGCCCGGGTCCGACCTCGATGCGCGCACCCGTGCGGACGCCACCTTGAGCGCCGCCCGGTCCCGCAACTCCTCGGTGGTCACCCTGGAGGTGGCACGCTCGCCCGCCGACTCCTGCGCCACCGTGCGGATCCCGCGGCACGTGGTGACCGCTGCCAACGCTGGCTCAGCCGACCCCGACTCCACCCAGGTCATCCCGGTGGCGCACCGCACCTGACCGTCCGGTCCGCCGGGCACCCCACCACCGACGCAGCGCCAGGCCGCTGCGCAGTCCAGCGCGCAGCGGCAGACCCCGCAGCCCAGGGTGACGCTGGGCGGTGAAGCGGTAGGCGCTGGCGTGGTGCGCCGCCAGCATCGCCCCGGCGGCCCGGTCGGCGGCGTGCCCCTGTGCGTGCACCACCTCCGCGCTCGGGGCGTAGACGTTGAGCCACCCCGCCCGGGCCAGGCGGTCACCGAGGTCGACGTCCTCGAAGTACATGAAGTAGCGCGAGTCGAACCCTCCCACGCTGGCCAGGGCCTGCCGCCGCAGCAGCAGGCAGGAGCCGGACAACCAGCCCGCGGTGCGCTCGACGGGCGCCTCGGTGCTTCGCCGGTAGGCCGCGCTGAACGGGTTCGACGGCCACGCCCTGGCCAGCAGGGCATGGCCGGTGCCGGTGATGAGGTCGGGCACCTCCCGCGCCGAGGGGTACACCGTGCCGTCGGGCTCGCGCACCAGCGGGCCAACCGCCCCCGCCCGGGGCCAGCGGGCCGCCACCGCCAACAGCTCGTCAACGCTGCCCGGGGCGAGAACCACGTCCGGGTTGCTGACCAGCACCCACTCCACCTCGGCGTCGAGCTCGGCCACCGCACGGTTCACCGCCGACCCGTATCCGAGGTTCTCCCCCATCGGCAGCAGCCGCACGTTGCGGTGACGCGTGCAGGCGGCTTCGGGAGCTCCGTCGGTGGACCCGTTGTCGGCGAGCACCACGACCGGGTGGTGACGGGTCGCCGCCTCCAGCCCGGCCAGGAACGCCTCGAGGTGCGCCCCCGGCGAGTAGGTCACGACCACGACGGCCAGTGGTCCAGAGCTCGTCACCGGTTCAGCAGCCCGTCGTGGGACACCGCGCGGTGCAGCGCGGCGCGCCAGTCCGCCAGCGGGGTGAGCCCGGCCGCGGCCCACGCCCGCCCGCTGAGCACGGAGTACGCCGGGCGCGGAGCCGGTCGGGGGAAGGCGTCGGTGGTCGTCGGGCGCACCCGCTCCGGGTCGGCTCCCAGCTCGACGAACACCGCCCGCGCGAGCCCGCACCAGGTGGTCTGCCCTGCGGCGGTGGCGTGCAGCACCCCGCCGGGGGTGTCGACGGCCGCGGCGAGCTCGAGCAGTCCCAGCGCCAGGTCGCCGGTGGCGGTGGGCGAGCCCTGCTGGTCGTCGACCACGTCGATGGTGTCCCGCTCACCCTCCAGGCGGGCCATGGTGGCGACGAAGTTGGCACCGTGCGGCCCGTAGACCCACGCGGTGCGCACCACGTGCGCGGTGGGCAGGGCCAGGAGCACGGCCGTCTCGCCGGCGAGCTTGGTGCGCCCGTAGACCGAGCGGGGCCCGGTCGGGTCGCCCGGCTCGTAGGGCGCGGTGGCAGCGCCGTCGAACACGTAGTCGGTGGAGACGTGGACCAGGCGCGCGGAGTGGGCGGCGCAGGCCGCGGCCACCAGCCCGGCCCCGGTGTCGTTGATCGCGGCGGCCGCAGCGGGCGCGCTCTCCGCGGCGTCGACCGCCGTGTAGGCCGCGCAGTTCACCACCACGTCGACCCCGGTGAGCGCACCGTCGAGCGCCCTCGCGTCGGTGATGTCGAGCTCGGCCGAGCCGGGCGCGGTGACGTCCCACCCGGCGGCCCGAGCCCGCAGGGCGACGTCGGTGCCGAGCTGACCCCGTCCACCGGTAACCAGCAGCCGCATCCTCTACCGGCCCAGCTCGGCGTAGCCGGCCTCGGTGGCGGCCTTGGTCGGGCGCCACCACGCCTCGTGCTCGGCGTACCACGCCACCGTCGCCGTCAGGCCCGCCTCCAGGTCGGAGTACTGCGGGGTCCACCCGAGCTCGGTGCGCAGGCGCCCCGCGTCTATCGCGTAGCGAAGGTCGTGGCCGGGGCGGTCGCCCACGAGGTCGAACCAGTCCTCGTCCCGGCCCAGCACCCGGAGCAGGGTCCGCACCACGGTCAGGTTGTCGGCCTCGCCGTCGGCCCCGATCAGGTAGGTCTCACCGAGCCGGCCACGGTCCAGGATGGCGTGCAGCGCCCGGTTGTGGTCGTCGACGTGGATCCAGTCCCGGACGTTGGCCCCCGCGCCGTAGACCTTCGGCTTGGTGCCGGTGAGGACGTTGGTGATCTGGCGCGGGATGAACTTCTCGACGTGCTGGTAGGGGCCGTAGTTGTTGCTGCAGTTGCTGATCGTGGCCGCCACCGCAAAGCTGCGGACCCACGCGCGGACCAGCAGGTCGGCGCCGGCCTTGGTGGCGGAGTACGGGCTCGACGGCCGGTAGGGGGTGTCCTCGGTGAACCGCTTGGGGTCGTCCAGCTCCAGGTCGCCGAACACCTCGTCGGTGGACACGTGGTGCAGGCGCCTGCCGTGCGCCCGCACCGCCTCCAGCAGCCGGTAGGTGCCGACGATGTTGGTCTGCAGGAACGGTTCCGGGTCGCGCAGCGAGTTGTCGTTGTGGCTCTCGGCGGCGAAGTTGACCACCACGTCGTGGGTGGCGACGAGGCGGTCGACCAGCGGTGAGTCCGCGATCGAGCCCTCCACCACCTCGATCGAGCCCGCCACCGGGTCGAGGCTGGCCCGGTTGGCTGCGTAGGTCATCGCGTCCAGCACCGTGACCTCGTGCTCGGGGTGCTCCGCCACCGTCAGGTGAACGAAGTTCGCGCCGATGAAACCGGCTCCACCAGTGACCAGCAGCCGCACCAGGTCCTCCTCCTGTTCAGGATCTCTCGGTCGCCGAGTCTGGCACGCTCGTGCCCCGCACCCGGCACACCGTGCCCACCTGACACGCTGGGGTGGTGAGCGCACCCCTGACGACACCGACGCTGACCGACGCGCTGCTGCGTCCCATCTTGGCCACCGACGCCGCTCGACCGCTGGTGACCTACTACGACGACGCCACCGACGAACGGGTCGAGGTGTCGGCCACCACGCTGGCGAACTGGGCGGCCAAGACCGCGAACCTGCTGCGCGACGAGCTCGGGGTCGGTCTCGGTGACCCGGTGGCGGTGCTGCTGCCCGCACACTGGCAGTCCGTGGCGGTGCACCTGGGCGTGTGGTGGTGCGGGGCGGAGGTCGTTGAGTCGGCGGACGGCGCTGAGCTGGCGCTGTGCACCCGCGGGCGCCTGGGCGAAGCCGAGGCCGCCCCCGAGGTGGCCGTGCTCAGCCTGGACGCGTTCGGTCGTGGGGTGGAGGACCTCCCGCTGGGCATCACCGACTACGCGAGCGCGGTCCGGGTGCACGGGGACGCCTTCGCCCCGACCCCGGTGGGCGGCGAGGCACCCGCGCTCGAGGGCCGATCGGTGGCGCAGGTGCTCGTCGCGGCCCGCGCCACCGCCGCTCGGCACGGTCTGACCGCCGCCGACCGGGTGCTCTCCAGCCAGGACTGGAGCACCCCGGCGCAGCTCGTGGATTCTCTGCTGGCCGTGCTCGTCGCCGGCGCGTCGCTGGTCCAGGTGGCCAACCCGGATCCGTCCCGGACCACCCGGCGGGTGGAGACGGAGAAGGTCACCCGCGAGCTGTGAGCAGCACTGCTGCACCGCCCGCACCCGGCCCGGGACTGTGACGGGGGTCATACTGGGAGGGCGTTCGTCCCCTCCGTGATCGACCTGCACAAAGGAGCATCTCCGTGAGCCGTCTCCGTTTCGGCGTCTTCCTTGCCCCCTTCCACCCGGCGGGCGAGAACCCGACCCTCGCCCTGCAGCGTGACCTGCGCCTGGTCGAGCACCTCGACTCCTGCGGCTTCGACGAGGCGTGGATCGGCGAGCACCACTCGGCGGGCAGCGAGATCATCTCGGCGCCGGAGATCTTCATCGCGGCCGCCGCCGAGCGCACGCGAAACATCAAGCTGGGCACCGGCGTCACGTCGCTGAGCTACCACAACCCGCTCTGGGTGGCCGACCGGATGGTGCTGCTCGACCACCTGACCCGCGGTCGGATTATGCTCGGCGTCGGCCCGGGCTCGCTGCCCACCGACTCGGCCATGATCGGGCTCAACCCCACCGACACCCGCGAGCTGCTGGCGGAGAACCTCGACATCGTGCTGCGCCTGCTGCGCGGGGAGACGGTCACCGCGCAGACCCGCACCCACAACCTCGTCGACGCGCGCCTGCAGCTGCGCCCCTACTCGGAGCCGCTGTTCGACGTCACCGTCGCCGCCGTGGCCTCGCCGACCGGTCCGCGCCTCGCCGGGCAGCACGGGGTGGGCCTGCTCTCCATCGGCGCCACCCTCTCCCCCGACGGTTTCGACGCCCTGGCCCACCACTGGAGCGTGGTGGAGGAGCGCGCCGAGACGCACGGGCAGACGGTGTCCCGCGACGACTGGCGCCTGGTCGGGCTGATGCACGTGGCCGAGACGCGGGAGCAGGCCTACCGCGACGTGGAGCACGGCATCGAGCAGTGGTTCCGCTACTTCCAAAAGGTGGCGGCGTTCCCACAGATGGCCGTCGCGGGCGGGGACGTCAAGGAGATGGTCGAGTTCATCAACGAGGCGGGCATCGGGGCGATCGGCACCCCCGACGACGCCCGGGCGCAGGTGCAGCGGCTCAAGGACCAGTCGGGTGGGTTCGGTGCGATGCTGCTGCTCAGCCACGAGTGGGCCAACCCGGAGGCCACGCGGCGCTCCTACGAGCTCATCGCCCAGCACGTCATGCCCCAGTTCCAGGGTGAGGGAACCACGCACGCCGACGCCACGCTGCAGGCCAAGGAACGGGCTCGGAGCACGCGGGACGGTCACGCCCAGAGCCAGCTCGACGCCGTCGCCACCATGACGCAGCGCTACGCCGACGAGGTGGCCGCGAAGGGGTAGCGCCCCGCACAGCGATTCGCCCAGTCTCCGCCCCGCGGGGTGAGCCCGGCAGGGCGGAGAGTGGGCGAATCGCGGGGATCGCGCGATCAGTCGAGGAGTGCCTGGTGGACCAAGGTCCGCAGCTGGGTGCGGATCGGGTAGGTCGAGCTCGGCAGCAGCTGGGTCATGAACACCGCCACCAGGTCCTCCACCGGGTCCACCCAGAACGCCGTCGAGGCCGCTCCGCCCCAGGTGTACTCACCCGGCGAGCTGACCGTCTTGCCGGCGGCCGGGTCCACCGTGACGGCGAAGCCGAGGCCGAAGCCGACCCCGTCGTAGGCCACCTCGGAGAACTGGCCGCTGCCGTAGTCGGCCAGGCTGCGCCCGCCGGGCAGGTGGTTGCGGGTGGCGTAGGCCAGGGTGCGTGGGCCCAGCACCCGGACCCCGTCGAGCTCCCCGCCCCGACGCAGCACCTCGCAGAAGCGCAGGTAGTCCCCCGCCGTCGACACCAGGCCACCGCCACCGGAGAACATGGCGGGCGGCCGCAGCGCGGCCTGGCCGACAGCGTCCAGGCGCACCGCCTCGCCCGTGCCCGGCTGCGGCGCGTAGAGCGCGGCCAGGCGCCCCGCGTCGGTGGCGTCCACCGACCAGCGGGTCTGGCTCATGCCCAGCGGACCCAGCACCCGCTTCGCGAGGACCTCGTCCAGGGTCGCGCCGTCGAGAACCTCCAGCACCCGGCCGAGCACGTCGGTGGCCACGGAGTAGCTCCACTGCGCACCTGGCTGGAACAGCAGCGGCATGCCCGCCCACGCGTCGGCGCACGCGGCCAGGTCCAGGCCGCGCGCGGTGCCGAAGTCGAAGCCGTTCTCGCGGTAGATGGTGTCCACCGGGTGGGCGTTCATGAACCCGTAGGTCAGGCCCGAGGTGTGGCTGAGCAGGTGCCACATCCGCACCGGCTCGGTCGCGGGCACCGTGCGGGGCGCCTGGGCGGATCCACCCACCCACACCCGCACGTCGGCGAAGGACGGGATGTACCGGCTCACCGGGTCGGTCAGCTCGAACGCACCCTCCTCCAGCAGCGACAGGGCAGCGACGGAGGTGATCGGCTTGGTCATCGAGTAGATGCGCCACAAGGTGTCGGCCTCGACGCCCAGCCCAGCCTCGCGGTCGCGCTGACCGTGCACGCTGGCGTGCACCACTTCTCCGTGCCGGGCGAGGACCACCTGCCAGCCCACCAGCCGCCCCTGCTCCACGTAGCGCGCGAAGTGACGGTCGATCCGGGCCAGTCGACCCGCATCCATTCCTACGGCGGCAGGCTCAGCGGTCATGCTCGGGGCGGGGGCGGGCTGCAGCACGGTGGGCTCCTGGGGGTTGAGGTTCTCGCGACCCATCTGACCAGGTGCCCCACAGCGTCGGGGTCAGGGGGTGCTCAGCGATAGGTTCGACGCCGACGCCACGACCGGAGAACAGGAGCTCGACGTGCCCGGCCCCGAGAAGCTGCCGCTCGACCCGATCGTCGAGGCCATCAGGAAGTGGCGTGAGCACGGGTGGAGCGACGCCGCCGCCGGGATGGCAGCCGTCACCTCGCTCATGCGAGCCCACCAGATCGTGCTCGCCCGCGTCGAGCGGGTCCTGCGACCCGCGGGGCTGACCTTCGCCCGCTACGAGCTGCTGATGCTGCTGGTCTTCTCCTCGCGCGGGACCCTGCCGATGAGCTGGGCCAGCGCCCGGCTGCAGGTGCACCCGACGAGCGTGACCAACGCCGTCGACCGGCTCGAGGCCGCCGGTCTGGTGGAGCGCTCGCCCCATCCCGACGACCGACGCGCCACGCTGGTGACGATCACCGCCCACGGGCGCGATGCCGCGGATGCCGCGACCCGCGCCCTCAACGCCGAGGTGTTCACCCAGCCGGGGCTGAACCCACCGGACGTGGAGCGCCTGGTGGAGGTGCTCGCCGAGCTGCGGCGAGGAGCAGGTGACTTCGACGCCTAGCGGCTCAGCGCGTCCAGGCTCGCCCGGGCCGCGGCCAGCTCGTCGCTGAGCGCGGCGACCCGTTGCTGCGCCTGCGTCCTGGCGTGCTCCAGCACGGCGTGCACGGCGTTGGCCGCGCGCGGTTCGCCCAGGGCGGCCACGGCCCCCGCCACCGCCTCGGCGCTCACCCCGACGGGTTTGCCGGGCGGGCGCGAGCCGCTGGTCACCTCGACGCTCCACCCGTCGGCGCCCGAACCGGTCAGCACCACCCGGACCGTGGTGGCGCCTCGGGGCCCCCGCGGGGGTGCCGAGCGCGTCGCGGACCGGCGCGGGGTGGCACGGGGTGCCCGTGCCGCCGCCGCGCTGAGGGCGAGGTCCGAGGGCTCGAAGGGCAGGTCGTCGCCGACACCCTTGGGTCGCACCGTGATCACGCCGTCGGCGACCGCGACGACCCGGGCGGAGCTGCCCGCCGCCAGACCCAGGCTCGGCACCGCGTCACGCAGGTACACGGTGCGGCGAGCGCCCGTGGCGAGCGCCTCGGTGAGAGCGGCGAGGTCGTCGTCGGTGAGGGTGGGCGCCACGATCCGGCGGCGGGGGGGCATTCGCTCATCCTGCCCGGCGGTGGCGGGTGTGGCGCACTTCGGGCTCCCGTGCGGCGGCCGAGCCGCCCGGTCGGACCAGCACAGCAGCGATGGCCGTCCTCAGCCGAACCGACACGACCAGGGCGATACCCCCGACGAGGGCACGCTCCACCTCCACCTCCACCTCCACCTCCACCTCCACCGGTCACCGGTCACCGGTCACCGCGTCTCGCGGGCGCACGGCGTGGATCCTCGAGCAGGGCCCGCACGACGGTGGCCGCGGCGCCGCGCACCGCCGCGCCGGAGCCGAGGGTCGAGACCAGCACCTGCGGGGCGGGGCGGGCCAGGGCCCGCGCCTGCAGCTCCGCCCGCACGTTCGGCAGCACCCACGACCTCAGCCGTGCGTAGACCCCACCCAGCACCACCACGGGCACGTCCAGCAGGTTCACCGCGTCCGCGACGGCTACCCCCAGCGCCGCACCAGCCGCAGACAGCGCCGCCAACGCCGGTTCGTGGCCGACCTGGGCCGCCACGGCCAGCTCCTCCACCCCCGACGTCCCCGAGCGCTCGAGCAGCACCCGCAGCCCTGCGGCCTGCTCCAGACACCCACGGCCGCCACAGCTGCACCGGGGCCCACGGGGGTCGACCACGACGTGACCGAGCTCCCCGGCCCGCCCCCCGGGACCCCGGAACAGCCTGCCGCCCAGCACGATGCCCGCTCCCACACCCACCTCGCCGGAGACGTGCAGGAAGTCGGTCAGGCCGGGGTGCTGCCCGAACCACAGCTCGGCGCACGCGGCCAGGTCGGCCTCGTTGGCGGGGTTGACCGCGACCCCGAGAGCGTCGGCCAGCAGCGGCCCAGGGTCCGAACCCGCCCAGCCGGGCAGGTTCGGGGCGACGGCCAGCAGGCCCTGGGAGTCCACGACTCCCGGCAGCGCGAGACCGCACCCGGTGACCGGCTGACCGACGCGCGCCAGCAGGGACCGTCCGAGGGCGGCGGCCAGCGCCAGGGTGCCCACCGGGCCCGCGTCGCGCTGCGCGGTGTCCAGCTCCAACGTCTCCTCGGCCACCACGGTCGCGGTGAGGTCCACCACGCAGGCGCGCAGCCGGTCCGGTTCCACCGCCACCCCCAGGCCGACGGGCCCGGACCGGTTCAGCCGCACCGGGTTCGCCGGGCGCCCCGGGCCCCCGCGACCCGCAGGCAGCTCCTCCAGGAGACCACTGACGAGCAGCTCGTCGACGAGGGAGGACACCGTGGCCCGGGTGAGGCCGATCCCGTCGGCGAGCCGGGCACGCGAGAGCGGTTCCCGGCTGCGAAC
>JBDTDI010000074.1:0-3745 GCA_039923155.1 Mycobacteriaceae bacterium | reverse complement strand
CGGTCACCGACCAGGCACACCACCCCGCCGGCGCGCAGCCGACGGACGACGCCCCGCACCGGCGACTCGCCCCCGGTCAGCGGCAGGATCTCGAAGCCCAGCGCCTGCCGGTAGGCCACGAAGCGTGCAAAGACCGACTCCGGCCGCAGCCGTTCGGCGATCGTGGTGAAGGTGCCGGTCCGGGCGACCAGCCACACCCCGGCGACGTCCCAGTTGCCGGTGTGCGGCAGCGCCAGCAGGGCCCCACGTCCGTCGTCCAGCGCTGCCTGCACGTGCTCGTAGCCCTGGACCTCCACCGTCGCGCGGACCTGCGCGGTGTCGGTGCTGGGCAGCCGGAACACCTCGCGCCAGTAGCGGGCGTAGGAGCGCAGCGAGTCCCGCACCAGCTCGGCCGGCACGTCGGCCGGGGCCACGCCGAGCACCCGGGAGAGGTTGCGTCGCAGCTGGGTGTGGGTGCCCCGCCGCGCGGCCACGTCCGCACCCACGGTGAACAACACCGTCGCGGCCCGTTCGGGCAGCGCGCGCACCAGGGCCCAGCCCGCCGCGTAGGCGGTGTCGGTCGCCCAGCCGACAACGTTCTCGCGCAGCTGATCAGAGCGGGATGCGGTCACGCGCACCCACCGCCCCACGGACGGCGAGCACCCGCTGCACCACGGTGAACACGCTGCCGACCGCGAGGACGTACATGGCCAGGTAGACCGCCCAGGTGAGCCCGAGCCCGGTGAGGCCGGCGCCGACGAGCACGATGATCAGCCGCGACGGTCGTTCGACGAGCCCCTTGGGCGCGGCGAATCCGCTGGCCTCGGCCCGGGCCTTGGCGTAGGAGGTGACCTGGCTCGTGATGAGACAGACCAGGGCGGCCGCCGCCAGCAGGTGGCTGTGCGCGGTGGTGAACGCCCACCAGGTCAGGGACGCGAAGATGGCGCCGTCGGCGATGCGGTCGCAGGTGGCGTCCAGGACGGCCCCGAACCGGGTACCGCCGCCCAGCGCGCGGGCCATCGCCCCGTCGAGCATGTCGAACATGACGAACAACCAGATGAGCAGGGTGCCGACGAACAGGTGGTCGGTGGTGAACAGCACCAGTGCGCACACCACGCTCGCGGTGGTGCCGACCAGGGTCATCGCGTCCGGCGTCATCCCGCGCTCGACCAGCCACCGGCCCATCGGGGCCGTGACCTTCGACGCCGACGACCGGGTGATGAGCTTGACCACGCCCCCAGGCTAGTGGGCGCCCACCGTGGTCGCGGTCAGCGTCTGGGTGTGGGTGCGGCGCAGGGTGGGGGTCCCGTCGGGCCCGGAACCCGCGTGCTCCACCTCGACCTGGGCTGATCGACCCTCCAGCACCACGGTCATCAGCCCGTTGTCGAACCACGGCCCGTGATCGATCTCCCAGCTGATGTCGGGCTGGTGGACCCCGGCGCGGCGGGACAGCGACCGCAGCGCCCGACCCACCCAGGACTTCTGCGCCACGAGGTTGACGATCTTGATGGGCAGGTTGAGGGGGTTGCGGAAGGGCGACATGGTCAGCTGGCGGACGGTGGTGCGGGCGGGGTCGACCCCGCCGACCCGGGCGTTGGCGAGGTAGGAGCAGTGCACGTCGCCGGAGAGCCACAGCACGCTGGCCGGTGGCGCGTCGGTGCCGGCCACCTGCTGAACCAGCTCGACCATGGCGTCGAACGAGGCGCGGAAGGCCGCCCAGTGCTCGAGGTCGACGACGAGGCGGAACTTCTCGGCCACCTTGGCGCACCCCTTGCCCCAGGCACCCTCGGCGGTGGCCTCGTTCCAGCCCTCGAGCTCGTGCAGCGCGGGCATCATCAGGAACGGCAGCGACGTGCCGATGAGCAGGTGGTCGACGTCGGCGTCCAGCGCGGTGCGTCGCACCCACTCCCACTCGACGTCGTCGGTCATCGCGCGGTGCTCGGGGTCCAGGCGCCGCGAGCACCGGGAGTCGACGACGAGCAGGCGGGTCCGGCCGAAGTCGCGGTGGTAGCTCCAGCGGGCGGTGTCGGGCTCACGGTCCGAGCGCCAGGCGAAGTCGGCCAGCAGCCGCTCGCGCTGGGCGTCGGTGTCGGCGGCCCGGACGGCGGCGTAGAGCTCGTCGGCCCCCAGCTCGCGCGGGGAGAGGTTGCCCAGGTGCTGGTAGACCCAGTACGAGCTGAAGGCCCCTTCGACGCGGGCGCGCCACCAGGGCTCACGCGTCACCTCCTGGCGCCAGCTGTAGGAGCTGTTCCAGTCGTCACGCAGGTCGTGGTCGTCCAGGATCATGCAGGTGGGGACGGTGGACAGCAGCCAGCGGACGTCCTCGTCGCGCCACGACTCGTGGTAGAGCCAGCTGTACTCGGTGAAGTCGCAGATCTCCTCGGTCACCTCCGGACTGCCCACCGCTCCGGGCGGACCCTCACCCCCCGCCCGGCGAGCCCGCAGCCGGGCCCGCAGCGTCGGCGACGGCTCGTCCGCGTAGACCTGGTCGCCGACGAAGAGCATGGCGTCGGGCCACTGCTCGTGATCATCACTCGACATCCGCTGCGCCATGGCCGCGAGGGCGTCGACCCCGAGCTTGGCGCCGGAGCTCGAGCGGGCACCGTCCTCGTCCCCATCCCCGTCCCCGCCGTCGGCCTTGCGGCACGAGCCGAAGGCCAGGCGGACCCGATCACCAGGCCCCGGGGTTCGCACCATGCTGGGCCGGGGGCCGTCGTGCGCCCAGACCGTCTGCCCGTCGAGCTCAACCGAGTACGGGGTCGAGGTCCCCGGCTCGAGGCCCTGCAGGGCGACGACGACGTAGTGGTGACCGTGCGCGCCCCACGTCCGCTCCGACGCGGACACCTGCCCGCAGCGCACGCGGACCTCGCAGGGGGCGTCGGTCTCCACCCACACCGTGGCCTCGGTGGAGTCGACGTAGCGCAGCAGCGGGCCCAGGGACAGCTCGGGACGGGAGTCACTCACCCGGCGAGCGTGCCAGCAGGGCCATGTTCGGACAAGCGGAGCTCCCCCGGGCAGCTCGCAGCGGCCGCGCTGGCGGGCAGGGGGAAACGTCAGTCCGGCCAGGCCTGCGCGAGCAGCTCCCGCGTGTCGCCGAGCAGCTGGGGCAACACCTTGGTCCCGCCCAGCACGGTGATGAAGTTCGCGTCACCGCCCCAGCGGGGCACCACGTGCTGGTGCAGGTGCGCGGCCAGCGACCCGCCCGCAACCCCGCCCAGGTTCAGGCCCACGTTGAAACCGTGCGGGCTCGAGACGACCTTGATCACCCGCAGCGCGGTCTGGGTGACCGCCATCAGCTCGTCGGCCTCGTCACCGGTGAGGTCCTCCAGCGGCGCGAAGTGGCGGTACGGCACGACCATCAGGTGACCAGGGTTGTAGGGGAACAGGTTGAGCACCGCGTACACGTGCTCACCCCGGTAGACGATCAGGCTGTTGACGTCGTCCATCGCGGGGATGGCGCACAACGGGCAGCCCGGGTCCCCGCCGTGCTCCATCGGGGCCGTCGACGCAGCCGGCTCGGCGATGTAGGACATCCGGTGCGGCGTCCACAGCCGTTCGAGCCGGTCGGGCTCACCCGCCCCGACCTGGCGCAGCTCGCTCACCGTGGCTGCACCGGCCCCTCGACGAGCGCGGCAGTGGGCGAGGCGTTCTCCCGCCGGGCCACCCAGTCGGTGATCATCGCCACGGCCCGGTCCACCGGGACACCGTTGACCTGGGTGCCGTCACGGAACCGGAAGCTCACCGCAGCCGCTTCGACGTCGCGTTC
>JBDTDI010000073.1:0-9236 GCA_039923155.1 Mycobacteriaceae bacterium | reverse complement strand
CCTCGCGCCAGCCTCCCATCCCCATCCCGATCGACGTGATGTCGTCGACGAGCTCGATGCCCACGACCCACTTGACCATCTTGAAGCCGAGCTGGGTCTCGATCCGCAACCGCACCGGGGCACCGTGCGACACCGGCAGCGGCTCCCCGTTCATCTCCAGCGCGAGGATGGTCTGCGGGTTCTGCCCCAGGTAGAGAGGGATGGAACCGTAGAAGTAGCCGTAGCGACCCTCGGCCTCGGTCAGGCCCTTGTCGTCCATGGCGTAGAAGACGATGTGCCGGGCCGCCGCGGTGGGCTGGACGTGCTCGAGCAGCTTCGCCACCGGTACCCCGCCCCACTGCGCCACCGCGGTCCACCCCTGGATGCAGTTGTGCTTGACCGTCTGGCTGGACTCGCCGAGCCCACGCAGCTCGGCCAGCGACAAGGTGGTCGGCTTCTCCACCAGCCCGCCCACGGCGAGGCGGTAGTCGGAGAAGTTCGTCGCCACCATGTGCTCGTACTCGGGCCCCACCGGCGGGTAGCCGTTGACCCGGTGGAACGGCGAGATGTCTTCGGCGGAGTAGCTCTCCCGCGAGGTGAGGGAGCGCGAGATCGCGTGCTCGAAGGGGTCGACCATGAAGCCGAGCATCCGCTGGGTACGCCGTCGGTAGCGCAGCGAGAACCAGGTCGCGATGACGTGGAACAGCAGGATCAGGAACAGCCCGGCCAGGCCCACCCCGAGGGCGAGCGCGCGGGTGCCGTGCCCGGCGAGCACGATCGAGACGAACTCCTTGGGCAGGTTGTGCACGATCACCATGAACACGTGCACCACGATGAACGCGGCGAACGCGCACAGCCCCAGGAAGTGCAGGCTGCGTGCCCCCTGCTTGCCGTGAAACAGCTTGCCGTAGCGGGGGAACCGGGCCAGCACCGTGGGTGACATCGCCGCTCCGGTCAGGATCTGGAACGGGGCGAGCACGAAGATGACCAGGAAGTACGTCAGCTTCTGGGCCGGCTCGAAAGGCTGCCCGGGGATCTTGGACGGGATCTCGAAGTGCAGGTAGGTGCCGACGGAGCGGATGGAGTCCGGGATGATGGACCAGTGGGTGGGCACCAGGTAGTGCCAGTATCCGGTCGCGAAGACGAGGACGAGGTACACCAGCCCGTTGAGGACCCAGAACTGCACCGACATGAAGTGCCAGTGTCTCCCCAGCCCGAGGTTCTTCTTGCCGGGCAGCGCGACGACCGGTGACCAGGCCTCTTCCTCGTCCAGGCTCGACCAGGGCTTCTTTGCGTCTGCACCGAACATCTTCTTGGAGAACCGCGCCCACTCGCGCCCGGGCGGGCAGTCGTCGTGCCAGTAGAGCTTGGGGAAGGCGGAGAGGACCTCGAGGCCCGAGCGCATCAGCAGCAGCAGGAAGAACAGGTTCAGGAAGTGCGTGACCACGACCCACCAGGGGAAGAACGACGGCACGGGACCCTCCTCATGTGACCTGAGGCGAGCGCGGGGCGCGCCGCCATGATCGCAACGATACGCACTGGTTGCGCGAGCGCAAACGATGCGCCATGCTGAGCAGGGTAGGACGATGACCATTCGAGGAGGCGCGGTGCACCGCATCGAGACAGCATCGACCCCAGGGGCGGGACCGCCGGCCGCGACCGGTCAGCTCCCGGTCGACGTTCCCGCGGCTGAGCGGCTGCGGCGGTTGAGAGCCGATCTCCTGGGTGGGTACGGCAAGGGGGCCACCCGGCAGCAGTTCTTGTCCGTCACCCGTGAACGCCCGCTGGCCGTGGCCACTCCCTCTGCTTTCGTCCGAGCGCGGGAACCGGGTTGGCCCATGCCCGAAGCACTGGTGAACCCGCCGACGACGACCCCCTCACCGTCCGAGGAGGAGCCCGTGGCCCGGGTGTTGACCGGCGTCGCTGTCGGAGCCATCGTCACCCGTCTGGCGGCATCCGCCGTGCACACCCTCCGACGCTCACCCAACGACGAGAACTAGGGTCCAGCCGTGACGCAAATTGAGGCTCCGCCGCCCTCCGGACGGCAGCACGACATCACCTACGGCGCCCAGCGCGCGACCATCGTCGAGGTCGGCGGTGGCATCCGGTCCTACACCGTCGACGGGCGGGACGTGTTGCAGCCCTACGACCGTGACGCGATGTGCGACGGTGCGCACGGCGCACCGCTCATTCCCTGGCCCAACCGCCTCGGCGACGGCACTTACTCCTTCGACGGAACCGAGCACCAGGTCGGGCTGACCGAACCGACCAAGCACAACGCGATCCACGGGTTCCTGCGCTGGCGGTCGTGGCAGGCCAGCGAGCACACCGATGACCGGGTGGTGATGTCCACCCGGCTGCACCCCCTGAAGGGCTACCCCTTCTGCCTGCAGGTGCAGGTGGTGTACGCCCTGAGCGAGGATGGGCTCAGCGTGGTCACCACCGCCACCAACGTCGGACCCACCGCATGCCCCTACGGGCACGGCCAGCACCCCTACCTGTCACCCGGCACCGGGAAGGTCGACGAGTGCACCCTGCAGCTTGACGCCGGCACCCGGATCACCACCGACCCCCAGCGCCAGCTGCCCACCGGGACGGAGCCCGTGCCCGGGAGCAAGTACGACTTCGCCACCGCCCGCCAGGTCGGCGACCTCGAGATGGACTACGCCTTCACCGACCTGGCCCGCGACGAGGACGGCCGCGCCTGGGTGCGGCTCACCGGCACCGACGGCGCAACCGCGGCGATCTGGGTCGACGGGAGCTACCCGATCGTCGAGATCTACACCGCCGACACCCTCGAGCCCGCGCGCCGCCGTCGTGGCCTCGGTACGGAACCGATGACCTGCCCACCCAACGCGCTGGCCACCGGCGACGGAGTGGTCCGGCTGGAGTCGGGCCAGGCCCACACCACGACCTGGGGCGCCCGCCTGAGCTAGGGCGTGTCTCTCACGACCTTCAGCAGGTGACCACGGATCGGGGGCACCGCGACCGCCATGACAGGAACAGCTGACGATGGCCAACCCTGAGCTGCCCGGCGTGTTCGCCAGCCTGGCACCGGTCCTCGATCAGTACGGCTACCTGGCCGTGGCCGGGTTCGTGCTGGTCGAGGACTTCGGGGTCCCGGTGCCGGGCGAGACGATCCTGATCGCCGCCGCCGTCTACGCCGGCACCGGCCAGCTGAACGTCATCGTCGTCGCCCTGATCGCGTTCGTCGCCGCCGTCGTCGGAGACAACATCGGCTTCGCCCTGGGCCGGTGGGGTGGACGCCCCCTGGTCCTGCGCTTCGGCCGCTACGTGCTGCTCACCGAGAAGCGTCTCGACGCCGCCGAGCGGTGGTTCAACCGTCACGGCGACAAGGTGGTCGTCGTCGCGCGCTTCGTCGAGGGCCTGCGGCAGGCCAACGGTTGGATCGCGGGGATCACCGGAATGCGGTGGGCGCGATTCGTGGTGTTCAACGCCGTCGGTGCGGCGCTGTGGGTGGGAACGTGGGTCACGGTCGGCTACGTGTCCGGCAGCCACATCGACGCGGTCTACTCCGTCATCCGCCGGTACCTGATCTACGTCGTGATCGCGGTCGCGGTCATGCTGCTCGCCCTGCTCGCTCGTCACCTGGTGCGGCGCCACCAGGCGGATGGGCACGACACCGACACGCACGGCAGCGGCAGCTCCGGCTCGTCGGTGGCCGAACCGGGCTCGGCCCGGGGCGCGTCCGCTACCGGTGGACAACGACGCTTGCGCGGCGGCGCCGAGGGATGACGTCGGCGCTCAGGCTGGGCGCGCACCACCCCTCGTGCGAGGACCATCCGGCGGGTACTCAGTGGCCCGTGGATCGGTGGCCAGCGGCTCGTGTCCAGCTCTCGCGGGCGGCCGACGCAGCCGGTGGCCGGGCCAGCCACTGAACCGGCCGACCAGGGTGATCAGGGAGGGCACGAGCACCGACCGCACCAGGAAGGCGTCCAGCAGCACCCCGACGCCCATCGCGAACGCGAGCTCTTGGAACGGTGCCACCGGGATGAGGGCGACGAAGCCGAAGCTGGTGGCCAGGGTGATCCCGGCGGCACCGATGGCCCGGCTGGAGCGGGGGACGGCGACGCCCAGGGCGTCGGGCAGGTCCCGGTGGGCGGCGGCCGCCCAGATGGAGCCGACGCTGAAGATGTTGTAGTCCGAACCCAACGACACCAGCAGCACCCCGGCGGCGAAGGGCACGTAGAACACCAGCCCGTCTTGGCCAAGGAAGTCGTGGAACAGCCAGGTGGTCAACCCCAAGGTGGCGGCCACGGTCAGGAAGCTGGCCACGAGCAGGTACAGCGGTGCGATGAGGGCCCGCAGGAACACCATCAGCAGCACCAGGTCGACCAGCGCCACGGTCAGCGCCACCCGGCCCAGGTCGCCTCGGGAGGAGTCGGCCAGGCCCAGGCCGAGGGCGGTGTCACCGGCGTAGGAGATCTGGGCACCGGGCAGACCGGCTGAGTGTTGCAGGCCCGGCATCGCCTGCTGCAGTCCGCGAAGGCTTTCGACGGCGCGGGCACCGAGGGGGTCGGCGTCGAAGATCACCAGCAGGCGGGCGGCGTCACCGCCGGGGGCGAGGAACAGTCCGGCGTGCTGGCGCAGCGGGCCGGGCAGGGTGAAATCGGCGGGGCCGAGGACCGCACTGACGCCGGGTTCGGTCTGCAGCTGGTGCTGCAGTGCTCTCAGGGCGGGAACCTTTGCGGTGATGCCCGGCTGGTTCAGGACGACTTCGGTGGGGGAGAGGACACCGGGCGAGAAGCCGGCGGCCGCGCCTTCCCAGGCGACGCGCACCGGGTTGTCGGTGGGCAGCGCGGACATGGGTGATATCGATTCGTGGAACTGGGTCAACGGCCACGCCGCCGTGCCCAGCACCGCGATCACACCGACCGCGGCCAGCGCTGCGCTGCGCCTGCGGGTCAGCAGGCGCGTCAGGCGACCCGCGGTGTCACCGCCGAGCAACATCGCCCCGTTCCCACCGTCGGGGTCTTCCGGTGGTGTGCGTCGGCAGAGGCGACTGGGCCAGAACGCCCAGCGACCCAGGACCGCCAGCAGCGCCGGCACCAGCAGGATCGCGACGACCAGCCCGGTGAGCACGGTCAGGGCCAGGCCCGGACCGAGCTCGCGGAACAGGGCGGTGTGGGCGACGAGCAGGGCGAACAGGCTGGCGGACACGGTCAGCCCGGCCACCACCACCGTGGGGAGGTACTGGACCACCGAGTTGCGGGTGGCCTCGTGGGGGTCTTCGCCCGCACGCAGGCGACGCTGCAGGCCGGCGAGGAAGAAGATGGAGTAGTCGGTGGTGACCCCGAGGACCAGGGCCACCAGGATCGGTTCGAGCTGCGCGGGGGCGGTGAACCCGAACACGACGGCGGCTTCGCCGACGACGCGGTCGGCGACGACGTAGCCCAGACCGGCGGTGAGCAGGGTGACCAGCGGGGCGATGAGTGAGCGGAAGTTCAGCCCGACGATGATCGCCACCGCCAACACGGAGGCGATCTCCACCCACGGGAGGTATTGCGCGACCACGCCGCCCTGGGCTTCGAGCAGCGGGATGGTGCCGGTGACCCCGAGCAGGTGGTCACCCGGGTGGTCGATGCCGGCGGCGTAGGCGTGTGCGGCCCGGTTCTGCCCCCCCATGTCCACGGTGGGGTTCGCGAACAGGTAGGTCACCACGGTGTTCGCCTCGTGCCCGGTGCCGGGGAACGGGTACAGGGAGTTGGGGACCGCGAGCGCAGCTAGGACCTGCCCGCCGGTGCCCTCGACGAGGGTGTGCTTGTCCACCGTCAGCGCCCGCAGCTCGGCCCGGGCCTCGGCGTAGGGGTCGAGTCCGCTCGGGTCGCGCTGCACGACAGCGGTGCGGGCCAGCAGCGGCAGACCGAACTGCTGCAGCGCCTGCTCCTGGGCGGTGATCGCCGCGTTGTTGCCGCCGGTCAACGCGGCCAGGCCGCTGCCGGTCGCAGCCAGGCTCGGCAGGAAGCTCAACGCGGCCCACACCAGCACGGCCAGCACGGCCAGCTGCGCCAACCGGGCGCGGACCACGAACGCTGCGTAACCGGAGGCTAGACCGCGGCGACGGGGGGCCGGCACGGCCATCAAGGGCTCGTGCCGGGGTCGTCCGTCCACTGGTCGGGTACCCGCGCGCCGAGGCGGCTCAGCTCGGCGGCCGCCAGCCGGTGGTAGCGATGATCGGCCAGATCCTGCCAGGGCGTGGTGGTCACCCGGCGCAGCTGGTTGTAGGGCAGGCGGCTGACCGCGGCGTGGGCCAGGTGGGCCACGAGCAGCGGGTCGGGGTCCCCGGCGAGCAGCGCCGCCAGGGCCGCCAGCTCGCGACGCCGGGTCACCCGCAGCGGCAGGTAGATGACCAGCAACGGGGCGATGCCCAGCAAGGCCAGCGCGAGGCCGATGACCACGGCCAGCACCCGGGCGCTGGAACCGACCTGGTCGGCGCCCACGTTCACCGAGGCCGCGGCGGTGCCGATGGTCGCGGCCAACCGTCCGGCCCCCGACCCCACGACCGGGACGCGGGCCAACAGGCCGACCGCGTCACCCGCCGCCCCGACCGCGCTGCTCACCCGGTGCAGGGTGACCTCCACCCGCGACAGCCGCCACAGCTCCACCCCGGCCAGCACACCGAGGAGCAGGAACACCGCAGCCCACACGGCCGCCGCCACGTCCATGCGCCGTACCGCCCGCTTGTCGGGCAGCAGCGCCAGCTCGCCGATCACCGTTGCGCACCTCCCTGTGGGTGAGACGAACAGTCTTTCACTGGGCACTTCCGCCGCGGCATGAGACAGTATTCCCGTGGGCAGCTACCAGCAGCCCGGCCCGCGGCACCGGCCACGACCGGGTCTCATCGTCGTCGTGCTCCTCGCGCTCATCATCGGGGTGGGCGGTGGCTACCTGCTGCGGTACACCACCAGCGGGGACGCCAGCTCCCCCGCTGCGGCGGCACCGAGCTCCTCCCCCACCGCCTCCAGCACGACGATGCCGGCCCCCACCAACCCGCCGTGCGCGAGTGTCGCCGACACCGGCGCGCAGATCGTCGGGCAGCTGCGCGCCGCGGCCAGCGCCATCGGCAACCTCGACCCCAGCAAGCTCGGGGAGGTGCTCAACCAGATCCAACGACTTCAAGCCCAGCTCGAACAAGCCGTGCGCGCCTGCCGCGGTGAGATCACCACCCCCGCCGCGGCTCCCACGACGGCCCCACCGCCCCGCTAGCACTGGCGGGGCGGTCATGGCGCGTCGCCCGACCACCCACGTCGAGGGTCTGCTGGGCGGGGTGACAGATGAGGACGCGGCGAGGCAGGAGAATCGGATGACGGGGTTCGCCTCTCGTCGTGGTCGATCATTGCAGCGCACCTCCCGGGTGGGTGGAGTCGATATTCGCGGGTCCAAGTCACTGATCGGCTTTCGGAGCTTGCCGGTGAGGCTGACGTCGCCTCAGCTGCGGGCCGTCGAAATATCGGGTGGGATCACTCGCCGCCCGGGCGCCGTCGTTCAACCAGCAGCGAAATCCCTGCGGGTTGCGGCGGGCCATCTCGTCGAGCAACGCTGCCCGCGTCTCGATCAAGCTCAGCCGCCCGGCGGGGGTGGCTGTGTGTTGCAGCGCCGTGAAGCTGGTGCGCCAGCGCCAGCGCCAGCAGAGCTCGCTCGAGTCGAGCTCCTGGAGGTTCTGCGCGGGCTCCGGAGCGTGCTGCGGCCCGGGAACCGGCCGGATCCCCTCCACGGCCGGCCCGGAAGGCTGCGGTGGAGCTGCCGCCCACGGAACCCTTGCCGCCAGCATCCGTACCGCAGGCGGGCAGGTCGCCGTGACCAGGAGGACGCCGAGCAGTGCGACCACACCGATGAGGGCCGCGAAACCGGCGAACACGATGACTCCGACGGTCGTCCAGATGCACGCCGCGAGCACGTACCGTCCCGGCGTCGGCTGCGAGTCACGGTGCCGGTGCAGCCCCGCGCCGCACAGCCCTCCGAGGACCGCGCCCACCAGGCCCAGACCTAGCAGCGTCCCCCACGGCACGAAGACGGCGAGGCCGGTACCCGCCACCACGAGCAGGCACACCCCGAGCCGCCAGAGCCGACGGTAAAGGTTCATCTCTGTCCCACTGTCTTTGTACGTCGTTCGAGGTCGAGAGCCGAGAGCGGAACGCCTTCGAAGAATCGGTCGATGGTGGCGCCGCGCGCGTGCAGAACGGGTGTGGGCTGGCCGCCGAGGGCCTACCCGGTGACGCCGGGCGTTGTCGCTGCCTGGTTGCTCGGACCAGAGCTGACCCGCACCTGCGGAACCTGGTCGATGGGCGGTGTCGGTCGATGGGCGGTGTCGGTCGATGGGCGGCGTCGCGGGTGTATGGACATGCCGTGGCCACCGCGATCGTCCAAGCGCGCAGCGGCAGCGGCGATGGCGACACCGGTCACGGGGGGTCGCCGGTCCGGGGTGCGCGGGGCTGGGGGTGTCCGCGGATCCGGTACCAGGCCCGCAGCGGGAACAGCCCGATCAGCGGCGCGCGGCGACCTAGCTGCTCGCGATCCTCCCGGTCGAACGCGGCCGCGTAGCGACGCGCCGCGGCTGGAGACGGATAGGTCTTGTGCCCGCCCGTGCCGCAGTCGCGCTCGCACCGCCAGAGCATGTTGTCGCCCTCGGCGGTGAAGCGGTACCGGTGACCGTAGACGCGGCAGCTCAGCATGCGGTGGCCCTAGTCCTGTTCGTCCCGGGCCGGGGATTCGCCGGGCCCGCTCGACTCGGCGGACGGGCTCGGCTCGGCGTCGGGAAGGGCGAAGCCCGTGCGGGACACGCGGCTGATCTCACCGTCGGCCACCGCTGCGCGCAGCGCCTGGCCGAACACGCCCGGCCCCCAGTAGCGGGACCCGACCATGTGGGCCAGCTCCCTGCGTTCGGTCTCGCCGCGCTCACCGAGGGCACGGCGGATCGCCTGGATCTCGTTGTCGAGCGTCGGCGGCTCGTCCAGGGGCGTTGACACGGCCCAGCCGCGGGAGGAGAGCGTGCGACCTGGGCCGGGGCGGAACCGTTTCAGCCCGGATCGTTCACGTGCGATGCGGGCCTCGATGTGCTTCTGGGTGCGTTCCCGGGCGCGTTCGCGCACTTCTTCGTCGTGCTTGCGATGTCGCGCCTGGTCCACGCTGGCCTGCTCCTGGCCTTCCTCCCGTGCCTCAGCGTGATGACCGGCTGCGCCCAGGTACTCGGCTGCTGCCTGCGCGCGCTCGTCCAACGCCTCGGCCTCGGCTTCGGC
>JBDTDI010000072.1:0-3823 GCA_039923155.1 Mycobacteriaceae bacterium | reverse complement strand
CGTCACCGCGTCGAACGCCTCGTCGGCGAACGGCAGGTGCAGCGCATCACCGGCCACGAAGGGCACCGACCGGGCGTGCCCGGCACGCAGCATGCCGAGGGAGAAGTCCGTGGCCACGCAGTGCGCCCCGGAGCGGGCGAGCTCGGTGGTGCTGACCCCGGTCCCGGCGGCCAGGTCCAGGACCCGCTGGCCCGGGCGCAGCTGCAGCGCCTCCCGGGTGAGGCGCCGCCAGCTCCGGTCCTGCCCGAACGACAGCACTGAGTTGGTCAGGTCGTAGCGTCGAGCCACCCCGTCAAACATCGACGCGACGTCGGAAGGGTCCTTGTCCAAGCCCGCGCGTGCCACGGTCCCCGACGCTACCGTCCCGGCGCCGCCCCCACCCGGTGCACGGGCGGCGTAGCGTGCGAACAACTGGTCGGTGTCGACGCGGACCCCGGCCCCAGCTCCGGAGGCAACCGTGACCCAGACCGTCGACCCCTCGTCCAACGAGACCACCGCGACGCTGCCCGGGGACGTCCCGCAGCCCTCCGGCGGCCCCACCTACCGCATGCCGCCGACCTTCGAGACGGTGGCCGACGAGCGCCTGCACCGCAAGCAGCGCCTGGCGGCGGCGTTCCGGCTGTTCTCCAAGGCCGGTTTCGACGAAGGGGTCGCCGGGCACATCACCGCCCGCGACCCGGAGTTCCCGGACACCTTCTGGGTCAACCCGTTCGCGATGCACTTCTCCCTGATCAAGGTCAGCGACCTCATCCGGGTCGACCACGCCGGCACCGTCATCGACGGCACCTGGCCGGTGAACCCGGCGGCGTTCGCGATCCACAGCCAGGTCCACGCCGCCCGCCCGGACGCGGTGGCGGCCGCCCACACCCACTCCACCTACGGCCGCGCCCTGTCCGCGCTGGGACAGACCCTCGAGCCGATCACCCAGGACGCATGTGCGTTCTACGACGACCAGTCGCTGTTCGACGACTACACCGGGGTGGTGCTGGACACCGAGGAGGGCAAGCGCATCGCGCACGCGCTGGAGGGCAACAAGCTGGTGGTGCTGCGCAACCACGGGCTGCTCACCGTCGGCACCTCCGTCGACAGCGCGGCCTGGTGGTTCCTCACCGCCGAGCGCAGCGCGCAGGTGCAGCTCGCGGCCAAGGCCGCGGGCACCGTGGTGCAGATCGACGCCGACAACGCCAAGACCACCTACGGGGTGGTGGGCAGCGAGTTCCTCGGCTGGTTGAGCTTCCAGCCGATCTACGACCGCATCGTCAAAGAGCAGCCGGACCTGCTCAACTGACCGCTACCCGTGCGCGCCCGGCGGCATGATCCGCCGGGCCACGCGGGCCACCACCGCCTGGTAGCCCGAGCCGGTGACCCGCACCCAGGCGTCGAGCAGCTTGGCGTCAGCGCCGACAAGGATGCGCGCGCGCCCCTTCTCCACCCCGTGCAGGATCACCCGCGCCGCCTGCTCCGGGGTGGTCCGTGCCAGCTTGGCGTCGAACTGCGTGGCAATCGCCTCGTTGTCGACCCCCGCAGCGGCCGTGCCGTTGCGCACGATGTTGGTCCGCACGCCCCCGGGGTGGACACAGCTGACCCGTACCGGGTGTCCGCCCGCGAGCATCTCGGTGCGCAACGACTCGGTGAACCCGCGCACGGCGAACTTTGCGGCGTTGTAGGCGCTCTGGCTGGGCACGCCCAGCAGGCCGAACACGCTGGAGACGTTGACCACGTGCCCGTCGCCGGAGGCGATGAGGTGCGGCAGGAAGACCGTGGTGCCGTTGAAGACGCCCCAGAAGTCGACCTCGAGCACGCGCTCGGCGTCCTTCCTGCCGGTCGCGAGCACGTCGCCGGAGAAGGAGACCCCCGCGTTGTTGAAGACCAGGTTGACCACCCCGAAGTAGGCGGCCACGGCATCGGCGTGAGCGAGGACCTGCTCGCGCTGGGTGACGTCGAGCAGCGTGGCGTGCAGGCGGGGTCGGGCCTTCGAGACCGGGTCGGCACCCCCGCAGAGCTCCACCGTGCGGGCCAGACCGACCGGATCGACGTCCGAGAGCGCCACCAGCGCACCCCGCGCGACCAGCTCACGGGCCAGCGCACGCCCGATACCGGACCCGGCACCGGTGACCACGGCAACCTTTCCGGCGTAACCGTTGCTCATGCGGGCGCTCCTGTCCTGGTGTCGGTCTCGGTGTCGGTCTCGCGGTCGCTCGGGCGGGGCCGCAGCAGCCGCCGCAGGGCCACGGTCAGCGCCGTGGTGACCAGCAGCACCGTTCCGGTCGGCAGCAGGGCCAGCACCCAGCCCCGACCGGCCACCCGCACCACGTCGGGGTTCGTCGTGTCGTACTCGACGTCGACGCGCTGACCCGCGGAAAGTCCCGTCGGGAACAGAACCCCGTTGGGGGGAACGTGGGTCTCCCCGTCCGGGGTGGTGAAGCTCACCGCGGCCGACCGGGCGCCGGCGCTCAGCACGTTGGCGATCGCACTGCCCTCGTGGGTGGTGATCGCCCGGTCGTCCTCGATGGTGGCCACGAGCAGCAGCAGGACGAGGACGGCCACCCCGGTCGCGACCACCGTGACGCCGCGTCGCACGGCGGCTCGTGCACGGGGGCTCACCCGAGCGAGGGTAGCGGCGCAGCAGCTTCCCGGTTCCGCTCCTACGCTGGGCGGATGCGCACGCAGGCGGTGGCGACGGACCTCGTCGTCCGTACGCGGCGCGTCAGCCACACCGGTCCGCTGCTGGACCTGCTGCCCGCGGCCGAGGACGTCACCTCCTGGGTGCGTGACGGTGAGGGCCTCGTCGGGTGGGGTGAGGCCGCCCGGGTGGTCACCGGCGGGGCGCGGCGGGCGCAGGAGGCGTCGCGCTGGTGGTCGCAATGGTGCCGACGGGTGCGGGTCCAGGACGACGTGCGCCGGTGGGGATCGGGTCCGGTCGCGTTCACCTCGATGGCCTTCGCCGACGAGCCTGGCACGTCGGTGCTGGTCGTGCCGAGGGTGCTGGCTGGTCGCCGCGGCGACGTCACCTGGATCACGGAGGTCACCGAACCCGGCGAGGAACTGACCCCGACGCCGACGCCTGCGCCGGTGCGCAGCCCGGTGGGTCTGCGGTACTCCGCCGACGCGCACCCGGTGCACCGCTGGCGTGCTGCGGTCGCGGAGGCGGTGCAGCGGATCCGCGCGGGTGAGCTGGAGAAGGTGGTGCTGGCCCGGGACCTGCTGGTCGAGGCGGCGAGCCCCATCGATCCCCGCTTCGTGCTCAGCCACCTCGCCGCCCGCTACCCGGAGTGCTGGTGCTTCTCCGTCGACGGTCTCGTCGGGGCGACCCCGGAGATGCTCGTCCGCCGACGGGGCACCCAGATCTCCTCCCGGGTGCTCGCCGGCACGACGTGGCCGCGTGACGGGGTCAGCCCCGCCCAGCTCGCCCAGGACCTGCTCGCCTCGACCAAGGACCGCGACGAGCACGCCTTCGCGGTGGCGTCGTTGGTGGCCGCGATGAGGACGGTGTGCTCCCAGGTCGAGACCGACGACGTGCAGGTGCTGGCGCTGCGCAACGTGGCGCACCTGGCCACCCGGGTGCGCGGGGTGCTCGCCGACCCCCGTGCCTGGGTGCTGGACGTGGCGGCCGCGCTGCACCCGACGGCCGCCGTCGGCGGCACGCCCACCGCCGCCGCGATGGCCCTCATCGTCGAGCTGGAAACGATGGAGCGCGGTCGCTACGCGGGTCCGGTGGGATGGGTGGACGCGAGCGGGGACGGCGAGCTCGGCCTGGCGCTGCGCAGCGCCCAGCTCGACGGTGCCAGCGCCCGGTTGTTCGCCGGCGGTGGCATCGTCGCCG
>JBDTDI010000071.1:0-13659 GCA_039923155.1 Mycobacteriaceae bacterium | reverse complement strand
GTTGCCGCGCCGGGAGCCGAAGGAGTTGTAGTCCTTGCGGTCCACCCCGTGGGCGTCGAGGTACTGGGCGGCTGGTGTGCCCCCCTTGATCGCGCCGGCCGGGGAGATGTGGTCGGTGGTCACCGAGTCGCCCAGCAGAGCGAGCACCCGCGCCCCGGTGATGTCGGCCACCGGCTCCGGGTCGACGGTCATCCCGTCGAAGTACGGGGGCTTGCGGACGTAGGTGGACTCGGCGTCCCAGGCGAACGTCTTGCCCTCCGGGGTGGGCAGCGAGGTCCACCGGTGGTCGCCGGCGAACACGTCGGCGTAGTCGGAGGTGAACATGTCCTGGCTGATCGCGTCCTCGATCGTCGCCTGGATCTCCTGCGCCGTCGGCCAGATGTCGCGCAGGAAGACGTCGTTGCCGGCGGTGTCGGTACCCAGCGCCTCGTTCTCGAAGTCGAAGTCCATCGTCCCGGCCAGGGCGTAGGCGATGACCAGCGGCGGGGACGCCAGGTAGTTCATCTTGACGTCCGGGTTGATCCGGCCCTCGAAGTTGCGGTTGCCCGACAGCACGGCGACCACGGACAGGTCGTTGTCGTTGACCGCGGTGGAGACCTCGTCGGGCAGCGGACCAGAGTTGCCGATGCAGGTCGTGCACCCGTAGCCGACCAGGTGGTAGCCCAGCTTCTCCAGGTAGGGCCACATGCCGGCCTTGTCGTAGTAGTCGGTGACCACCTGTGAACCCGGGGCCATCGACGTCTTCACCCACGGCTTGACCGCCAGACCCTTGTCGACGGCGTTGCGGGCCAGCAGGGCCGCACCCATCATCACCGACGGGTTGGAGGTGTTGGTGCAGCTGGTGATCGAGGCGATGACCACGGCACCGTGGTCGAGCTCGGTTCGGGTGCCGTCAGCGAGGGTGACCGCGACCCGGTTGTGCGGGCGGTCGTCGGACTCGGGTGAGCTGACGGGCGCCTGTCCGCCGGGCTGCGGCGCGCCGATGGTCGCGTCCGGCGAGTCGCTGCCCGGGAAGGTGCCGGTGAGCTTGGCGGAGACCGGCGCGCTGACGTAGTCACCGATCGTGCCGCGAAAGCTCTGCTTGGCCTCGGAGAGTGCGATGCGGTCCTGCGGGCGCTTGGGACCGGCGATGGAGGGCACGACGGTGGAGAGGTCCAGCTCGAGGTACTCCGAGTACACCACCTCGCGCTCCGGGTCGTGCCACATGCCCTGCTCACGTGCGTAGGCCTCGACAAGCTTGACGGAGGCCTCGCTGCGGCCGGTCAGCTGCAGGTAGCGGATGGTCTCGTCGTCGATCGGGAAGATCGCTGCGGTGGAGCCGAACTCGGGGCTCATGTTGCCGATGGTGGCACGGTTGGCCAGCGGCACGCTCGCCACGCCGGCGCCGTAGAACTCGACGAACTTGCCGACGACGCCGTGCGCACGGCACATCTGGGTGATGGTGAGCACCACGTCGGTCGCCGTGACCCCGGCCGGGATCTCGCCGCTGAGCTTGAAGCCCACCACCCGGGGGATGAGCATCGACACGGACTGGCCCAGCATGGCCGCCTCGGCCTCGATGCCCCCGACGCCCCAGCCGAGCACGCCGAGCCCGTTGACCATCGTGGTGTGGGAGTCGGTGCCGACACAGGTGTCGGGGTACGCGTAACGGGTTCCGTCACCGCCCTCGCGCACCATCACGGTGCGGGCGAGGTGCTCGATGTTGACCTGGTGCACGATCCCGGTGCCCGGCGGGACGACCTTGAAGTCGTCGAACGCGCTCTGGCCCCAGCGCAGGAACTGGTAGCGCTCACCGTTGCGCTGGTACTCGAGCTCCACGTTGCGCTCGAAGGCGTCCGGGCTGCCGGCGACGTCGGCGATCACGGAGTGGTCGATGACCAGCTCGGCGGGCGCGAGGGGGTTGACCTTCTCCGGGTCACCGCCGAGGTCGGCGATCGCCTCCCGCATGGTGGCCAGGTCGACGATGCACGGGACACCGGTGAAGTCCTGCATGATCACCCGCGCCGGGGTGAACTGGATCTCGGTGTCCGGCTCGGCCTCGGGGTCCCACCCGGCGAGGGCGCGCACGTGCTCGGCGGTCGTGTTGGCCCCGTCCTCGTTGCGCAGCAGGTTCTCGGCCAGCACCTTCAGGCTGTAGGGCAGCTTCTCGGTACCGGGGACGGCCGAGAGCCGGAACACCTCGTAGGAGTCGTCACCGACCTGCAGGGCCCCGCGGGCACCGAAGGAGTCCTTGCTCGTCGCGCTCGTCACGTCTTCTGCTCCCACTCGTCGATGAGGTCCGCCTGGCTCGATCTTGCCGCACCGGGCGGCGAATCGCGTCGTCGACCAGTTTAGCAGTACGAGCGTCCTTTTTCACAGGTTCATGTCGGGGCAGCTGCCGCGTACGTTCGGTGAATGCCTGTTGACGTGCCCGCCGAGGCCCCCATAGACCCGCAGCTCTCCGCCGTCCTGGACGTGCTCCCGTTGAGCGACATCGGCGGTGAGGTCACCGACCCGACCGTCATGCGCGAGGGCATGAGACAGATGGCCACGGCCGTACCGGCCGGCATCGAGGTGGCCCACGTGCACGACACGGATGCCGACGGCGTGCCGGTGCGCGTGTACCGGCCCGACGCCACCGAGGCGCTGCCGCTGGTGGTGTTCGTCCACGGCGGGGGGTTCGTCATCGGCAGCATCGACACCCACGACGCGACGGCGCGACGGATCGCTCGCGACGCCCGGGCCGTGGTGGTGTCGGTCGGTTATCGGCTGGCCCCGGAGCACCCGTTCCCCGCGGCCGTGGAGGACAGCTGGACCGCCCTTCGCTGGGCCACGGCGCACGCCGGCGAGATCGGCGCCGACGCCAGCCGCACCGCGGTCGCCGGGGACAGCGCCGGCGGCAACCTCGCCGCGGTCCTCACCCACCTCGCCCGCGACGCCGGGGGCCCGGAGCTGGTGTTCCAGCTGCTGTTCTACCCGGTGACCAGTGGGAGCAACGACTGGCCGAGCATGCGCAGCAACGCCAACGCCCCCGTGCTCACCCGCCGCGCGATGGAGTGGTTCTCCCAGCAGTACCAGGGCGACTGCTCCGTCCGCGCCAACCCGGCCGCCGCCGAGACCTTCGCCGGGCTGCCGCCCGCGTTCGTCGCCACCGCCGGGCACGATCCGCTGCGCGACGACGGTGAGGCCTACGTCGGGCTGCTCGAGCGTGACGGGGTGAGCGCGCACGGGGTGCGCTACCCGGCACTGGTGCACGGGTTCGCCGCCCTGGACGGTCTGGTCCCGGCCTGCACGCGCGCGGTCGACGACTGCGTCGCCGCTCTGCGGGCCGCGCTGCACCGCTGAGCGGGCGACGGGGACAGGCTGTGTCGGCGGTCACTACGATGGTCGCACCCCTTCACCGTCATGCTTGCCGTCACTATTGGAGGTGCGCCCCGTGCGCGTTGCCCTCACCACCCAGGACTTCCTCAACCGCGCCGAGACGGTGTGGGGCTCACGCGCCGCCGTCGTCGACGAGCCCGACCAGCCCGCCGTTGCGGTGCCCACCCCCACCCACGCCGAGCTCGCCCGTCGCATCCGTGCCTGGCAGGCCGGGCTCGACGCGCTCGGGGTGGCGGAGGGCGAACGGGTCTGCGTGGTCAGCCACAACTCCGCGCGCCTGCTGGAGCTGTTGTACGCCGTCACCGCGAGCGGGCGGGTGTGCGTCCCGGTCAACTTCCGGCTCTCCCGCGACGAGGTCGCCTACATCCTCGACGACTGCGGGGCCGACGTGCTGCTCGTCGACCCGGAGCTCGACCAGGCGCTGCGCGACGTCTCCGTCGCCCACCGCTTCGTGCTGGGGGAGCAGACCGAGACCGAGCTGATGCGCTTCGACGTCGAGCCGGCGCCGTGGGAGCCCGACGAGGACGCCTTGGCCACGATCAACTACACCTCGGGAACCACGGCGCGGCCCAAGGGGGTGGAGATCACCCACCGCAACCTGTGGGTCAACGCCACCACCTTCGCCCTGCACACACGGGTGTGGGAACGCGACGTCTACCTGCACACCCTGCCGATGTTCCACTGTAACGGTTGGGGCATGCCCTTCGCCATGCTCGGCCTGGGCGTGCCCCAGGTGGTGCTCCGCCAGGTCGACGGGGCTGAGATCCTGCGCCGGGTGCGAGATCACGGGGTGACCCTCATGTGCGGTGCGCCGGCCGTCTGGAACGCCGTGCTCGACGCCGCCGCGAGCTGGGAGGGAGAGATCCCCGGACGCGACACCGTTCGCGTGGTCTGCGCAGGAGCGCCGCCACCGAGCCGCACCATCGCCCGCATCATGGACGAGCTCGGATGGGAGTTCCTGCAGATCTACGGCCTCACCGAGACCTCGCCGCTGCTCACCTTCAACCGCACCCGCCCCGAGGACCTGGAGCTGAGCCTCGAGGAGCGGGCCAAGCGGCTGAGCCGGGCGGGCGCACCGAGCCTGGGCACGCAGCTGCGGATCAGTGAAACCGGCGAGGTGCTGGCCCGCTCCAACACCGTGCTCAAGGGCTACTGGAACAAGCCCGCCGAGACGGCAGCGGCGCTGGCGGACGGGTGGTTCCACACCGGCGACGGTGGCGCCGTCGAGGCCGACGGGGGGGAGCTGGTGATCTCCGACCGCAAGAAGGACGTCATCATCACCGGCGGTGAGAACGTCAGCTCGATCGAGGTGGAGGACGTGCTGTTCAACCACCCGTCGGTGGCGGAGGTCGCGGTCATCGGGGTGCCGGACGAGAAGTGGGGGGAGACGATCAAGGCCCTGGTGGTCCTCGCTCCCGGCGCTTCTGCCGAGGAGGCCGAGCTCATCGAGCACTGCAAGGCCAACCTCGCCCGGTTCAAGGCCCCCACCACCATCGAGTTCCGCGACGCGATCCCGCGCACGGCGACCGGCAAGATTCAGAAGTTCAAGCTGCGCAAACAGTTCTGGCCGGAGGAGGGCCGCCAGGTGGGCTGAGGCCGACCCCGCTCCGCGGCATCACCCGTGCCCAACCACCGGACCGCCCGTCGACTCCGACGGGCGGTCCTCGGCGTCTGCGGCGGGGGGATCGGCCCGACCCATTCGTGTAACGCGTGTGACGTGAGCAGACGGTTGCGAAGCCTGGGGACAGAGTGAACCACGGTGCCCCTGGCGCTCGAGGGAAGAAAGTGCAATAGTCGCTCGGCGTGTCGGCTTGACTACCGGCCAATCGCAAAATTGTTCAGGAGCGAGTGCCCCGGCTCGAGCGCGACCGGCTGCCGTTCCGCCTTAAGGAGACGGTGGCGTGAGGACGACGAACGCAAGTGTGGCCCCGACCGGCGCCGGGTCCGGCGCCCCGGTGCGCACTGCGTCCAGACGCAGGCGGGGACGCTCCCTGGTGGGGGTCGGCATCGTGGTGGTGGTCCTCGCCGGCGGCTCCGGTGTCGCGGCCGCAGTACCGCCCCCGCCGCCCAACCCCAGTGACGCCCAGCTGAACGCCGCGTCGTCGGCCGCCACCCAGCAGGCCGGCACGGTCGCCGGGCTCATCAAGGCGCTCACCGACGCGCAGAACCAGCTCACCCAGCTGCAGAACGAGCTCGAGCTCAAGCAGGAGCTGGCCAACAAGGCCATGGTCGACCTGCAGACGGCCCAGGACGCCGCCGCCGCGGCTCAGGACGCCAAGACCCAGGCCGACGCCAAGGTCACGGCCGCCATGAAGACGATCGACGACGCCCGCACCGAGGTCGATCAGTTCGCCGCCAGCAGCTATCAGCAGGGCAGCACGGTCGGTGGATTGAGCGCCTACGTCGGTGCCGAGAGCCCGGACGACGTCCTGGCCCGGGCGCAGCTGCTGGACGCGGTCAGCGCGAGCGAGCTCGACGTGCTGCGCAAGCTCGACCGTGCGCACACCCAGGAGGCCAACGCCGCCTCCACGGCCAAGGCGGCTCAGCAGGCGGCCGACGCCGCGCAGGGCGTGGCCACCCAGGCCAAGGCCACCGCGGACGCGGCCAAGGCCGACGCGATTGCGGCTCAGGCGTCCCAGGCCCAGCGCACGGCGGCGGCCAGGGTGAGCGAGGCCAACGCGCAGACCCAGCTCGACCAGGCCCGGACCAACGTCAGCGGCCTCAACGGCCAGCGTGCCGCGTTCGAGAAGTGGGTCGCGCAGCGTCGTGCCGAGGAGGCCGCCGAGGCCGAGCGCCGTCGCCGCGCCGCCGAGGCTGCCGCCGCGGCGGCGCGAGCCCGTGCGGCTGCGCAGGCGGCGGCAGAGCAGGCGGCAGCACAGCAGGCGGCGGCACAGCAGGCCGCGGCGCAGGCGGAGTCGCAGGCGGCCGCAGCGCGAGCCTCCTCGGCACGAGCCTCCGCCGCCCGGGCCTCCTCGGACACGCAGTCGGCGGGCAGCAGCGGCGGCGGATACAGCCCACCCGCACCTGCACCCGTGCAGGTCAGCAACAACGACAGCGGCGGCGGCTGGTCGCCCCCGGCCGGCGACAGCGTCGCGAACGTCATCGCCCGGGCGGAGTCTCAGCTCGGCGTCCCTTACTCCTGGGGCGGGGGCAACACCCGGGGCGCGACGCAAGGAGTGCGCGACGGCGGAGTCGCCGACAGCTACGGCGACTACGCCAAGGTTGGCTTCGACTGCTCCGGGCTGATGATCTACGCCTTCGCCGGGGTGAGCACCCTGCCCCACTACGCCGGCTACCAGTACAACGCCGGACGCAAGGTGCCCGCCTCGCAGATGCGGCCCGGTGACATGATCTTCTACGGCAACGCCGGCATCCACCACGTGACGATGTACATCGGTAACGGTCAGATGATCGAGGCCCCGTACTCGGGTTCGTCGGTGCGGATCTCCTCGGTCTACTACTCGGACATGCTGCCCTACGTCACCCGTCTGATCGGCTGAGCCCTCACCCTCAGCCCTCACCCTCATCCCTCACCCTCATCCCTCACCCTCAGCCCTCACCGTCAGCCCCTGCCGTCCGCCCTCACCGTCCCCATACCTCCGGCCAGGTTGGCTGTAGATCCAGGTCGACCCCGCTGTCACGGGGTCGGCGGTGTGCGCTGGGGCGCAGCGAGACGACTCGAGAAGGAGCAGCTGGTGACCGCAGGGCCGTCTACGGAGGACGGGGTGTCTGGTCCGGACACCCGTCGTGACGCGCAGCTGCTGGAGCGCACCGTCTTCGAGGTGAAGCGGGTCATCGTCGGGCAGGACCGCCTGGTGGAAAGGTTGCTCGTCGGGCTGCTGGCGCGTGGCCACGTCCTGCTCGAGGGCGTCCCCGGCGTCGCGAAGACCCTCGCCGTGGAGACGTTCGCCCGAGCCGTCGGCGGTTCGTTCTCCCGGGTGCAGTTCACTCCCGACCTGGTGCCCGCCGACCTGGTGGGAACGCGCATCTATCGGCAGGGCCGTGAGGAGTTCGAGACCGAGCTCGGTCCGGTGGTGGCGAACTTCGTGCTCGCCGACGAGATCAACCGCGCGCCGGCCAAGGTGCAGTCCGCGCTGCTGGAGGTCATGGCCGAGCGTCACGTCACCATCGGCGGCACGACCCACCCGATGCCCGATCCGTTCCTGGTCCTCGCCACCCAGAACCCCATCGAGAACGAGGGCGTCTACCCGCTGCCCGAGGCCCAGCGCGACCGGTTCCTGTTCAAGCTGCTCGTCGAGTACCCGACGGTGGAGGAGGAGCGGGAGATCGTCTACCGCATGGGCGTCACGGTTCCCGTGGCCGAGCAGGTGCTCAGCGTCGCCGAGCTGGTGCGCCTGCAGGGGGTGGCGACCAGGGTGTTCGTGCACCACGCCCTCGTCGACTACGTGGTGCGGGTGGTCACGGCCACCCGCAACCCCGCCGAGCACGGCATGGGTGACGTTGCCGGCTGGATCACCTACGGTGCATCGCCGCGGGCGACGCTGGGCACCGTGGCCGCCTCCCGTGCGCTCGCCCTGGTGCGCGGCCGTGACTACGTCCTGCCCCAGGACGTGGTCGACGTGCTGCCCGACGTGCTGCGCCACCGCCTGGTGCTGTCCTACGACGCACTGGCCGACGAGGTGCCCGTGGAGCACGTCATCACCCGGGTTCTGCAGACCGTGGGACTGCCTCAGGTGAGCCCGCAGACCGTGCCCGCCGGCGGCCCCGCGGGGGGAGCGCTCGGGCCGATCCCCGCCGGCCCCCGCAGGTGAGCGGGCCCGCACCCGGCACCGCGACACCAGGACCGACACCAGGACCAGCATCGTCGGCCCGGCCATCCTGGGCGCCACCGTCGCTCGACTCCGGCAACCTCGTCGACCCACGGCTGTCGGCGGCGCTGCGCACCCTCGAGCTCAGCGTGCGACGACGCCTGGACGGTCTGCTGCAGGGCAACCACCTGGGTCTGCTGCCGGGCCCAGGAGGTGAACCGGGGGAAGCCCGGGTGTACCAGCCCGGCGACGACGTGCGCCGCATGGACTGGTCGGTGACGGCCCGCACCGGCGAGGCCCACATCCGTCAGACCGTCGCCGACCGCGAGCTCGAGACGTGGGTCGTCCTCGACCTGTCCCCGAGCCTCGACTTCGGCACGGCGGCGTGCGAGAAGCGGGACCTGGCCGTCGCTGCGCTCGCCGCCATCGTGCACCTCACCGCCGGTGGGGGTAACCGGATCGGCGCGGTCATCTCCACCGGAGCGACCCAGGTGCGAGTCCCGGCGCGGTCGGGAGCGGTGCACGCCCGGACCCTGCTGCGGACCGCAGCCACCACCCCGCGGGCCGCCGACGGCACGCGCGGGGACCTGGCGGCTGCCCTCGAGGCGCTGCGCCGTCCACCCCGGCGGCGTGGGTTTGCCGTGGTGATCAGCGACTTCCTGGGTGACCTCGACTGGGCGCGGTCGTTGCGCGGGCTCACCGCCCGTCACGACCTGCTCGCGGTAGAGGTGCTCGACCCCCGGGACGTCGAGCTGCCGGACGTGGGCCGGGTGGTGCTCAGCGACCCCGAGTCCGGACGCACCCGCGAGCTCACGGCGACCGCCCGGTTGCGTACCGACTTCGCGGCTGCCGCGCAGGCCCACCGGCGAGACGTCGAGGTCGCGCTGCGGCGGGCGGGGTGTGCACGGTTGGCGTTGCGCACCGACTCGGACTGGATCGCCGACGTGGTGCGCTTCGCGGGCTCCCGCAAGCGGGGCTACGTGAGCGCCGTCGGCGCGGGGCGCTCGTGAGGTGTGAGGCGCAGTGAGCCTGTCCGGCTTCTCCGCGCCGCTGTGGCTGCTGGCGCTCTTGGTGGTGGCTGCCCTGCTGGCCGGGTACGTGCTCGTGCAGCGCCGACGCCACCGCAACACGCTGCGCTTCGCCAACCTGGCACTGCTGGAACGGGTGGCGCCGCGGCGGCCGGGCTGGCCCCGGCACGTCCCGACGGCGCTGCTGCTGCTCGGCCTGCTCAGCCTGACGGTCGCGCTGGCCGGACCCACCGCCGAGGTCCAGGTTCCGCGCAACCGAGCCACGGTCATCCTCGCAATCGACGTCTCGCTGTCCATGCAGTCCACCGACGTCAGCCCCACACGCCTGCGGGCCGCCCAGCTCGCGGCCACGAACTTCGCCAACGAGCTCACCCCCGGCGTCAACCTCGGTCTGGTCTCCTTCTCGGGCACCGCCTCGGTGCTGGTGTCACCCACCACCGACCGGGCCGCGGTGCGCACCGCCATCGACAACCTCAGCCTGGCCGAGCGCACCGCGACCGGTGAAGCGATCTTCACTTCGCTGCAGGCCATCAACACCTTGGCCGCGGTGCTGCCCAGCGGCGAGGGTCCACCGCCCGCCCGGGTGGTGCTGCTCTCCGACGGCAAGGAGACGGTGCCCGAGAACACTGACGATCCCCGCGGGTCGTTCACCGCCGCCAAGGCGGCCAAGACCAAGAGCATCCCCATCTCGACCATCTCCTTCGGCACGTCCTACGGCACGGTCGGGATCGACGGACAACAGATCCCCGTGCCGGTCGACGACCGCTCGATGAGACAGATCGCGCAGCTGTCGGGCGGAGACTTCTTCACGGCGTCGAGCCTGCAACAGCTGACCTCGGTGTACGACACCCTCAAGAAGCAGATCGGTTACGAGACCCGACGCGGCGATGCGAGCCGACCCTGGGTGGTGCTCGGCGCGGCGGCAACCTTCCTCGCGGCGGCCTCGGCCCTCGTGCTCACCCAGCGTCTGCCGTGACCCGCGGGTGCTGTCGGGCTACCGGTGGGTAGCCGATAGGTTCGCCGTCATGGCTTCACACACCACTTCCCGCTCCGTCCTCGTCACCGGGGGGAATCGGGGCATCGGCCTCGCGACGGCCCGGGCGCTCGCCGCCGACGGGCACCGGGTGGCGATCACCCACCGGGGCAGCGGCGCACCTGACGGCTTGTTCGGGGTGCGCTGCGACGTGACCGACACCGTTGCCGTCGACGAGGCCTTCACCGCGGTGGAGGCCGAGCAGGGGCCGGTCGAGGTGCTCGTCAGCAACGCGGGGATCACCGCCGACGGGCTCCTGATGCGGATGAGCGAGGAGGCGTTCACCTCCGTGCTCGACGCCAACCTGACCGCGGCCTTCCGCGTGGCCAAGCGGGCCAGCCGGAGCATGCTCAAGGCCCGCTTCGGCCGGATGGTGTTCGTGTCATCGGTGGTCGGGCACACCGGCGCACCCGGCCAGGTCAACTACGCCGCGTCCAAGGCCGGGCTCGTCGGGCTGGCGCGCTCGGTGGCCCGGGAGCTGGGTTCGCGGGGGATCACCGCCAACGTCGTCGCCCCCGGATACGTCGACACCGACATGACCGCGAACCTAAGTGACGCCCGCCGTGCCGAGATCAGCCGGTCCATCCCGCTGGGCCGCCAGGCGCAACCGGCCGAGGTGGCCAGCGCGATCCGCTGGCTCGCGAGCGACGACGCCGGCTACGTCACCGGCGCAGTCATCCCCGTCGACGGCGGCATCGGCATGGGGCACTAGCACCCGGTCGACCCGCAAATAGCACGCTTCTCGTACGCAAAACGCCCGAAAACTGTGCAGATAGCACGCTATTTGCCTCGAGATCGACCCAGGAGGACAGACTCGTGACCGGACTGCTCGAAGGCAAGCGCTTGCTCGTGACCGGGGTCATCACCGACGCCTCGATCGCGTTCCACACCGCGAAGGCCGCCCAGGAACAGGGCGCCCAGGTGGTGCTCACCGGGTACGGACGCCTTCGCCTGGTGGAGCGCATCGCTCAGCGACTGCCGGCCCCGGCCCCGGTGATCGAGCTCGACGTGGCAAACCCCGAGCACCTGGCGGGGCTGGCGGACTCCGTCCGTGAGCACGTCGACGGCCTCGACGGCGTGGTGCACTCCATCGGGTTCGCCCCGCCCAGCTGCCTGGGTGCGCCGTTCATGGACGCCCCCTGGGAGGACGTCTCGACCGCCGTTCAGGTGTCGGCCTACTCGTTCATGTCCCTGGCCAGGGCCACGCTGCCCCTGCTGAGTCCCGGGGCGTCGGTGGTGGGGATGGACTTCGACGCGCGCGTGGTGTGGCCGGCCTACAACTGGATGGGCGTGGCGAAGGCGGCCCTGGAGAGCGTCAACCGGTACCTCGCTCGAGAGCTCGGGCCGCAGGGGGTGCGGGTCAACCTGGTTGCGGCCGGTCCGATCGGGTCCATGGCCGCGAGGTCCATCCCGGGTTTCGACCAGATCCAGGACAGCTGGGCCGAACGAGCGCCACTGGGCTGGGACACCACCGACCCCACCGCGGTCGCCCGTTCCGTGTGCGCCCTGCTCTCGGACTGGCTGCCGGCCACGACGGGCTCGATGCTCATGGTCGACGGCGGAGCCCACTTCCTGGGCATGTGAGCGCCCGGCCCGTGAGCGGCGGGCCCGAGCCTCAGGCAGGATCGGCACCGTGCCTGACGCTGCGTCGAACGAGACCCACCCCGCTGCCGAGCCGCCACCCCGTCTACCCGATCCGGACGCGCTGCTGCTGCTGTCCTTCGGTGGACCCGAGGGCCCCGACGACGTGCGACCGTTCCTGGAGAACGTGACCCGTGGCCGGGGCGTGCCCCCCGAGCGCCTGGACGACGTGGCCCAGCACTACCTGCACTTCGGCGGGGTGAGCCCGATCAACGCGCTGAACCGGCAGATCATCGCCGACGTGGAGGCCGAGCTGGATCGCCGAGGCATGACCCTGCCGGTGTACTTCGGCAACCGGAACTGGCACCCGCTGGCCGATTCGACCCTGGCCCAGATGCAGACCGACGGGGTCAAGCGTGCGCTGGTGTTCCCGACCTCGGCGTGGGGTGGGTACTCCGGCTGCCGCCAGTACCACGAGGACATCGCACGGGCACGCGAGTCGGTCGGGACCGGGGCCCCGGACCTGGTCAAGATACGGCACTACTTCGACCACCCCCTGTTCATCGCCACCGTCGCCGACGCGGTGACCGCCGCGATGAGCACCTTGCGCCCGGAGGACCTGGTGGGGGCGAGGCTGGTGTTCACCGCGCACTCGGTGCCCGATGCCGCCGACGTCGCCGCCGGGCCGCCCGAGGAGGGCGGACGTCGCTACTCCCGCCAGGTCGCCGAGGCTGCGCGCCTGGTGGCTGCCGCCGCCGGGGTGACCGACTTCGACCTGGTGTGGCAGTCCCGCTCGGGACCGCCCCAGGTTCCCTGGCTCGAGCCCGACATCGTCGACCACGTCCAGGCCCTGCACGACGCAGGGGTTCCGGCGGTGGTGATCTGTCCGGTCGGCTTCGTCTCCGACCACCTCGAGGTGGTGTGGGACCTCGACACCGAGGCGGTGGAGAAGGCCGCGGAGCTGGGCATGACCTTGGTGCGCTCCGCCACTGCCGGAGCCGACCCGCGGTTCTCGGAGATGGTGGTGGAGCTGGTGCGTGAGCACACCGACGCGGTGGCCCCCCGGCGCAGCTCCGACGTGGGGGCGGCCGGCTGCACCCGAAACGGGCAGCCCTGCGCCGTGGCCTGTTGTGAGCCGGCCAAGCGACGCCGCTGAGGTCCTGGGCCGGACACCACCCGGTCTTCGTGACAAACCTGCGGGCCCAGGCCGATCGGGTCCGCAGCGGTCGTGATCGTCAAGACCACCTCGACGGCAGCACACCGATCACCGAGGTCCCAGCAATCCGTGTGAGGTAAGGCTGGCCTATAGTCGACCTGTGTTGATCGTACGAGGGCTGCACAAGTCCTACTCCACCGGCGGTCGAGCCGTCGCCGCGATCGACGGGGTCGATCTCACGGTCGCGCAGGGGGAGCTCGCCACCGTGCTGGGACCGTCGGGTTCGGGCAAGACGACGTTGCTGCGGTGCATCGCTGGGTTCGAGACCGCGGACTCCGGCACCATCACGCTGGGTGGTCGCCAGCTCGACGCACCCGGGACACCGACGGTGCGCCCGTTCGAGCGGGGAATCGGCGTCGTTCCTCAGGAGGGCGCGCTGTTCCCGCACCTCGACGTCGCCCGCAACGTCGGCTTCGGCCTTGCCCACCGGTCGCGGGCCTGGCGTCGCGAGCGCGTGGCGCAGCTGTTGGAGCTCGTCGGCCTGCAGTCGTTGGGCGACCGTCGCCCTGACCAGCTCTCCGGCGGTCAGCAGCAACGAGTCGCGCTGGCCCGCGCGCTCGCCCCCGAACCGCAGCTGATCCTGCTCGACGAACCGTTCAGCGCCCTTGACGCCCAGCTGCGGTCCGAGCTTCGCGAGGAGGTTCGCGAGCTGCTGCGAAGGCTTGGCACCAC
>JBDTDI010000070.1:0-5717 GCA_039923155.1 Mycobacteriaceae bacterium | reverse complement strand
ACGACGCCCGGGCGCAGGTGTGGGCACGAGCACTGCGCACCGAGCTCGAGCTGGGGCAGGTGGGGGCGTTCCTGGTGTGGGGCGACCCGGCACTGTACGACTCCACGCTGCGCATCCTCGACACCGTCACCGGCGCCGGGCTCGAGCTGAGCCTGGAGGTGGTGCCCGGCATCACCGCGGTGCAGGTGCTCACGGCCGCGCACCGGATCCCGCTGAACACCATCGGCGGTGCGGTGCACGTCACCACCGGGCGGCGGCTGGGTGCTGACGCCGCCCGCGCGCAGCCCGGTGACACCCTGGTGGTGATGCTCGACGCCGGGTCCGCGCACGCCGAGCTCGACGGCGCCCAGTGGGACATCTGGTGGGGCGCGCACCTCGGCGCGGCCGACCAGGTCCTGCTGGCCGGGCCGCTCGCCCTGGTGGGGGGGCAGATCACCGCGGCCAAGGCAGCCGCCCGGGTGCGCCACGGCTGGGTGATGGACACCTACCTGCTGCGCAGGTCCTCGGCCTCGGACCTGGCTCAGGCGTAGCGCCGCGGGGTGAACACCACCCCGGTGCCGCGGTCCCACACGGTGGTGGAGGAGCCGACGATCAGCAGGGTCCGCATGTCCACGTGCTGGGCCCCGAGCTCGCCCAGGGCCACCACGCTCACCTGCTCGTCGGGGCTGCCGACCGCGCGTCCGACCACCACCGGGGTGTCCGGGCCGCGGTGGACCAGCAGGGTGTCGCGGACGTCGTCGACGTGCCCGGTGCGGGTGCGCGAGCCCGTGTTGTACAGGGCCAGCACCAGGTCGGCCGACGCCGCCGCGGCGAGGCGGGCGTGGATGACGTCCCACGGCTTGAGCTGGTCGGACAGCGACAGCACGCAGTAGTCGTGCCCGAGCGGGGCACCGACCCGGCTGGCCACCGCGTTCGCGGCGGTCACCCCCGGCAGCACCCGGACCGCCACGTCGTCGTAACCGCGCTCGACCTGCACCTCGAGCACGGCGGTGGCCATGGCGAACACCCCGGGGTCGCCGGAGCTGACCACGGCCACCCGCCGGCCGCGGCGGGCCAGGTCCAGGGCCATCTCGGCCCGCTCGGCCTCCACCCGGTTGTCGCTGGCGTGCCGTCGCTGACCGGGACGCTCGGGCACCCGCTGCACGTAGGTGCTGTAGCCGACCAGGTCGTCGGCGGCGGCCAGGGCGGCGGCGGTCTCGGGGGTGAGCCACTGCGGGCCCGCCGGACCGATCCCCACCACGGTGACCCCACCGGGGCCTGCACCGGTGCGCCCGCCCGGGCGGGCGGCTGCCAGCGCCGCACCTCGACGCGACGCGAGGGCGCCGGGGACCACCACCGTCGACATGTAGGGGACCCGCTCCGGGTCGGCGGCGGGGTCGGCGGCGGAGCTTGCGGCGGGGTCGAAGTCGGCCAGCGGGCGCACCGACTCCTGCGCGCGGGAGGCCCGGGTGACCACCAGGGCGTGCTCGAGCCGGCCGGCGTCGCGGAGCGCGTCGGTGACCCCGGCGAGGTTGCGGCTCACCTTGAGGAAGACCAGCGCGTCGGAGCGCTCGCACCACTGCGCCAGCTCGTGCCCACCCAGGGTGGCCGACACCACCGACAGCACCTCGTCGCCCTCAACCAGCGGGGTGCCGGCGGCGGCGGCCGAGGCGGACACCGACGTGATGCCCGGGGTGATCTGGACGGCGAAGCGGGGGCTCAGCTGGCGCTGCAGGTGCGCGAACGAGCTGTACAGCGTGGGGTCGCCCTCGGCGAGCAGGACCACGTCGCGACCGGCCTGCAGGTGCACCGCCAGCCGGTCCGCCGCCGCGGTGTAGAACTCGGCCATGGCGCCGTCGTAACCGCCCGGGTGGTCGGTGGTGCCCCGGGTGACGGGGTACACCAGCTCCTCCTCGACCACCCCGGGGCGCAGGTACGTCGCGGCGCAGGACCGGGCGATCGAGCTGCCGGGGCGAGCAGCGTGGTACGCCACCACGTCGGCGTCACCGATGAGCCGGGCGGCCCGGACGGTCAGCAGCTCCGGGTCGCCGGGACCGACCCCCACCCCGTGCAGGGTGCCGGTCAGCTGGGCACCGGCCGTCGCGGTGCCGGTCAGCTGGGCACCGGCCGTCGCGGCGCCGGTCACTCCTGCTCCTGCGCGATCGCGTTGACCGCAGCCACGGCCATCGCGCTGCCGCCGCGGCGACCGGACACCACCAGGTACGGCACGTCACGCGTGTTCTCGGCCAGGGCCTGCTTGCTCTCCGCCGCGCCGATGAACCCCACCGGCAGGCCCAGCACCGCGGCGGGTCTGGCGCTGGTCCGCCCGAGCAGCTCGAGCAGGTGAAACAGCGCGGTGGGTGCGTTGCCGATCGCCACCACGGCCCCGTCGAGGTGCTCGGGCCACAGCTCGAGCGCCGCCGCGGAGCGGGTGGTGCCCAGCTCGGCGGCCAGGGCCGGCACCCGGGGGTCGTTCAGGGTGCACAGCACCGGGTTGTCGACGGGCAGCCGGCGGCGGGTGATGCCGCTGGCCACCATCTGCGCGTCGCACAGCACCGGGGCCCCGGCCCGCAGGGCCGCCCGGGCCGCGGTCACCACCCCGTCGGACGCGGCCACGTCGGCGGCGAGGTCGACCATGCCGCAGGCGTGGATCATCCGGACGACGACGGTCTCCAGGTCGGAGTCGAAGCGTGCCAGGTCCGCCTCGGCGCGGATGGTGGCGAACGACTGGTCGTAGATCGCCGGGCCCGAGTGCTCGTAGGTGTAGCTCACGGAAGAACTGTGTACCCGAGGTCGCCCCCCCGCCGCGCATCGTGGCCCCCAGGTCACAGTTCACCGGTCACGGACAGTTCAATTCTGTAACAAGTCTTTAGTTGGCGACAAGACTCAGGGCTGAGTCGCGTACCGTCCCGATGCCGGACCGGATCCCGGGCGGACCTGGGGGATCGACGAACGGAAGGGTGACGATGTCACAGCCAGCAACCTCATCGACGCAGACCGCGCACGACCCGACGAGCGGTCGATGGTGGATCGTCGTCGCCGCGCTGCTCCTGCAGTTCTCTATCGGGGCCGTCTACGCGTGGAGCGTGTTCAGCACGGCACTCAAGAAGCCCGACGCGATGGCCCTGACCACGTCCGAGGCGTCGCTGCCGTTCACCATCACGATCGGCATGATCTTCATCGGCACCTACCTCGGTGGTCGCATCCAGGACAAGGTCGGTCCGCGCCCGGTTGCGCTGGTCGGGGGCGTCGTCTACGGCCTCGGCTGCATCCTGGCGTCGTTCGCCTCCAGCCACGACCAGCTGTGGTTGCTGATCCTCGGGTACGGCGTGATCAGCGGGTTCGGGCTCGGCCTGGCCTACATCGTGCCGATCGCCATGCTGCAGAAGTGGTTCCCGGACAAGCGCGGACTCATCACCGGCCTCGCGGTGGCCGGTTTCGGCTTCGGTGCGGTGCTGACGGCGCCGGTCGCGCGGTGGCTGATCGCGATGGAGCCGACCAACCCCAACTGGGCGTTCCTGCCCCTGGGGATCGGCTACCTGGTGCTGTCGGTGGTCGGTGCGTCGTTCTTCCGCAACCCGCCGGCCGGTTACGAGGTCCCGGGCTGGGTGCCGGCGTCGGCGGGCCGGGTGCAGGACAGCTACAAGCAGTTCACCGAGAAGGAAGCGCTCCGCGCGCCGCAGTGGTACCTGCTGACGGCCATCCTGACCCTCAACGTCACGGTGGGCATCTCGCTGATCGCCCAGGCCAACTCCAGCGCCATCGACATCGCGGGCTACAGCTCGCTGGGGGCCGCCTCGCTGGTCGGTGTTCTCGCCCTGTTCAACGGCGGTGGCCGCATCTTCTGGGCCTGGGTCTCGGGCTTCACCGGCCGCATGGGTGCGTTCGCGCTGATGCTCGGGCTGCAGGGGGTCTGCCTGTTGCTGATCCCCCACGCCAGCAGCGCCGCGCTGTTCTTCATCCTCGCCGCCGTCATCTACCTCTGCTACGGCGGTGGCTTCGGCACCATGCCGGCGACCGCGGGTGACTTCTTCGGCGTGAAGCACGCCGGCGCGATCTACGGCCTGATGATCGTGGGGTGGAGCCTCGGGGGCCTGATCGGCCCGCCGATCATCGCCGCGCTGATCGGGGGCGACAAGAACTACACGGCCGGCTACACAGTCATCGGTATCATTGCCCTGGCGGCGCTGGTGCTGCCGGTGATCACGAAGATGCCGCGCCCGAAGGACGGCGAGGGCGCGTCAGCCTCCTCGACCTCCGGCCGGAGCGTCGACGCGGCAAGCTGAGCGGACAGGGCTGTGGCGCCGGGCTCGGTGCCGGCGCCACAGCCGCCACGTCACAGAGTGCGGTGGACAGTGATGAGCGTTGTCGACACCCGGGGCCGGGAGCTGCGGGACCTTCGGATCTCGGTGACCGACCGGTGCAACTTCCGGTGCGAGTACTGCATGCCCAAGGAGGTCTTCGGGCGCGACTTCGAGTTCATGCCGCGCACGATGCTGCTGAGCTTCGAGGAGATCACCCGGATCGCCCGCGTGGCGGTCGGACACGGCGTGGAGAAGATCCGGCTGACCGGGGGCGAGCCGCTGTTGCGGGCGGGGATCGAAGACCTGGTCGCGATGCTGAGCCAGCTCACGACCCCCGACGGGCGGCCGCTGGACATCGCGATGACCACCAACGGGTCGGTGCTGGAGCGCAAGGCGCAGGCGCTCAAGGACGCCGGGCTGAAGCGGATCACGGTCTCCCTCGACTCGCTCGACGACGAGAAGATGGCCGTGCTGAACGGCGTCGACGTGGGAGTCGAGAAAATTCTCCGGGCGATCGACGTCGCGCACGAGGTCGGTCTCACCCCGGTCAAGGTGAACATGGTCGTGCAACGGGGGCGCAACGACGACGAGATCGTCGCGATGGCCCGCCACTTCCGAGGGACCCCGCACATCCTGCGGTTCATCGAGTTCATGGACGTGGGCTCGACCAACGGGTGGGAGATGCAGGGCGTCGTGCCGTCGGCCGAGGTGATCGCGAGGATCGGTGCCGAGCTGCCGCTCGAGGAGGTGGCACCGCGCTACAGCGGCGAGGTGTCGTCCCGCTGGCGCTACCGCGACGGCGGCGGAGAGATCGGTGTCATCTCCAGCGTCACCCAGAGCTTCTGCTCGACCTGCAACCGGGTCCGGATCTCCTCCGACGGATCCCTGTACACCTGCCTGTTCGCCACCCAGGGTTACGACCTGCGCACCTTGCTCCGCGACGGCTGCACCGATGAGGAGCTCGCGGAGAAGATGGCGGGGATCTGGCGCGCCCGCAGCGACCGCTACTCCGAGCTCCGCAGCCGCCACACCAGCGAGCTGACCCGATCCGCCGCGGGACAGTCCCCGGCCAAGCGGATCGAGATGCACTACATCGGCGGTTGAGCCACGGCCCACCCCGGTCCGCGAGCACCGCAGGCGGTGCTAGCGGTCCTGCTCCGCGTGCGCCTGCTCTGCGTGCGCCTGCTCCGCGCGACACAACCGGTCGGCCGTCTCGGTGGCCTGGGCCACGGCCTCGGTCACCGACGTGCCGGGGTTCGCGGCCCGCTGCGCCGCGGCGTAGCCCACCAGGAAGGTCGTGAGCGGCGCGGCGGGCCGGAGCACCGCGTGCGCCGCGCGTCCGGCGAGGCCGAGCACCAATCCGAGGTCGACCTCCACCCCGTCGAGCTCGAGCGCGTCGGCCAGCTGGACGCACCACCGGCGCAGCTGCTCGTC
>JBDTDI010000069.1:0-11545 GCA_039923155.1 Mycobacteriaceae bacterium | reverse complement strand
CCACCGTCGACCTCTACGCCCGTACCGCCCGCGCACCCCGCCCCGTCCTCGCCCGCCCGGTCATTCCCGAACGAGCCCTGCCTGACCGCTGACGGCCCCCACCACCCCCGCAAGTAGCGCGCTCCTTGCCGCTCTCGGCGCCCTGGAGCGACAACAAGCCTGCTACTTGCGGGGGGTCAGTCGCTGAGGCCCAGGGACTTCTTGCGCTCGATGTCGCGCAGCGCCGCCTCCTGAGCCGCCCGTGCGGCCGCGCCCGCCTCCCAGTCGTCGTAGCGGTTGCGCACCACCCGGGCAGGCGCACCCACCGCGATGCTGCCGTCGGGCACGTCACCCTTGACTACCGCGTGCGCCCCCAGCACGCAGCCGCGCCCGACCCGGGTGCCCCGCAGCACCGTCACCTTGGTGGCGATCCAGCAGTCCGGGCCGATCCGCACGGGCGTCTTGACGATGCCCTGGTCCTTGATCGGCACGGTGACGTCGGCGTACTGGTGGTCGAAGTCGGTGATGTACACCCAGTCGGCGATCAGGGTGGAGGACCCGATCTCGATGTCAAGGTAGGTGTTGATGACGTTGTCCTTGCCGAGCACCACCTTGTCCCCGATGCGCAGCGAGCCCTCGTGGCAGCGGATGGCGTTGCCGTCACCGATGTGCACCCAGCGCCCGATCTCCATGCGGGACAACCCCGGAGTCGCGTGCAGCTCCACCCGCCGGCCCAGGAACACCATGCCGCGCAGCACCACGTGCGGGTTGGCGGCTCGAAACCGCAGCAGCCGCCAGTAGCGCACCAGGTACCACGGCGTCCAGGCCCGGTGGCGATGGATCCAGCGCAGCGAGGCCAGGGTCAGGAACCGGGCCTGCTCGGGGTCACGCCGCCGCGGGAGCAGCCGGGTGCGCAGCGGGGCCGCCCACATGCTCGTCATGGCCGCTCACGCTACTGGCGCCGGGGCCGGGCGTCCGCGCCCGACGAACGGGCGCAGCCGCTCAGGCCCGGGCACCGTGCGCGGTGCACACGAACGCGGTCGGGGTGTCGCCGATCCGCGTCAGGACCACGGTCAACGCCTGGGACCCGCTGAGCCGCAACCGCTTTCGCAATACAGACGGGTCCACGTCGACCGCCCGCACCAGGATCTCCACGCTGCCCGCGTCCGCTCGGGCGAGCTCGGCCCGCAGCGCCTTCTCGGTGAACCGGCCGTGCTGCAGCACCTGGAACCCGCGCACCCCGGCGGGCAGCGCGTCCCCGGTGAGGTGCGCAACCCGCGGGTCCAGCTGGCCCAGTCCGTGCCGAGCCGCCCAGTGGCGCACCAGCCCCGCCCGGACCACCGCCCCGTCCGGGTCGATGATCCACTCCCCCGGCCCCCGCACGGGCGCGTCGTCGGGATCGGCGTCGGTCACCTCCCAGCTCGACCCGGAGGAGGACAGCACGCTGGCGCGGCGGCGCACCGCCCCGGACAGGCCGTCGGACCACAGCACCGCCTCCCGCACCCCGCCGTCCAGCGACACCAGCTCCACCTCCCCTGACCAGAATCCGACGTCCAGGCCAGGGGCGCACTTGACCACCAGGTCACGCCCGGCGTGGACCTGGAGCAGCGCCGGCAGCGGGGGGGTGAGCGCCCGAGGATCGTGCACCCGACCGCTGCCGCTGCGCCGACCCGGATCGGCCAGCACCACGGTCCCCCGGCTGGTCGGGTGCAGCGCGTCCGCCCGCAGCAGGACCGTGCCTGGCGCGTTGTGCGCGGCCATGGCCAGACGCACCGGGTCGAGGTCGGAGCCCACCAGGTTCGTGACCCTCGGGCCCAGCGCCACCAGCTCGGCCCCCACCGAGCACGTGACGTCGTGCACGATCCGCCCGGCCAGGCGCCGGGCCCGGTGACCGGCCACCCGGCTCGCGGTGGCCTGCTGCAGCGCCTCGGTGGTGAGCAGCCACCGCTGCGGTTCGTCGAGCTTGCCGACGGCAGCGCGGCGCGCGAGGGCCGCGTCCAGCAGCACCGAGGAGTGCTCAGGACTCAGCGCGCGCGCAGCAGCCGCATCGGACAGGCGTGAGGAGGCCGTCAGCGGGCGGCCTGCCATCGCCGTCAGGGCCGCGGCCCCGGCGGCGGTGCATAGGAAGGCGACGTCGGCAAGCGTCGGCTGCAGCGGCACCCCTACACCACGTCGGCGGTGGGCGGCTTCACCCCGGTGAGCATCACGTTGTAGAAGAACCTGCGGGGCACCACCTTTGCCAACAGCTTCTCGTCGACCCGGCTCAGCGCCCGCCAGCCGCCGAAGGCGAACCTGGCCCAGCCCCAGCCCAGCTTGTCGCTCGGCACCGCCGCCTCGAAGGTGCGCACCGGCCAGCCGAGGAACGCAGCCGCCAGCTCCTCCGTCGCGGCGCGCACGTCGATCGCGCCCGCCGACAGCGCGGTCCGCTCGAGGTCGGCGGGGTCGAAGGTGTGCAGGTCGACCACCGCTTCCAGTGCTGCGGCGCGGGAGGACTCGTCGAGCTCGGCCTGCGGGCGTCGCCATCCCGCCAGTGCCGGTAACCTGGTGAGCCGGGTCGTCACCGCCCAGGTGGCCCGGCCCAGCAGGCGCGCGTACCGGTCGCCGATGGTGGTGGGCTCCCCGGCGAAGACGAAGCGCCCACCGGGCTTGAGGACCCGCAGCACCTCGCGCAGGCTCTCCTCGACATCCGGGATGTGGTGCAGCACCGCGTGACCCACGACCAGGTCGAACGCGTCGTCGTCGTAGGGGATCGTCTCGGCATCGGCGACCCTGCCGTCGACGTCGAGGTCGAGGCTCGCCGCGTTCGCCAGCGCCACCTCGACCATTCCCGGCGAGAGGTCGGTGACCGAGCCGGTGCGGGCCACCCCGGTCAGCATGAGGTTCAGCAGGAAGAACCCGGTGCCACACCCCAGCTCGAGCGCCCGCCCGTACGGCAGCGCAGCGGCGTCACCCACGACCGCGTCGAACCGGCCCCGCGCGTAGTCGTTGCAGCGCTGGTCGTAGCTGATCGACCACTTCTCGTCGTAGGTGGCGGCCTCCCAGTCGTGGTAGAGCACCTGGGCAAGCTTCGTGTCGGTGTACGCAGCCTGCACCTGCTCGGCCGTGGCGCTCGGGTTGGGGGCCGGGTCGGTCGCCGTCATGGGGCCAGCGTAGGCGAGCGCTACCGGGTGGTGGCGCGTCGTCGGTGCTACCGACCGGTGAACTCCGCCTTGCCCGGGCCGTTGGCGATGAACGACTCCATCCCGATCCGCTGGTCGTCGGTGGCGAACAGGGCCGCGAACAGGTGGCTCTCCAGCTTCAGGCCGGTACCGAGGTCGGAGTCGAGTCCACCGTCGATCGCGGCCTTGGCCGCCGCGAGCGCGGCGGCGGCGGCGCCGGTGAACTGCCCGGCCCAGCGTTGGGCGGCTGCGTACACCTCGTCGGGGGCGACCACCTCGTCGACCATGCCGATGGACAGTGCCTCCTCGGCCCCGACGAAGCGGCCGGTGAAGATGATGTCCTTGGCGCGGCTGGGCCCGACGAGGCGCGAGAGCCGTTGCGTGCCGCCGGCTCCGGGAATGATGCCGAGGAGGACCTCGGGCTGGCCGACCTTGGCGTTGTCCCCGGCGATGCGCCGGTCGCAGCACAGTGCGAGCTCCATACCCCCGCCGAGGGCGTAGCCGGTGATCGCGGCAACGGTCGGTTTCGGTATCGAGGCGACCGCGGCGAAGCACTGCTGCAGGGTCACCGCGGCGCCTGTCATGTCCTGGTAGGTCTTGGTGGCCATCTCCTTGATGTCGGCCCCCGCGGCAAACACTTTCTCCCCCCCGTAGACGATGACCGCGCGCACGTCGGCACGGGTCGCCGCCTCGGTCGCGGCGTCGCGGATCTCGGCCTGCACCTGCCGGTTCAGCGCGTTCATCGGGGGGCGGGCGAGGCGGATGGTGCCGATGCCGTCGGTCACCTCGAGCGTCACAAATTCAGCCATGACGACGACGCTACCGCTCAGGAAGGGTCACGGTGGGCGAAGTACCGCTCGCCGACCCGATCCAGCAGCACCTCCGTCTCGAACGTCTCGCTCAGCGCCTGCGCGGTCAGCACGTCCTCCAGCAGGCCCTGCGTCACCGCACGGCCCTCACGCAGCAGCAGCACGTGGGTGTAGCCGGGGGGAATCTCCTCGACGTGGTGGGTGACCAGCACGCTGGCCGGCGCGTCGGCGTCCCAGGCCAGCAGCGAGAGCCGCTCGACCAGGTCCTCACGCCCCCCCAGGTCGAGCCCGGCCGCCGGTTCGTCGAGCAGCAGCAGCTCCGGGTCGGTCATCAGGGCACGGGCGATGAGCACCCGCTTTCGCTCGCCCTCGCTCAGCGTGCCGAAGGTGCGCCTGCGCAAGTGCCCCACCCCCAACGACGACAGCATCGCCTGCGCCCGCTCGACGTCCATCTCGTCGTAGGTCTCGCGCCAGCGCCCGAGCACCGCGTACCCGGCGGAGATCACGAGGTCACCGACCTGCTCGTCGGCGGGCACCCGGTGGCCCAACGACGCCGAGGAAGTCCCGATGCGGGGGCGCAGCTCGAACACGTCGGTGCGGCCGAGCTGCTCCCCCAGCAGGTGCACCGTGCCCGAGCTGGGGTGCAGCTCCGCCGCTGCCACCTGCAGCATCGTGGTCTTGCCCGCCCCGTTCGGACCCAGCACGACCCATCGCTCGTCGAGCTCCACCCGCCAGTCCAACGGCCCCAGCAGCGTCGCCCCGCCGCGGCGCACGCTCACGTCCGCAAAGTCCACCAACAGGTCGTCGTCCGTTGCAGCCACGCCGTCCATCCTGGCGCACGCGTCCACCGATGCACTGCCAGGATGCTCGTCGTGCCCATTTCCTGTCCCAGCACCCCCTTTCCGCTCGGCGCCCACCCCGACCCTGGGGGCACCCGGTTCGCGGTCGCGTGCACCGCAGCCGACCGCGTGGAGCTGTGCCTGATCAGCCCTGACGGCGGTGAACGGCGCATCGAGCTGACCGAGCCGACGTACGGGGTCTGGCACGCGGTGGTGGCCGGGGTGCCGGTGGGCCAGCGCTACGGCTATCGCGTCCACGGTGCGCACGAGCCGGCCGCCGGACTGTTCTGCGACCCCGACAAGCTGCTGCTGGACCCCGCGGCCCGCCGCATCACCGGCACCCTCGGTGACGCCGAGGTGCTCGCCGCCCGCGGTGTCGACACCCTCGGGCACGTGCCGGTGTCGGTGGTCACCGCCCCACCACGCCCACCCGCGCCCTTCTCACCCGGGCGCGAGGAGGACACCGTCGTCTACGAGGTGCACGTGGGTTCGGCAACCGCCAACCACCCGCGGGTCCCACCGGAGCTGCGCGGCACCTACCTCGGCCTGGCGCACCCGGTGGTGCTCGAGCACCTGGTGGCTCTCGGCGTGAGCGTGGTGGAGCTCCTTCCCGTGCAAGCCTTCCTGACCGAACCCTCGGTGCGCGCCCGCGGCATGGACAACCACTGGGGTTACTCCACGGCCGCCTTCTGCGCCCCGCACCCTGGGTACGCAAGCCGGCCCGGCGCCGAGCAGGAGGAGTTCCAGATCCTCGTCGACGCGCTGCACTCGGTGGGGATCGCCGTGTGGTGCGACGTCGTCTACAACCACACCTGCGAAGGCGAGCCGGGTGAGCTGACGCTGGGCTGGCGCGGCTACGGCGGTTACTACCTGCCGGCCGGGACCGACCTCACCGGCTGCGGCAACACCCTCGACCCCGGCTCCCCGGTGGTGGTGCGGATGGTGCTGGACTCGTTGCGACACTTCGCTTCCATGGGCGTCGACGGCTTCCGGTTCGACCTGGCGAGCGTGCTGGGACGGCCCCGGGGTGCTGGGTTCGACCCCGCCGCCGGGCTGCTGAGCGCGATCGCGGCCGACCCGGTGCTGGCCGGCTGCACGCTGGTCGCCGAGGCGTGGGACGTCACCGGTGAGGGCTACCAGGTCGGCGGCTTCGGGGTGCAGTGGTGGGAGTGGAACGACCGCTTCCGCGACACCGCCCGCGACTTCTGGCGCGGTGCCGCCGGGGTGCGCCAGCTCGCGCAGCGACTCGCCGGCTCCGGTGACGTGTTCGCCGGGCGGGGTCGCCGACCGTGGGCGGGGGTCAACTTCGTCACTGCGCACGACGGTTTCACCATGGCCGACCTGGTCGCCCACGAGCGCAAGCACAACGAGGTGAACGGTGAGAACGGGCGGGACGGCTCGGACGACAACCGGTCGGTGAACCACGGGGTCGAGGGGCCCACCGATGACCCGGTCGTGCTCGCCGCGCGGGCCCGGCACGTCCGCGCCCTGCTGGCCACCCTGCTGCTCTCCGCCGGCACCCCCATGCTGCTGGCGGGCGACGAGCTCGGACACACCCAGGCCGGCAACAACAACGCCTACTGCCGCCCCGCCGGTGACCGGCTGGCCTGGTCGCTGGACTGGGCGGGCGCCGATGCTGACCTGGTCGCGTTCGTCAGCCGGGTGCTGGCCCTGCGGCGCAGCTCACCCACGTTGCGCGGCAGCACGTTCTACACCGGGCGCCCCCGCGACGGCAACGGCGGACCGGCCGACGTCGCCTGGTTCGACGGGGCCGGCCGCGAGCTCGACGACGCCGGGTGGCACGACGAGACCTCACGGGTGCTGCAGATGTGGATGACCACGGTCGACGACGGGCCGAGCTGGCTGCTCGTGGTCAACGGCGGCCCCGCCCACGCGGTCGTGCTCGGCGGTCAGCCCTCCTCGACCATGCTGGAGCTCGTGCTGGACGCGAGCGCCCCCACCGGCGAACCCGTGCGGACCACCGTGCGCAGCCCGGGTGAGGTGCTCCGCGTCCCGGGTCGCACGGTGATGGCGCTGCGCACGGGCATCGGCGTCAGGCCGTGACGACGAGTCCCAGCTCCGCGTCCCCGGAGAGCAGCTCGTGGTGCGGCAGCACCCGCACGGTGTACCCCGCAGCCCCGGAGTGCGGCAGGGCGATCTGCGCCTGGAAGACGGTGGCACCCTCGTTCTCGCCCACCGCGGCCATGGGGACGGTCTTCAGGTCGTAGAGCTCCTCGTCGGAGTGGACCCGCCCGAGCACCGCCTGCACCTTGACCTCGTCGGGGCCCAGGGTGTCCAGGACCACGTCCGCCCGCAGGGTCATCACCGCACCGATCTCGGGGGTGTCGGGCAGCCCGGAGGCGTCCACGCGGACCACCGACACCTGGGGCCAGGCCGCCTTCAGCTTCCTGCGGTACTCGGCGAGCTCCGCCGCCCCCGCCAGACCGTCACGCTGCACCCGAGCCGCGGACCGGCCGGCCGGCCCGTAGTGCTCGAGGGTGTAGTCGCGCACCATCCGGCTGGCCAGCACCTGGGGTCCGAGCGAGACCAGCGTGTGCCGCACCATCTCCAGCCACCGCAGCGGGATGCCGTCCTCGTCCCGGTCGTAGAACCGGGGCAGCACCGAGTTCTCCAACAGCTCGTACATCGCGGTGGCCTCGAGGTCGTCCCGCCGCGCCTCGTCGCTGACCCCGTCGGCGGTGGGGATGGCCCAGCCGTTCTCCCCGTCGAACATCTCGTCCCACCAGCCGTCGCGGATCGACAGGTTCAACCCCCCGTTCAGCGCCGACTTCATGCCCGACGTGCCGCACGCCTCCAGCGGGCGCAGCGGGTTGTTCAGCCACACGTCGCAGCCCCAGTAGAGGTAGCGGGCCATCGACATGTCGTAGTCGGGCAGGAAGGTGATGCGGTGACGCACGTCCGCGGCGTCGGCGAAGCGGACGATCTGCTGGATGAGGGCCTTGCCGCCGTCGTCGGCCGGGTGGCTCTTGCCCGCGATCACCAGCTGCACCGGGTGCTCGGCGTCGGTCAACATCGCGCGCAGCCGATCCGGGTCACGCAGCATCAGGGTCAGCCGCTTGTAGGTCGGGACCCGTCGCGCGAACCCGACGGTCAGCACGTCCGGATCGAACACGCCCGCGGTCCAGGTGAGCTCGGCCGTGGCGGCTCCCCGCTCCACCCAGGACGCTCGCACCCGGCGACGGATCTCGGTCACCAGCTGGCCGCGCAGGCTGTTGCGCAGCGCCCAGAGCTCAACGGCAGGGACGTGTTCCATCGCCTTCCACACGCTCACCTCGCTGAGGTCCTCGGCGTGGGCGGTTCGTCGGGCGAGCTCGGTCCACTCCCGCGCCGCCCAGGTAGGGGCGTGCACCCCGTTGGTGATGGAGCTGATCGGCACCTCTGCGGTGTCGAACCCGCTCCACAGGGTGGCGAACATGCCGCGGCTGACCTCGCCGTGCAGCTTCGAGACCCCGTTGGCGCGCTGGGCCAGGCGAAGACCCATGTGGGCCATGTTGAACATGTGCGGGTCGCTCTCGGCCCCCAGCGCCAGCACCCGTCCGAGCTCCAGGCCCGGCAGCAGGGTGTTGTCGGTCGGCGCCGTCGCCGTTCCGGTCGCCCCCGTGGCGGAGCCACCGTGCGCCTGGGTCCCGGTGTCGCCGAAGTAGTGGCGCACCAGCTCCACCGGGAACCGGTCGATACCGGCCGGCACCGGGGTGTGCGTGGTGAACACCGTGCCCGCCCGCACGGCGGCGAGCGCGGTGTCGAAGTCCACGCCGGTGTCCAGCAGCTCGCGGATGCGCTCCAGGCCCAGGTAACCGGCGTGGCCCTCGTTGGTGTGGAACACCGCGGGCTGCTGACGACCGGTCACCTCGCAGTACGCGCGCACGGCCCGCACGCCGCCGATCCCGGCCAGGATCTCCTGCTTGATGCGGTGGTCCTGGTCGCCGCCGTAGAGCCGGTCGGTGACGGCCCGCAGCTCGGCGTCGTTCTCACCGATGTCGGAGTCCAGCAGCAGCAGGGGCACCCGGCCGACCTGGGCGATCCACACGCGGGCGCACAGCACCCGCTGACCGGGCATCGCGACCCGGACGAGCACCGGCGCACCGTCACGATCGACCAACAGCTGCAGGGGCAGACCCTGCGGGTCCAGGCTCGGGTAGTGCTCGAGCTGCCAGCCGTCGGCCGACAGGGACTGGCGGAAGTAGCCCGAGCGGTACAGCAGGCCGACGGCCACCAGCGGCACACCACGGTCGGAGGCGGCCTTCAGGTGGTCCCCGGCGAGCACTCCGAGGCCCCCCGAGTAGTTGGGCAGCACCTCCGACACCCCGAACTCCATCGAGAAGTACGCGATACCCGCGGGTAGCTGTTCGGAGCCTGCGTGCTGGTCGTACCAGCGCGGCTCGGTGAGGTAGGTCTGCAGGTCCAGCTCGAGGGCGTCCAGCCGGGCGGTGAACGCCTCGTCGCGCGCCAGCTCGTCGAGCCGCGCCGGGGGGACGTCGCCGAGCAGGCGGACGGGGTCGTGGCGGACGTGCTCCCAGCGCTGCGGGTCCACCTGGGCGAACAGGTCCTGCGTGGCCGGGTGCCAGCTCCAGCGCAGGTTCATCGCCAACGTGCCCAGCGCCGCGAGCCGCTCGGGCAGGTGGGCGCGCACGGTCACTCGACGGAGGGCTCTCATGGGCGGCCACAGTACCGATACAGAGACCGGTCAAGCGCCCGCGGCGCGTGGTGGGTCACTTCTATTCGCCTTGCGGCGCGGTCTGCGCAAGGGTGGACCCCACACGCACGATGGGCAAGACCGCGCGGTTTTGGCGTGCGGCGACGACGAGAGGTGAGTGGTGACCGGACGGCTCGGCATCGATGACGTGGTCCCCGTGGTCTCCCACGGCGCCCACCCGGCCAAGGCCGTGGTGGGCGAGGTGGTGCCGATCGCAGCCACGGTCTGGCGCGAGGGACACGACGCGGTCGCCGCCACGCTGGTCTGGCGCGGACCGGGTGAGCGCACCGGGGCCCTGCAGGTCCCGATGGTCCCGGGTACCGAGCCCGACCGCTTCCACGCCCTCGTCACCGCGGACACCCCGGGCCTGTGGACCTTCCGCGTGGACGCGTGGAGCGATCCGGTCGCCACCTGGCGTCACGCTGTCGAGGCCAAGGCCGGGGTGGGCCAGTCGGCGCAGGAGATGGCCAACGACCTGGAGACGGGCGCCCTGCTGATGGAGCGCGCGGCCACCGTCGTGGCCAAGGACGGAAGGTCGCAGGTGCTGGCCGCGGCCGCCGCGCTGCGTGGCCAGGGAACGGTGGCCCAGCGCCTGGCGCCGGCGCTGTCGTCCGAGGTGGGCGAGCTGCTGCGTCGACGCCCGGTGCGTGAGCTGCTGACCCGCGGCCGCCCGCACCAGGTCTGGGTCGACCGCACCCGTGCCTCGTTCGGCTCCTGGTACGAGTTGTTCCCCCGCTCCACCGGGGGGTGGGACGCCGACGGCCGCCCGGTGCACGGCAGCTTCACCACCGCCCTGGACGCGCTGCCGCGGGTGGCCGACATGGGCTTCGACGTGGTCTACCTGCCCCCGATCCACCCGATCGGCGAGGTCAACCGCAAGGGGCCCAACAACACCTTGACCCCGGGCCCGGACGACGTGGGCTCGCCGTGGGCGATCGGCAGCGTCGACGGTGGCCACGACGCGGTGCACCCGAGGCTGGGCACCCTCGACGACTTCGACACGTTCGTGGCGCGGGTGGGCGAGCTGGGCATGGAGGTCGCCCTCGACCTCGCCCTGCAGGCGGCGCCGGACCACCCGTGGGCGGCCGAGCACCCCGAGTGGTTCACCGTGCTGCCCGACGGCAGCATCGCGTACGCCGAGAACCCTCCCAAGAAGTACCAGGACATCTACCCGGTCAACTTCGACAACGACCGCGAGGGCATCTACGCCGAGGTGCTGCGCGTGGTCCGGCACTGGATGTCCCACGGGGTGCGCATCTTCCGGGTCGACAACCCGCACACCAAGCCGCCGGACTTCTGGGCGTGGCTCATCGCCGAGGTCCGCAAGACCGACCCCGACGTGCTGTTCCTGGCCGAGGCGTTCACCCGCCCGGCGCGCCTCTACGGGCTCGCGCGACTCGGTTTCACCCAGAGCTACAGCTACTTCACCTGGCGCACGGCGAAGTGGGAGCTGACCGAGTTCGGGGAGGAGCTCGTCGCCCACGCCGACGAGGCGCGCTTCAACCTCTTCGTCAACACCCCCGACATCCTGCACGAGAGCCTGCAGCACGGTGGCCCGGGGACGTTCGCCGTCCGAGCCGCCCTGGCCGCCACCTTGGCGCCGTCGTGGGGCGTGTACTCCGGCTTCGAGCTGTACGAGGGCACCCCGGTGCGCGAGGGCAGCGAGGAGTACCTGGACACCGAGAAGTTTCAGCTGCGTCCCCGCGACTTCGCCGGGGCGCTGGAGCGCGGGGAGTCCCTGGAGCCCTACCTGCGTCGGCTCAACGAGGTCCGACGGGCGCACCCGGCCCTGCAGCAGCAGCGCACGCTGCGCTTCCACCACGTGGACAACGACGCGCTCATCGCCTACTCCAAGGTGGATCCGACCACCGGTGACGCCGTCCTGGTGGTGGTGAACCTCAACGCGTTCGGCCCCGAGCAGGGCACCGTCCACCTGGACATGCCCGCGCTGGGCCGCGACTGGCAGGACCGCTTCTGGGTCCGCGACGAGATCACCGCGGACAGATACGAGTGGGGCGAGGCCAACTTCGTGCGGCTGGAGCCCTG
>JBDTDI010000068.1:0-5686 GCA_039923155.1 Mycobacteriaceae bacterium | reverse complement strand
CACGCTTACGGCGCACGTAGGGGTGGACGGCACCGCCCTGAACTGGCCCAGGCCGCACCACGGCGATCTCTACGGCGAGGTGATAGAACTCGCGCGGTTGAAGCCGGGGGAGCATGCTCATCTGTGCCCGGCTCTCCACCTGAAAGATGCCGATCACATCGGCGCGGCACAGCTGGTCGTACACCCCTGGTTCTTCTTTGGGGATGCTGTCGAGACTCCAGGTTTCGCCCAAAGCACTTCCCACGAGGTCGAAGCAGTGTTGCAGCGCCGAGAGGATGCCGAGCCCCAGCAGGTCGAACTTGACCAGACCCACGGCGGCGCAGTCGTCCTTGTCCCACTGCAGCACGGTGCGCCCGGGCATCCGTCCCCACTCCACCGGCACCACGTCGGCCACCGGCCGGTCGCAGATGACCATGCCCCCGGAGTGGATGCCGAGGTGGCGGGGGAAGTCCTCGATCTCCCGCGCCAGCTCCAGCACCGGCATGGGGATGTCGTGGTCGGCGGCGTCGAGGGTGGCCTGGTCGGCGGTGCGCAGGGGCCCCCACCGGTCGATCTGCTTGCTCCACGCGTCCTGCTGGCCGGCGGAGAAGCCCAGCGCCTTGGCCATGTCCCGCACCGCGGAGCGACCCCGGTAGGTGATGACGTTGGCGACCTGGGCGGCCCGGGTGCGTCCGTAGCGCTCGTACACGTGCTGGATGGCCTCCTCGCGGCGGCCGGACTCGATGTCGACGTCGATGTCTGGCGGTCCGTCACGTTCCGGAGACAGGAACCGCTCGAACAGCAGCCCGTTGGCCACTGCGTCCACCGGAGTGATGCCCAGGGCGAAGCACACCGCGGAGTTGGCCGCCGAGCCCCGGCCCTGGCAGAGGATGTCCTGGCGACGACAGAACTCGACGATGTCGTGCACCACCAGGAAGTAGCCGGGGAAGTTCAGGGCGGTGATCACCGCGAGCTCCCGCTCGATCTGGGTGTAGGCGGCAGGGTGCTCGACGGGGCTGCCGTAGCGATGTGCCGCCCCGAGCATGGTCAGGTGTCGGAGCCAGGTCGCCTCGGTGTGCCCGGGCCCGACGTCGAAGGGGGGCAGGTTGGGGGCCACCAGCCGCAGGTCGAACGCGAGCTCGCGGCCCAGTGCGGCGGCGGTCGGTACCGCGTCGGGGTGCCTGGTGAAGCGGGCCGCGAGCTCGGCGCCCGAGCGCAGGTGCGCACCACCGGCCGGCGGCAGCCAACCCACGGCCTCGTCCAGGCTGCGCCGGGCCCGCACCGCGGACATCGCCGCGGCCAGGCGGTGGCCCTGCGGGGTGGCGTAGTGCGCGGCGGTGGAGGCGATCACCTGCAGGTGGTGTAGGCGGGCGAGGGTGGCCAGGACGTCGTTGCGCTCGTCGTCGTCAGGCAGGCCGTGGTGGGTGAGCTCGACGGTGACCCGGTCAGCGCCGAAGCGCTCCACCAGCTCACCCAGCGCCCGCGACGCGGCCTCGGGCCCCCCGGTGTCCAGCGCGCGGCGCACCGATCCCTTGCGACAGCCGGTGAGCACCTGCCAGTGACCCCCGGCGGCCGCGGTGAGCGCGTCCAGGTCGTACACCGGGCGACCCTTCTCACCGCCCGCGAGCAGTGCGTCGGCGATGGCCCTCGACAACCGCCGGTAGCCCTCCTGGCCGCGGGCGAGGACCAGCAGGTGGGTGCCCGTCGGGTCCGCCACCCCGTTCTGCGGGCCCGGAAGACCCAGGCTCAGCTCGGAGCCGAACACGGTGGGCAACCCGTGCTCGCGGGCCGCCTCGGCAAAGCGGACGATGCCGTGGAAGCCGTCGTGGTCGGTCAGCGCCAGCGCCTGCAGCCCGAGCCGGGCGGCCTCCTCCACCAGCTGCTCGGGCTGGCTCGCCCCGTCCAGGAAGCTGAAGCTGGAGTGGGCGTGCAGCTCGGCGAAGGGCACCGTCACCGGCACCGCAGCTGGCGGCGGCGGCGCGCCGACCTCGTAGGGAGCGCGCTTGCGGGAGAAGGCCGGGCCGTCCCCACCATCGCCCACCGGCCGCGCACGGCCCGGTTGCGGCGGTGCGGGCGCTCGGCCGGAGAGCACGTGCTCCAGCTGCGACCACGGCACCGGCGGGTTCTCCCACCCCACGACATCTCCTCATCTCGAACGTGTGTTCGAGTGTGGCACGAGAGGGGCCACGACACCAACGACGGTCGGTCTGCGGTTGGCGTAGCCCATACCGAGCCGGCCGTGCACGGTGGCCAGGGTGTCCTCGGCGAGGCCACGGGCCCGCTCGTTGCCCTGGTCGAGAACGTCGTCGAGGTAGGAGCGGTCACCGGCGAGGGCGAGGCGGCGCTGCCGCAGCGGACGCAGGAGCTCGTTGACCGCCTCGGTGAGCCGCTGCTTCAGCCGACCGGCACCGCCGTCACCGATCTCCTGCGCAAGGCCCGTCGGGTCTCCACCGGTGACGGCGGCGAGGATGTCGAGCAGGGTGGCGACGGTGGGGCGGCTGAGCGGGTCGTAGGTGATGCGCCGCTCGCTGTCGGTGGGAGCACGCCGGATGGTCGCGGCGGTCTCGTCCTCGGTGGCGCGCAGCGCGATGCCGTTGCCCCGGGTCTTGCTCATCTTCGCCCCGTCCAACCCGGCGAGCATCGGGGTGTCGGTGAGCAGCGCATCCGGTTCGTCGAACACGTTCTCTCCGTCGCCGTACCGCTCGTTGAAGCGGCGCGCGACGAGCCGGGTCGTCTCCAGGTGCGGCAGCTGGTCGAGACCGACGGGCACCAGGTTGGCGTGGCAGAACAGGATGTCGGCGGCCTGGTGGACGGGGTAGGTCAGCATCAGCCCGGTCGGGGGGCGCCCGGTGGCGTCGGCCTCGGACCTGACGGTGGGGTTGCGGTGCAGCTCGGCGTCGCTGACCAGGCTCAGGAACGGCAGCACGAGCTCGTTGAGGGCGGGCACGGCGCTGTGGGTGAAGATCGTCGCCCGAGCAGGGTCGATGCCGGCAGCGAGGTAGTCGGCGAGGACGCCTCGGACGGTGTTCTCCAGCCCACCGTCCGCCCGGCCGCCACCCGCCGGACGGTCGGTCATCACCTGGTAGTCGGCGATCAGCACGATCATCTCGACGCCGAGGTTCTGCAGCCGGACCCGGTTGGCCAGGGTGCCCAGGTAGTGCCCCAGGTGCAGCGGACCGGTCGGGCGGTCACCGGTCAGGACCCGGAACCGCTGCGGGTGGGCCTGGACCTGCTCGTGCACGGTGGCGCTGCGCTGTAGGGCGGCGATCTGGGAAGGGTTGTGGTGCAACATCGGTCGTCTCCTCGGGTGTGGGAGGCCGACCTGTCGAGGCTGCTTCAGCGGTGGGCGTCGATCCGTTGGGCTGCCGCGAGAGGGCAGCCCGGGACGTTGGTGGTCAGGGTCGCCGTGAGGGCGAGCGCCACCAGCTGGTCAGGACGCGGATCATGGGCTGATCGTGACCCACGTTCTGTGGAGTTGGCAACCGACGGGTGCGGCCGAGGCGCTCGACCCGACTCCGGTCTCGGTGCGTGCCGCGGGCCAGGGCCTCGGCATCGAGCACGGCAGCCCGCTCCGGGGTGGGGGCGCGGCCTCCGAGGTGGGCGGGCAGCCACCAGCGGTCCTCCCCCGTGCCGGGTTCGTCGGGGTAGCGGCGCTGCACCTGTTCGAGCTGCTCGGCCAGGCGTCGGCGCAGCTCGGTGTTCACCTGCGCCGGGCTCGCGCCGGGCCGAACCCGCACGGGGGCACCCACCTCGACCAGGATCGAGCGGCCGCGGCACAGGCTCCACCGGCCGTCGACGGTCAGCACCCGGTGCCCGCCCCACACCACCACGGGCAGCAGCGGCACGTCACACTCGACGGTGAGGGTCGCGGCACCGAGCTTGAACGGCTTCAGGGTCCAGGAGCGGCTGATCGTGGCCTCGGGAAAGATGCCCACCACCTCCCCGGCCGCGAGCTCCCTGCCGGCGCGGCGGTACGCGGAGGCACCGTGGGCCCGGTCGACGGGAATGTGCCGCATGGCCCGCATGGCCGGGCCGGTGATCGCACTGTCGAACGTCGAGGCCTTGGCCATGAAGCGGACCAGGCGGCCCTGGCCGCGCAGCGCGAACCCGACCAGGGCGAAGTCGAGATAGCTGGTGTGGTTGATCGCCAGCACCGCCGGACCGGTGCGGGGCACCTGCTCGGCGCCGCGCACGTCGAAGCGCAGGCCCAGAAGGGTGAATGCCGCGACGAAACCACGGACCACCGTCCGGTAGACCCGTTGCCCCACGCGCCCTCCTGCCTTCCGCCCTACGGGTCAGTCGTACACCCCCTCCACCTCCCACCGGCCGCCGGTGCAGCGCAGCAGCAGGGCCTGCTCGCCGACCAGCACCTGGGCACGCGTCGCGTCGAGAGCTGCAGACAGGTCCCACCAGCGCTCGTCCACCGGCCACGGACCGGCCCAGGCGTGCACCGGGCTGTGGCCGCCGGGATGGACCAGCACGGCGGGAGGGCTCATCTCTGCGCGGCCGGTGGGCAGCACCGGTGCGCCGCCGGAGTCCAGCAGCTGCACCGGGGTCGGCTCGATGAGCACGGTGGCCGGGGCCGGGGCCGGCAACCGGCCCGGCCAGGGTGCGCCGGGATCGCTCGTCGGCGCCCGCTCGTCCCCCCAGGAGACCAGGCTGACCCGTTCGGCCGGTCCGCGGCCCCCGCTGAGCACCCCCACCTGCACCGCTGCCCCACCCAGCAGCCCTTGCACCCGCACGAGCGCCCGACGGGCCCGCTCGTCACCCTCACCCACCCCGCCCCACAGACCCAGCTGCAGGGCCCCGGCGCTCACCACCTCCACCGGTTCACCCACCAGCTCGACCACCCCGGAGCTGGGCCGGGCACCACTGCGTCCGGTGAGCCAGCCGTCCAGCTGCCAGCGCACCCGGTCGGCGGTGCCCTCGGGGGTCAGCGGTTCCGAGCAGCGCCAGGTGCGGGTGTGCTCCTCCCCCGTCTCGGTGCGGGCGTGAACCTGCAGGCGGGTGCACGCCACGCCCGCGGCCACGAGCGTGGCGTGCAGCTCACGGGCCAGGGTGCGCCCGGCGAAGGCTGCGGCGTCCACCCGCTCCACCGGGGGGTCACAGCGCAGCCGCACCACCAGCTCGGGGGCGGGCCGACGCGCCGAGGGAGGGCGTTCGGGCACCCCCTGGGCGCTGCGGTGGGCCAGCACCGCGTCGGTGCCGAACCGCGAACCCACGTCCGTGGGCCCCAGGGCCGCGAAGTCTCCGATGGTGCGCAGGCCCAGTCGCCGCAGCAGGTCGACCAGCTCGACACGCTCGGGGGCGCTGGTGGACGGCTCGGCGGCCAGCTCGGCCACCGGCAGCGGGGCGAGGAAGGCCGCGCTGGCACCGACCGGCACCAGCACCCCGCGGCGGGCGGCGACCACGGCGGCCGACATCGTGTCCGCCACCCCCACCTGGCACTCCACCCCCACCCCCGCGACCTCGTCGACCAGCCGCTCGGCGGCAGCCTCCTCGGAGCCGAAGTAGCCGGCCGGGCCCCGCGCCGCGAGCACCAGCAGACCCGCCCGCAGCACCTCCACCCCGGGGGCGAGGGCGTCGACCGCGGCCACCACCGGCTCGAACATCCGCGCGTCCCGGTCGAGGTCGAGGGCGGCGACGTGGAGCTCCGGGCAACGGCCCTGCGCCTCACGACGACGCAACCCCCGACGTACTCCCTCCA
>JBDTDI010000067.1:0-6933 GCA_039923155.1 Mycobacteriaceae bacterium | reverse complement strand
AGGTGTCGACGTCGAGGTCCTCGCGCTCGGCGTCGGCCTCGGCGTCGGTGAGACAGTCGACGGCGGGCCGTGACGCTCCGACCCCGCGCGGGTCGAAACCCACCAGGTCGAAGCGCTGGCCCAGCGGGGTGCCCGCCAGCGTCGTCGACAGGTTTGCCGCCAGGCTCGCCCCCGACGCTCCTGGTCCACCCGGGTTGACCAGCATCGAGCCGATCCGTGCGCCGGTCGCCCGCAGCCGCAGCAGCGCGACCGAGGCCGTCGGTCCGGTGGGGTTGGTGTAGTCCAGGGGCACGCTCACCCGGGAGCAGTCGAGCTTGTCGTTGGCGTAGGCCGCCTTCTCGTCGTCGGTGGTGGCGTAGTCGGCGCAGCCCGTCCAGATCAGCTTCTGGGCGTAGAACGACGTCAGCCCAGCCGGGACCGCCCCCGTCGCGCTGCCCCCGGACCTGGCCGCCGGAGACGACCCGGCCACCGCTCCGACCGGCACCGCCACGCCGACGACGGAGCTCGAGCAGGCAGCTGCTCCGATCAGCGCGGCGACACCGAGCACGAGCAGCCGACGGCCCACCCGTGCCTGTGACATGACGCGCAGGCTATCGCCAGGTGGCGGCAGAAGTGGCACGCTCCTTCCCACGTCACACCCGCAGATCCCGGGGACCCGTTGGGCCTCGAGGAAAGGACGGACGACATGCCTGAGCCATCCACGACCGAAGCTCCTCCCTACGGCAGCGCACCGACCGAGGCTGCACCCCGTCCCAAGACCCGCATCCACCACCTCTGGGCCAAGAAGAACGCGGGCGAGAAGTGGGCGATGCTCACCGCCTACGACTACTCCAGCGCACGGATCTTCGACGACGCCGGGATCAGCGTGCTGCTGGTCGGGGATTCCGCGGCCAACGTGGTCTACGGCTATGACACCACCGTGCCCGTGACGGTCGACGAGCTGCTGCCCCTGGTCCGGGGGGTGGTGCGGGGCGCGCCCCACGCACTGGTCGTCGCCGACCTGCCCTTCGGCACCTACGAGAGCTCACCGGAGCAGGCCGTCGCCACCGCCGTTCGCTTCCTGAAGGAGGGGCAGGCGCACGCGGTGAAGCTGGAGGGCGGCGAGCGGGTGGCCCCGCAGATCCGCGCCCTGGCCGCCGCGGGTGTCCCCGTCATGGCGCACATCGGCTTCACCCCGCAGAGCGTGAACAGCCTGGGCGGCTTCCGGGTGCAGGGCCGTGGTGGCGGCGCCGAGGCGCTGGTGGTCGATGCGCAGGCCGTGCAGGAGGCGGGGGCCTTCAGCGTGGTCATGGAGATGGTCCCGGCCGAGCTGGCCGCGCAGATCACCCACAAGCTGACCGTCCCGACCATCGGCATCGGGGCCGGGGCGGAGTGCGACGCGCAGGTGCTGGTGTGGCAGGACATGGCCGGGTTCAGCCAGGGCAAGGGGGCGCGGTTCGTCAAGCGCTTCGGCGACGTGGGCGGCGAGCTGTCCCGGGCGGCGACCGCGTACGCCGACGAGGTTCGTCGCGGAGTCTTCCCCGGGTCCGAGCACTCGTTCTGAGACGTGGCTGCGCCGCGACTATCCTTGGCGCACGCGAGCCGCGACCGGCGGCTCTGCGCACCGAAGGAGGCCACGATGGCACTGGACGACAAGGCGTCAAACAAGGGCGAGGAGCTCAAGGGCCACGCCAAGGAAGCTGTCGGCAAGGCCACCGACGACCGGGACATGGAAGCCGAGGGCAAGGGCGACCAGGCCAAGAGCAAGCTGAAGCAGGCCGGCGAGAACATCAAGGACGCGTTCAAGTCCTGAGCCACCGGGTGATCAGGGGCGTCGACGCACGTGTCGGCGCCCCTGATCCGTCTGGGCCCTGAGGCGCTCTCAGCCCGTCCAGTCGGCGTCCTGCTGGTCGGCCGCCTCGGTGCGGGCGGCCGCGATCTGCAGCGCGTTGCGGGCCGTGGCCTCGTCCGGGTACGGGCCCATCCGATCGAGCCCCCTGGCTTGCTTGCCTTGTCGGACGGAGCCGTCCGCGGTGCAGTAGTACCAACCCTCGTCGCTCATCCGCCGAGTGTGCCACCGAGGAGCCCGGGGTCGACGTCCAGCGAGAGCTGGTCCGTCTCCTGAACCACTTCCTCGACGAGCTCGGGCCCGTCGTTGCGCACGTTGCCGACGGCCCTGGACACCTGCCGCGGCACGAGCACGGGGTCCGGGATGCTCTCGAGCAGGCGCTGGGCCAGCAGCGGATCGCCGCTGCGGCAGTCGAGCCACGGCTCGTGCAGGTCGGGCGGGACGAGCACCGGGCAGCGGTCGTGGATGTGGCCGAGCGCGTCGGTGGCGGCGCGGGTGATCACGGTGCAGGTCCAGACCCAGGCGTCCTCGTCGTCGGCGGGCCGGGAGTCGTCGTGCCAGATCTCGTAGAGCCCCGCCATCGCCACGGCCCGCTCGTCCTGCGCGTGCAGGAAGTAGGGGATCTTCTGGCCGTTCTCCTGCGCCCACTCGTAGTAGCCGTCCGACGGCACCAGGCAGCGGCGGCGAGCGGCGGCCGCCTTGAACGCCGGCTTGACCGCCACGGTCTCGCTGCGCGCGTTGATCATCTTGGCCCCGCCGGAGCGGGAGCGGGACCAGCTCGGCAACAACCCCCAGCTGACGGTGCGGAGCTGACGGACCGGGTCGCCCTCCCGGTCCTCGCTCGGGCGGCGCTCCACGATGACGCGCACCGCGTCGGTGGGGGCCACGTTCCAGGACGCCGCCGGTGCTTCGCCGACCGCCTCCGCCACGTCGAACTCCGCCATCAGGTCCTCGTCCGACCAGCTCGACACGTAGCGTCCGCACACCGCACCAGTATCCCGCCCGGGCCCCAGGACGCCACCGTGTCGGCCTCGGTGCACGCCGCCGCCCGGGCACCCGTCCGCGCTCAGACCTGGCAGGGGTGGCCGCTCACGGTGGTCATCGCGGTCATCTAGCCCGAATTCTCGCTGGCCTCACCACCGACCGGAGCGACCTCGCCCATCTCCGACCACCCGGTCGCCTCGATGGGCACGCTGATGATGGACGGGGTGGCCGACACCAGCTCGGACATGTCCTTGATCGCCTGCTGGAAGTGCGGCGAGGCCACGTGCTCCGCACCCGCCTCCGCGGAGGCGAAACCTTCGACGAGCACGAAGGTGTCCGGCTCCTCCACGCTGCGCGACCACTCGAAGAACAGGTTGCCCTCCTCGGCGCGGACCGCAGCCGTGAAGCCGGCGACCGCGTCGAGCCACTGCGCACTGTGCTCGGGGCGGACCGGGAACTTGACGACGATGAAGATCACGGGGCGCTCCTGATGGTCGGTGCGGCATGTTTCTGCCTGCTGCTGTCCCACCGTGCCAGGTGCGGGCACGACGCGACACCCCTCGTCGGGCGGACGGGGTGGCCTGGAAGCCGGGTCGTGGCCTCACCGCGTCGACCGCTGCGACGATGCTGGCGTGCCAACCGTCTACCGGCGGAAAACACCGTTGGCAGACACGGACAGTGACTGGCGTTGAACGGACCTCCTGCGGACCGAGCACAGAACTGGTCGTCCTGGATATCGGGCGTCGCCCCGTGCGACCCACCCGTCACACTTCGCGGGCCTGGTGCCATGCTCTGGGTTCAATCTTTACCATCACCCGGGGGACACATGAAGAAGCTGCTGCACGCTCTCGCCGCCACTGCGGTCACCGCGATCTCGCTGGTGACGGTGACCGCTCCAGCGGGGGCAACGGGCACCACCATCGGCGGCTCGGGCTCTCAGTACTTCCTCAACGACGCCCTCAGCGGCAGCGCGAACCGGGTGTTCGTCTACGGCGACCCGGCGGACGAAGTCCGCTTCGGCGACTGGGACGGCAACGGCACCGACACGCCAATGATCCGGCGCGGAATCACCTTCTACCTGAGCAACGCCAACGCCACCAGCGGAGCGAGTCAGGTCTTCACCTACGGAGACCGCGGGGACACGGTTCTGGTCGGTGACTGGGACGGCAACGGGACGGACACTCTCGCCGTCCGCCGGGGGGGTACCTACTTCGTCAAGAACTCCCTGAGCACCGGCACCGCCGACGCCGTCATCTCCTACGGCAACCCCGGTGACACCGTGCTCGTCGGCGACTGGAACGGCGACAAGACTTCGACCCTGGCCGTTCGACGCGGCGGCTCCTACTTCGTGAAGAACTCGATCAGCACCGGCACCGCGGACGTCGTGTTCGGGTTCGGCAACCCTGACGACGTCGTCCTGGTGGGCGACTGGGACGGGAACCGGACCTCGACCCTCGGCGTCCGGCGAGGCGGCACCTACTCCGTCCGCAACAGCAACACCTCCGGTCCTGCGGACGTCGTCTTTGGCTACGGCAACCCCAACGACACCTCGTTCGTGGGCGACTGGGACGGCAACGGAACCGACACCCTGGGGGTGAGGCGGGAGCTCCGGCGTGCGAACCCCCCTGCGGCCAACCAGCCGGGAAATCCCGGTGACACGGTCAACTGCTCGGACTTCAGCACCCAGGCCGCAGCTCAGGTCTACTTCGACAGGTACTACCCGTACTACGGAGACGTGGCGAAGCTTGACTCCGACAACAACCGCAGGGCCTGCGAGTCGCTGCCCTGACCGTCCTCGCGCAGCGGCACAGCAGCCCCGTCCCGTGACCTCGGGGTGGGGCTGTTCCCCGCGTTGCCCCCGACGTGGGCCTGCGGCCGTCTGCCGATCGAACGCGGTGGTGCAGGCCTGGCTCGAGCGCGCCTCTGCCGCCGAGACACTGGACACCGACAGCCGTTCGGCCCGCCCCTGACGACCGGACGCGGACTGCGATCGACGAGGCTCTCCCGCTGCGGACCCCCGGCGACCAGCAGCTCCCTCCGAGGTCGTTCCCGCAGCTCACAGGCTTGGCGCGGACGAGGTGGCCTGTAAGCCGGATCCTGTACCCGGTGCGAGCACCGGGTGGCGACCATCCATCTGGACGCACCGTCGCCGGGCGCCTCGAGCGGTCCACCCGCAGGCTCGGGCGAGCAGCCCTCGAGCACCTGCGCAGTCGCACCGTCACCGGTACGACCTTCGACCTTGCTCCGGGTGGGGTTTACCGAGCCGTCCCGGTCACCCGGGACGCTGGTGCGCTCTTGCCGCACCGTTTCACCCTTACCAGGGCACGCCCTGGCGGTCTGTTCTCTGTGGCACTGATCCCGCGGGTCACCCCGGGTTGCTGTTGGCAACCACCCTGCTCTGTGGAGTCCGGACTTTCCTCGGCGTCCAGCCCGGCAGCACCACGCTGCTGGTCCTGGTCACCGCGGCCGCCCGGCCACCTCGTCCGCGCTGCGATGCTACCCGCACAGGGCCGTAGCATCCTCGCTCGTGCCCAGCGCCTCGGAGATCCTGCTGCTGACCGTGGCCGGTTTGGTTGCCGGCGCCGTCAACGCGATCGCGGGCGGCGGCTCGCTGATCGTGTTCCCCGCGCTGCTCGCGGCGGGACTCTCCCCGCTGGCGGCGAACGTCACCAACTCCATCGCGCAGTGGCCGAGCTACGTCGGGGCCACGGTGGGTCAGCGCAGCGACCTGGCCGGGCAGGGTGCCCGGCTGCGCCTGGTGGTGCCCGCCGCGATGGTCGGCGGGCTGGCGGGTGCGCTGCTGCTGCTCGTGCTGCCGGCCGGTGTGTTCGACAAGGTCGTCCCGGCCCTGGTGCTGGCGGCCAGCGCCCTGATGGCGTTCTCCCCGCAGATCAAGCGCTGGACCGGTGAGCAGCGCCACGGCGAGGGTGACCGGCGGAAGCCGCTGCTGCTGGCGGTGCTGTTCTCCTCGGTGTACGGCGGCTACTTCGGCGGCGCGCTGGGGGTGATCCTGGTGGCCCTGCTGGCCGTCACCGCCAACGACACCCTGCGCCGCAACAACGCCACCAAGGCGGTGCTCTCGCTGTCGGTGGCCACGGTGACGATCATCGTCTTTACCCTCGGCGCCCCCGTGGAGTGGGCCTTCGTGCTCACCGTGGCGCCCTCGACCCTGGTCGGCGGCTTCCTCGGGGCCAAGGTCGCGCAGCGGGTCAACGAGGCCGCGCTGCGCTGGAGCGTGGTCGTGCTCGGGGTGGCCGTGGGCATCTACCTGCTACTGAGGTGACCCTGCTGGCGGTGGTGCTGCTCGCAGTGGTCCTGGCCTTCGCGATCACCGCGCCCCGCGGGCTGCCGGAGGTGACCGCCGCCCTGCCCGCCGCCGTCCTCGTGGTGGGCCTCGGCCTGGTCAGCCTCCCGGCCGCGGGCCGTGTGCTGCGCGAGCTCGGGCCCACCGTCGCCTTCCTGGCCGCCATCCTGGTGGTGGCCCACCTCGCGGACAGCCTCGGTGTGTTCACCTGGTTGGCGGGCGAGCTCGGCCGCGCCGCACGGGGGCGGCCCCGACGGTTGCTCGTGCTCGTGTTCGGGGTGGGGGCGGTGTGCACCGCCGTGCTCAACCTCGATGCCACCGTGGTCCTGCTCACCCCGGCGGTGCTCGCCACGGCGAGCACCCTGCGGGTGTCCCCCCGCCCGCACGCCTACGCCGGGGTGCACCTGGCCAACTCGGCCTCGCTGCTGCTGCCGGTGTCCAACCTGACCAACCTGCTGGCCTTCGGTGCCTCCGGGCTGAGCTTTCTCGGCTTCGCCGCCCTGATGGCGCTGCCGTGGCTGGTGGTGGTGGGGATCGAGCTGGCGGTGTTCGCGGTCTTCTTCCGTCGCGACCTGCCGGCGCGGCCCCCCGGTCCGCGGCCCGACGTCGCCGCGGTGCCGGCGCCGCGCACCGCCCTGGCCCTGCTCGCGCTGACCCTGGCCGGTTTCGGGGTGTCCGGGCTCGTCGGAGTGGCACCGGTGTGGGTCGCGGTGGCCGGCGCCGTCGCCCTCGCCGGGCCCGCGCTGCGGGGCGGACGAACCAGCGTGGGCCGCGTGGCCCGGGAGGCGTCGCTGCCGTTCTGCGTGTTCGTGCTGGC
>JBDTDI010000066.1:0-12140 GCA_039923155.1 Mycobacteriaceae bacterium | reverse complement strand
AGGCCGCGATGCCCCCACCGACACCAAGAACGACCCGCGGGGCGGCCGACGGGAGGGTGCTCACTCGCCTTCGGTATGCTCGAGCAGGTCGGCGTGGATCTCGCGCATCGCGATCGACAGCGGCTTCTCCTGCAGACCGGGCTCCACCAGCGGACCGACGTACTCGAGCAGACCGTCGCCGAGCTGGGAGTAGTAGTCGTTGATCTGGCGGGCCCGCTTGGCCGCGAAGATCACCAGCGCGTACTTCGAGGACACCCGCTCCAGCAGCTCGTCGATCGGCGGGTTGGTGATGCCCAGGGGCGTGTCGTACACGTGCTTGATCGTCTTGGGGGTGGTGGTCTCGGGCGTGCTCACACGGGCTCCTGCACAGGGTGGTGGTGTCGAGCGCGTCTGCTCCTGCAGGTCAGCACGCTCTCAGGCCGCGCGCCCCGATCAGGGCGGACCGACCAGCAATGCTACCAACTCCGCGGCACTGGCATCGACCTCGTGGTTCACGACCGTCACGTCGAACTCCTCGGCGGCGTCCAGCTCGATCCGTGCGGTGTCCAGACGCCGGGCCACCACCTCCGGCGCCTCCGTCCCGCGACCGGTGAGCCGCGCGACCAGCACCTCCCAGCTCGGCGGGGCCAGGAACACCAGCGTCGCCTCGGGCATCCGTTCTCGGACGGCGCGGGCTCCGGCCAGGTCGACCTCGACGAGCACCGGCCGTCCACTGTCCAGGGCCTGCTCGACGGGCGCGGCCGGGGTGCCGGAGCGGTGCAGGCCCCGATGGATCTCCGCCCACTCCAGCAGCTCACCGGCGGAGATCATCGCCTCGAACTCGGCGGCACTGACAAAGTGGTAGTCCCGCCCGTCGACCTCCCCCGGCCGGGGTGCACGGGTGGTGGCCGAGACGCTGAACGCCAGCTCGGGAAGCGCCCGGCGCAGCGCCGCCACCACGGTGGACTTGCCCACCGCTGACGGGCCGGCGAGCACCACCAGCCGACCCCGTGCCCCGACGTCCAAGGCCTGCTCAGGCCTGGTCGAAGCGGGCGAGCAGCGCCTTGCGCTGGCGGTCGCCAAGACCGCGCAGCCGACGGGTGGGCGCGATCTCGAGCTCGGTCATGATCTCCTGCGCCTTGACCTTGCCCACCTTGGGCAGCGACTCCAGCAGCGCGGACACCTTCATCTTGCCGAGCACCTCGTCCGAGCTGGAGTCGTCGAGCACCTGCTTGAGGTCGGTGCCGCCGCGCTTGAGCCGCTCCTTGAGCTCGGCTCGGGCCTTGCGAGCCTGGCCGGCCTTCTCCAGGGCAGCGGTGCGCTGCTCGGGGGTCAGCTGGGGAAGGGCCACGGGTTCCTCCGTCGTCTGTGAATCGGGTGGGCTGGGCGGGTAGATCTCTCATCGACCGTACCCATGCCCGCGACCTGCGCTGTTCGTGACCCACCACGAGGTGGACGCGCCCTGGTGGTGTAACCGCGGTTCAGCGCGGCGCGAGGAGCTCGTCGCGCACGCGGGCCGCCGCGGAGCGCAGCGACGCCACGTCGGGCCCGTGGCGCAGCACGTCTCGTGAGCTGGTCGCCAGCACGTGGGTACGCTCGCGACCGAACACGCGCACCAGGTCCGCCACCCCCGCGCCCTGCGCGCCGAACCCCGGGGCGAGGACCGGACCGTTCAGCCGGCTGAGGTCGAGGAAGGGCGAGGAGACCGTGGCGCCCACCACGACGCCGGCCGAGCCCATCGGCGTGGCGCCGACGTTGCGGGCGGCCAGCTCGTCGACCACGGCCTGGGCCACCGTCGTTCCGGCCCCGTTCCCGGCCCCGGCCCCGTTCCCACCCCTGCCGACGGCGCGCTGCACCGCCGCGCCCTCCGGGTTCGAGGTCAGCGCCAGCACGAAAACCCCACGACCGTTCTCGGCGGCCAGCGTCAGCGCCGGGGCCAGCGCACCCACCCCCAGGTAGGGCGACAGAGTCACGGCGTCGACGGCCAGTGGCGAGTCCTCCGAGAGCCACGCCCGGGCGTAGGCGGACATGGTGGAGCCGATGTCGCCGCGCTTGGCGTCGGCCAGCACCAGGGCACCGGCTTGCTGGGCCGCGGTGATGGTGCGCTCGAGCACCGCCAGGCCCGCCGAGCCGTGGGCCTCGAAGAAGGCGACCTGTGGCTTGAGCACGGCCACCTCCCCCGCGAGGGCGGCCACGCACACCGGGGCGAACCGCTCCAGCCCGGCCACGTCGTCGCTGAGCCCCCAACCGGCCAGCAGCGCCGGGTGCGGGTCGATGCCCACGCACAGCGGGCCCCTGGCGGTCACGGCCGCGGCGAGGCGCTGCCCGAACGTGGCCCTGGTCACCCCGCTCACCGCGGCGTGCGCAACGCCCGGTGCAGCTCCTGCAGCGGGCGCACCACCACGTCCCCGGCGATCGCCGCCTCGATGCCCTGCACGGCCGCGGCAGCGCCCTGCACGGTGGTGATGCACGGGATGTCGGCCGACACCGCCGCGCTGCGGATCTCGTAGCCGTCCACCCGCGGCCCGGAGTTGCCGTAGGGGGTGTTCACCACCATGGCCACCCCACCCGCGGCGATGCGCTCGACGATGGAGCCGACCCCGTCTGCCGCCTCGAAGTGCTTGAGGACCTCGGTGCAGGGGATCCCGTTGCGCCGCAGCATCTCCGCCGTTCCCGCGGTGGCGAGCACCTCGAACCCGAGGTCAGCCAGCCGTTTCACCGGGAAGACCATGGACCGCTTGTCGCGGTTGGCGACCGACACGAAGACGGTCCCCGAGGTGGGCAGCGACCCGTAGGCCGCGGTCTGGCTCTTGGCGAAGGCCCGACCGAAGTCCGCGTCGATGCCCATCACCTCCCCGGTGGACTTCATCTCCGGGCTGAGCAGCGAGTCGATGCCGCTGCCGTCGGCACGGCGGAACCGGTGGAAGGGCAGCACCGCCTCCTTGACCGCCACCGGGGCGTCCGCAGCCACGCGGCCCCCGTCGCCGGTGGCCGGCAGCAGGCCCTCGGTGCGCAGCTGCGCGATGGTGGCGCCCAACATGATTCGGGCGGCGGCCTTGGCCAGCGGTACCGCGGTGGCCTTGGAGACGAAGGGCACCGTGCGGCTCGCCCGGGGGTTGGCCTCGAGCACGAACAGCACGTCGTCCTTCAACGCGTACTGCACGTTCATCAGCCCGCGCACCCCGATGCCGTGCGCGAGCAGCTCGGTGGAGCGGCGCACGGCGTCGATGTCGCTGGACCCCAGCGTGATCGGCGGTAGCGCGCAGGCCGAGTCGCCGGAGTGGATGCCCGCCTCCTCGATGTGCTCCATCACGCCGCCCAGGTAGACCTCGGTGCCGTCGCACAGCGCGTCCACGTCGATCTCGATGGCGTCGTCCAGGAATCGGTCCACCAGCACCGGGTGGTCGGCGGTGATGTCGGTGGCCCGGGCGATGTAGTGCGCCAGAGAGTCCTCGTCGTAGACGATCTCCATGCCTCGGCCGCCGAGCACGTAGGAGGGTCGCACCAGCACCGGGTAGCCGATGCGTGCGGCGATGGCGCGGGCCTGCGCAAAGCTGGTGGCGGTGCCGTAGTCGGGTGCGGGCAGCCCGGCCCTGCTCAGCACCTCGCCGAACGCGCCCCGGTCCTCGGCCAGGTCGATGGCCTCCGGCGAGGTCCCGACGATCGGCACCCCGGCGTGCTCCAGGGCCCGGGCGAGCTTCAGCGGGGTCTGGCCGCCGAGCTGCACGATCACGCCAACGACCCCCGGGCCACCCGCACCGGAGACCTGTTCGGCGTGCACCACCTCCAGCACGTCCTCCAGCGTCAAGGGCTCGAAGTACAAGCGGTCTGCGGTGTCGTAGTCGGTGGACACGGTCTCGGGGTTGCAGTTGATCATGACGGTCTCGAACCCGGCGTCGCTCAGCGTCATGGCGGCGTGCACGCAGGAGTAGTCGAACTCGATGCCCTGGCCGATCCGGTTCGGGCCGGAACCGAGGATCAGCACCTTGGCCCGCTCGGACTGCGGTGCCACCTCCGACTCCGCGTCGGGGTCGGACTCGTAACAGCTGTAGAAGTACGGCGTGCTGGCGTCGAACTCGGCGGCGCAGGTGTCGACGGCCTTGAACACCGGGCGCACCCCGAGGCGGTGGCGCAGCACCCGCACCCCTGCCTCGCCCGCCAGCTCCGGGCGCAGCGCGGCCACCTGCTCGTCGGAGCACCCGGCCCGCTTGGCCGCTCGCAGCAGGGCCGCGTCGAGCACCGGTGCGTCGAGCAGCGCAGCCCGCAGCTCGACCAGCCCGGCCACCTCCTCGACGAACCACGGGTCGATGCCGGAGGCGTCGGCCACCTCCTCCACGCCGGCCCCGAGCCGCAGCGCCTGCTCCACGTCGTAGATCCGCCCCTCGGTGGGGGTGCGCAGCGCGGTCAGCACCGCGGCGGCGTCCCGCTCGTCGTCGCCCCGGGTCCAGAAGCTGGTGCGGGGGGTCTCCAGCGAGCGCAGCACCTTGCCCAGCGCCTCGGCGAAGCTGCGCCCGATGCTCATCGCCTCGCCGACGGACTTCATCGTCGTGGTCAGGGTGGGGTCGGCACCGGGGAACTTCTCGAACGCGAACCGTGGCGCCTTGACCACCACGTAGTCCAGGGTCGGCTCGAAGCAGGCCGGGGTCTCGCGGGTGATGTCGTTGACGATCTCGTCGAGGGTGTAGCCGATCGCGAGCTTCGCGGCGATCTTGGCGATGGGGAACCCCGTGGCCTTCGACGCCAGCGCCGAGGAGCGTGACACCCGGGGGTTCATCTCGATGACCACCATCCGGCCGTCGACGGGGTGCACCGCGAACTGGATGTTGCAGCCGCCGGTGTCCACGCCCACCTCGCGGAGCACGGCGATGCCGAGGTCACGCATGCGCTGGTACTCACGGTCGGTCAGGGTCATGGCGGGGGCGACAGTCATCGAGTCGCCGGTGTGCACCCCCATCGGGTCGATGTTCTCGATGGAGCACACCACGACCACGTTGTCACGGGCGTCGCGCATCAGCTCGAGCTCGAACTCCTTCCACCCGTAGATGGACTCCTCGACGAGCACGTTGGCCGTGGGCGAGGCGGCGAGCCCGCCGCCAGCGATGCGGTCCAGGTCCGCCTCGGTGTGGGCCATGCCCGAGCCGAGCCCGCCCATGGTGAAGCTCGGCCGCACGACCACGGGCAGGCCGACCTCGCTGACGTAGGCGCGGACCTCGTCCATGGTGTGACAGACCTGCGAGCGCGCGGACTCCCCGCCCACGGTGGCGACGATGTCCTTGAACATCTGCCGGTCCTCGCCCCGCTCGATGCTGGCGGCGTTGGCCCCGATCAGCTCGATGCCGTGCCGCGCAAGCACCCCGGTGTGGAACAGGTCCATGGCGCAGTTCAGCGCCGTCTGCCCACCCAGGGTGGCCAGCACGGCGTCCACCGGGTGCCCGCCCTCGCGCTCGTTCACGATGACCTTCTCCACGAACTCGGCGGTGATCGGCTCGATGTAGGTCGCGTCGGCGAACTCCGGGTCGGTCATGATCGTCGCGGGGTTGGAGTTGATGAGGCTCACCCGCAGTCCCTCGGCGCGCAGCACCCGACAGGCCTGGGTGCCGGAGTAGTCGAACTCGCAGGCCTGCCCGATGACGATGGGCCCGGAGCCGATGACGAGGACGTGGTGCAGGTCGCTGCGACGGGGCATCAGGAACGCCCTCCCATCTGGGTGATGAACCGGTCGAACAGGGTGGCGGCGTCGTGCGGCCCGGCGGCCGCCTCGGGGTGGTGCTGCACGGAGAACGCGGACCCGTCGAGCAGGGCTACGCCCTCCACGGTGCCGTCGTTGGGGCACGTGTGGCTGATGAAGGCCGGGCCGAAGGGGGTGTCGAAGCGCTCCCCCGCCTCCCCCTCGACGGCGAAGCCGTGGTTCTGGGCGGTGATCGCCACCGTCCGGGTCGCGTGGTCGATCACCGGGATGTTCATCCCCCGGTGGCCGTAGCGCATCTTGTAGGTGCCCCGGCCCAGCGCCCGGGCCAGCAGCTGGTTGCCGAAACAGATCCCGAACATCGGGATCCGCGCCTCGAGCACCTGCCGGGTGAGCTCGACGGGGGCGTCGGCGGTGGCCGGGTCGCCGGGGCCGTTGGACAGGAAGAACCCGTCAGGTCTCACCGCGCGGACGTCGTCGAGGGTGGCGGCGGCCGGCAGCACGTGCACCCGCACCCCGCGGGCGGCGAACATCCGGGGGGTGTTGGTCTTGATGCCCAGGTCCAGGGCCGCGACCGTGAACCTGGCCGCCGCGCCGGGCTCGACGCCGTCGGGTTCCACCACGTACGCCTCGGTGGTGCTGACCTGCCCGGCCAGGTCCGCACCGAGCATCTCCGGCTGCGCGCGCACCTGGGCCACGAGCTCCTCGGTGGGGCGCAGCGCGTCACCGGAGAAGATCCCCGCCCGCATGGCGCCCTGCTCGCGCAGGTGTCGCACGGCCGCACGGGTGTCGATGCCCGAGATCCCGACCACGCCCTGACGGGTCATCTCCTCGCCCAGGGTGCCGGTGGCCCGCCAGCTCGACGCCCGCCGCGACACCTCCCGCACCGCGTACCCCGCCACCCAGATGCGTCGGCCCTCGTCGTCCTCGGCGTTCCACCCGGTGTTGCCGATCTGCGGCGCCGTGGCGACCACGATCTGGCGGTGGTAGCTGGGGTCGGTGAGCGTCTCCTGGTAGCCGGTCATGCCGGTGCAGAACACCGCCTCACCCAGGGTTGCGCCGGTGGCACCGAACGCCTGCCCGTGAAACGTCGTTCCGTCGGCCAGGACCAGCACGGCCTCGTTCACGCGTCGGGCTCCTTCGTCTCGTCGGCGGGGTTCTTGGTGTTCGGGCCCTCGGTGTTCGGGCCCTCGGTGTTGGTGCCCTCGGTGTTGGGGCCGGGCAGGGCCGCCAGCCACGACGGGTAGTGCTCTCGGCCGTCGCCCCGGAACCCGGTGTCGACGACAACGTCCCCCACCCGCCACCGGAAGACGAGCAAGCCGCCCCTGGCCGTCACCTTCCCGGCGAGCTTCGCGTCGGTGCGCAGCCCGACCAGGGCCGGGCGGGGGATCCAGATGCTGCTCGCGCCGTCGCGGGCCAGGAGCACCCCGTCGGCGTGCAGGGTCAGCGCGCCGGTGGCCCGGAACCCGATGTCGCCGACGGTGACCCGGTCCTGCCAGTCACCGGCGATGGTGCTGCCGACGTAGAGCCCGGTCGTGGGTCCCAGCTGCGCAGCTCCGGGGTCACCGGGCGCGGGCGGGAACGCTCCGGTGACCACCGCCTGGCGCTGCGCCCGGTGCTGCCAACCGCGCCACGCGCCCACCACGAGCAGCACGAACACCACCAGGGCGGCCAGGCTCAGGACCAGCCTCAGCACGGGTGCACCTGCCCGTCCCGGGCGGTGACCCGCCCGCGCAGCACCGTGGCCACCACGCGCCCCGGCAGGGTCATGCCCTCGTAGGGGGTGTTGGTGGCGATGCTGGCCAGCGCCGCGCCGCGCACCGTCCAGGTGGCGTCGGGGTCGACGAGGACCAGGTTGGCGGGCTCGCCCACGTCAATCGGGCGACCCTGGTCGGGCAGCCCGGCGATGGCGGCGGGCGCCTCGCTCAGCACCCGCGCCACCCCCCGCCAGTCCAGCAGGCCCGGGCGCACCATGGTCTGGACCACCACCGACAGCGCGGTCTGCAGCCCGAGCATCCCGGGTCGCGCCGTCGCGAAGTCGGTGTCCTTGTCCTGCGGGGCGTGCGGGGCGTGGTCGGTGGCCACGCAGTCGATCACCCCGTCGGCCAGCGCCCGGCGCAGCGCGGCGGTGTCCGAGCTCTCGCGCAGCGGGGGGTTCACCTTGTTCACCGGGTCGTAGCCGTGCAGCCGGGAGTCGTCGAGCAGCAGGTGGTGCGGGGTGACCTCGGCGGTGACCCGCACGCCGTCGGCCTTGGCCCGCTCGATGACGGTGGCGCTGCCGGCGGTGGAGACGTGGCAGACGTGCAGCCGCGCGTGCGCGTCGCGGGCCAGCAGGCAGTCCCGTGCGATCACCGCCTCCTCGGCGGCGCGCGGCCAGCCGGCGAGGCCCAGGCGGGCCGCGGTGGGGCCCTCGTGGGCCTGCGCGCCGGCGGTGAGGCGGGGCTCCTCGGCGTGCTGGGCGATCACCACGTCCAGCGCGGTGGCGTACTCCAGGGCCCGTCGCATGAGCAGCGGGTCGGCCACGCAGCGCCCGTCGTCGGAGAACAGCCGCACCGCGGCGGCCGAGGTGGCCATCGCGCCCAGCTCCGCCAGCTGGGTGCCCCCGAGGCCGACGGTGACCGCACCCACCGGGTGCACGTCGACCAGGCCGACCTCGCGCCCACGCCGGTGGACGTGCTCCACGACCACCGCGGAGTCGGCGACCGGGTCGGTGTTGGCCATCGCGAACACCGCGGTGAAGCCGCCGAGCGCCGCCGCGGCCGAGCCGGTCTCGATGGTCTCGATGTCCTCGCGACCGGGCTCGCGCAGGTGGGTGTGCAGGTCGACGAAGCCGGGCAGCAGCACCAGGCCGGTGGCGTCCAGGCGCTCGGCGTCCGTCGGGTCGAGGTCACCGCCGGTGCCAGCACCGATCTCCGGGCCGATCGCGACCACCTCACCGTCGCGCAGCAGCACGTCGGTGGGTGCGCCCTCCCCGTAGAGCAGGGCCCCGGTGATCAACAGGGCTGGTGACGGGCTCACGACACACCTCCGGCGAGAAGCTGGTAGAGCACGGCCATCCGCACGTGGACGCCGTTGCGGACCTGGGCGAGCACCGCGGACGTGGCCGAGTCCGCCACCGCGGAGGAGATCTCCATGCCTCGCACCATCGGGCCCGGGTGCAGCACCGGCACACCCTGGCCCTTCACGCCCGGGCCGAGCAGGCCCTGGCGGCGGGCGTTGAGCCCGTAGGCGATGGAGTACTCCCGCGCGCTCGGGAAGAAGCCGCCCTGCATCCTCTCGGCCTGCACCCGCAGCATCATCACCGCGTCGGCCCCGGCCAGCTCGGCGTCCAGGTGGTGGCTGACGTGCACCGGCCAGGTCTGCACACCGTTCGGCAGCAGGGTCGGGGGCGCCACCAGCACCACCTCGGCACCGAGAGTGGCCAGCAGGTGCGCGTTGGAGCGGGCGACCCGGCTGTGCAGCACGTCTCCGACGATCACCACCCGGCGCCCGGCGAGCCCGCCGAGGCGCTGGCGCAGGGTCAGCGCGTCGAGCAGGGCCTGGGGGGGGTGCTCGTGGGTGCCGTCACCCGCGTTGACGACGCTGGGCCCGTCCGGCCCGCCCCAGGCGGCGATTCGGTGGGGTGCCCCGGAGGCGGGGTGGCGCACCACGAGGCAGTCGGCGCCGGCGGCCTGCAGGGTCAGCACGGTGTCGCGCAGGGACTCCCCCTTGCTGGCCGAGGACCCCTTGGCACCGACGTTGATGACGTCGGCGCTCATCCACTTGCCGGCCACCTCGAAGCTGACCCGGGTGCGGGTGGAGTCCTCGAAGAACACGGTCATCACGGTGCGACCACGCAGGGTCGGCAGCTTGCGCACCTCACGTCCGAGCAGGGCCTGCTCCAGGCGCTGCGCGTCGTCGAGGATGGCGGTCGCGGCGTCGGCGTCGAGGTCGTCCACGCCCAGCAGGTGCTTCACTCCCGCACCGCCGGCCGCAGCAGCACCGCGTCGCGCCCGTCGACCTCGGACAGCAGCACGCTGACGTCCTCGGTGCGCGCGGTGGGCACGTTCTTGCCCACGTAGTCCGCCCGGACCGGGAGCTCGCGGTGGCCGCGGTCGACGAGGACGGCCAGCTGCACCGCGGCGGGCCGTCCGTGCTCACGCAGCGCGTCCAGGGCGGCGACCACGGTGCGACCGGAGAACAGCACGTCGTCGACCAGCACAACCACCGCGTCGTCCACCCCGCCGTCGGGCAGCTCGGTGCGCTCCAGCGCGCGGGGGGCCTTACGTCGCAGGTCGTCGCGGTAGAGGGTGGTGTCCAGGGTGCCCAGGCCCGGGCGAACGCCGGAGAACTCGGCGACGGCGTCGGCCAACCGGGCGGCCAGGGGGGCGCCGCGGGTCGGGATGCCCAGCAGCAGCACGCGGGGTGCGCCGGGGGCGTCGATCGCGGTCTTCTCGATGAGCTCGTGGGCGATGCGGGCCACGGTGCGGGTGACGTCGGCCGGTCCGAACAGCTCGCGCTCCGTGCTGCCCGTCCCGGGGTCGGTCCCCGATCCGCTGGGCCCCACCGCCTCGGGTGCCGTAGGCATCCGAGACCTCCTTCCCCGCCTCACCGGACGGGTCGTTAAAGGATGGGTGAACCGCGCACGACGCTACCAGCGCGGCGACCGGTGTCCCGACCGCCGTTGGACCTGATGAGCGGCGGCTCGCGGTTCCGTCGTGCACACTTGACTGCACAGCGTCACCACCGGAGAGTAACCCGGTAGTTCGGGTGACCGTGGCGGCCTCACCGTCTCAACGGTGCGACGGTTCAGGCAAGCAGCCGGGAGGAGAGCACGATGAGTGACTACGCAAAAGCACTGGGCGTCAAGCTGCGGGGAATCCGTCAGCAGCAGGGCCTGTCGCTGCACGGTGTGGAGCAGAAGTCGGAGGGCCGCTGGAAGGCGGTCGTCGTCGGCTCCTACGAGCGTGGCGACCGTGCGGTGACCGTGCAGAAGCTGGCCGAGCTGGCCGACTTCTACGGCATCCCGGTCAGCGAGCTGCTCCCAGAGGGACGGGTGCCCTCCGGCGCCGAGCCCGCCACCAAGATCGTCATCAACCTGGAGCGGCTGCAGGAGCTGCCCGCGGACCAGGTCGGCCCGCTGGCGCGCTACGCCGCCACCATTCAGAGCCAGCGCGGGGACTACAACGGCCGGGTGCTCTCCATCCGGACCGAGGACCTGCGCTCGCTGGCCATCATCTACGACGTCACTCCCGGTGAGCTCACCGACCAGCTCATCGGCTGGGGGGTGCTTCCTCCGGAGGCCCGTCCGGCGGTGGAGGACTGACCGGCTCCGCCGGTGGCCGAGGAGCAACCACGGCGGCCGCGGCCGCGCGGACCTGCGGGGCCACCAGCGCCACCTGACCGAGCACACCGTTGACGTAGGCCGGCGAGTCGTCGTTGGACAGCTGCTTGGTCAGCTCCACCGCCTCGTCCACGGCGACCGCCGGGGGCACGTCCGGGTTGTGCAGCAGCTCCCACACCGCCACCCGCAGCACGGCCCGGTCCACCGCCGGCAGGCGGTCCAGGCGCCACTGCCGCAGGTGCGAGGTGATCACGTCGTCGATCCGGTCCAGGTTCTCCGCCACCCCGGTGACCATGGTGATGGTGTACGGGTTCACCGGGGGAGCAGAGGCGTCCGCCTGCGCGACCGTGTTCCGCTCGCTCACCACGGCCAGGGGGTCCGCGTCGCGGGCCTCGGCCTCGAACAGGACGTCCACGGCACGGCGTCGGGCCTTTCGGCGGGCGCCCCCGGGGCGGTGACCCCCCTCGGTGGGCTCGCTGACCGGGCCGACCAGCTCGACGTCGTCGGGCAGGTTGCCGGGGGGAAAGCTCGGGAAGGCGGGCACGTCAGGAGTTGACGCGGCCGAGGTAGCGGCTGTCGCGGGTGTCCACGCGCAGCTTGTCGCCGGTGTTGATGAACAGCGGGACGGCGATCTCCGCGCCCGTCTCCATGGTGGCGGGCTTGGTGCCGCCGGTCGAGCGGTCCCCCTGCAGCCCCGGGTCGGTGTGCTTGACCAGCAGGTCCACCGCGACCGGGAGCTCGACGTACAGCGGGAGGCCCTCGTTGAAGGCCACCTGCGCCTCGGAGTTCTCCAGCATGAAGTTGGCCCCGTCACCCACGGTGGCGGCGCCGATGTAGTGCTGCTCGTAGGTCTCGCCGTCCATGAAGACGAAGTCGTCGCCGTCGCGGTACAGGTAGGTCATGTTGCGGCGGTCCACGGTCGCGGTCTCGACCTTGACGCCGGCGTTGAAGGTCTTGTCGACGACCTTGCCCGAGAGCACGTTCTTCAGCGTCGAGCGGACGAACGCGGGCCCCTTGCCCGGCTTGACGTGCTGGAAGTCGGTGATGGTCCACAGCTGTCCGTCGATCTTGAGGACGAGCCCGTTCTTGAAGTCGCTGGTGGATGCCACGTCGGCTCCGCCTCTCTGTGTCCCTTGGAGCGTCGGGTGGTGG
>JBDTDI010000065.1:0-4395 GCA_039923155.1 Mycobacteriaceae bacterium | reverse complement strand
GCAGGTGATGGCCGCGTAGGTCTCGGTGGTGGAGTCCGAGGCGAACCCCTCCTCCTCCAGCAGCCCGACGACCTTGCTCGCGCCCTGCCAGCCGCCGGCGTACTGACCGCGGGCGGTGGTCTCCTCCAGCGGCTGCGCGAGACGGGTCGCGGAGAGCACCTTGACCTTCTCGGCCTGCAGCTCGGCGGGCTGGAAGCTCACCGGCTCCTCCATCGCGACGAAGGCCAGCAGTTGGAGCAGGTGGTTCTGGATCACGTCACGGGCGGCACCGATGCCGTCGTAGTACCCCGCACGGCCACCGAGGCCGATGTCCTCGGCCATCGTGATCTGCACGTGGTCGACGTAGTGGGAGTTCCAGATCGGGTCCCAGAGCTGGTTCGCGAAGCGCAGCGCCAGGATGTTCTGGACCGTCTCCTTGCCCAGGTAGTGGTCGATGCGGAACACCGAGTCCTCGGGGAACACCTCGTTGACGACCGCGTTCAGCTCGCGGGCGCTGTCCAGGTCGTGACCGAACGGCTTCTCGATCACGACCCGGCGCCACTGGCCCGGCGGGGCCTGGGCCAGGCCCGAGCGGGCCAGCTGCTTGCACACCAACGGAAAGGCGTTCGGCGGGACCGACAGGTAGAACGCGTGGTTGCCGCCGGTGCCACGAACCTGGTCGAGGTCGGACAGGGTGCTGGCCAGGACGTCGAAGGCGTCGTCGTCGTCGAAGCTGCCCTGCACGAAGCGGAAGCCCTCGGCGAGGGAGTCCCAGACCTCCTGGCGGAACGGGGTGCGGGAGTACATCTGCACCGCGTCGTGCACCACCTGACCGAAGTCCTGGTCGGCCCAGTCACGGCGGGCGAAGCCGACGAGCGCGAAACCCGGGGGCAACAGCCCCCGGGCCGCGAGGTCGTACACCGCAGGCATCAGCTTCTTGCGGGCGAGGTCGCCAGTGACCCCGAAGATCACCAGCGCGCACGGGCCGGCGATGCGGGGCAGCCGCTTGTCTCGGGGATCGCGCAGCGGGTTGTTCCAACCCAGGGACGTGGTCACCGGCGGCCCGCCTCAGCCCTTGCTGCGGGCGTCGTCGAGCTGTCCCTGCACGGTCTGCAGGAGCTCGTCCCAGGACTTCTCGAACTTGCTCACACCCTCGTTCTCCAGCACCAGGAACACGTCGGTGAGGTCGATCCCGACGGCGGTGAGCGCATCGAACACCTCCTGCGCAGCGACGGAGGTGTCGCTGACCGTGTCCCCGTGCAGCTCTCCGTGCTCGGCCATCGCGTTCATCGTCTTCTCGGGCATGGTGTTCACCGTGTTCGGGCCCACCAGCTCGGTCACGTACAGCGTGTCCGGGAGGCTGGGGTCCTTGGTCCCGGTCGAGGCCCACAGCGGGCGCTGGGGGTTGGCCCCGTGGGCCACCATCTCCTGCCAGCGCGGTCCGACCTGGAACACCTGCTCGAAGGCCCCGTAGGCCAGGCGGGCATTCGCCAGGCCCGCCTTCGACTTCAGCGCCATCGCCTCCGGGGTGCCGATGGCGGTCAGCCGCTTGTCGATCTCGGAGTCCACCCGGGACACGAAGAACGACGCCACGCTGTGGATCCCGGCGAGGTCGTGCCCGGCAGCCTTGGCCTGGTCCAGCCCGTCGAGGAACGCGTCCATCACCTGGCGGTAGCGCTCCACCGAGAAGATCAGGGTCACGTTCACGCTGATGCCCTCGGCCAGCGTCGCGGTGATCGCGGGGACCCCCTCCTCGGTGGCCGGGATCTTGATCAGCAGGTTGGGCCGGTCCACGGTCTTCCACAGGTCAACCGCCTGCGCCACGGTCTTGTCGGTGTCATGGGCAAGGCCGGGCTCCACCTCGATCGACACCCGGCCGTCGGTGCCCCCGGTGGCGTCGTACACCCCGCGGAACACGTCGCAGGCCCGGCGGACGTCGTCGGTGGTCAACGTGCGGACCGCACCGTCCACGTCGGCACCCTGACCCACCAGCTCACGGACCTGCGCGTCGTAGGCGTTTCCGTGGGCCAGCGCACCGGCGAAGATCGTGGGGTTGGTGGTCACCCCCACCACCGAGCGCGTCTCTATCAGCTCGACGAGGTTGCCGGAGTCGAGCCGCTCGCGGGACAGGTCGTCCAGCCAGACGGACACACCGGCCTCGCTCAGGGCGGCCAGGTTGGCGTTCTGGGTCATGTCATGCCTCCAGTCGGGCCACCGAGCGCTGCGCGGCAGCGACGACGGCCTCATCGGTGATGCCGAACTTCTCGAACAGGGTCTCGTAGTCGGCGGACGCGCCGAAGTGCTCCAGCGAGACCACCTCGCCGTCCGTCCCGGTGAACCGGTGCCAGCTCATCGCGATTCCCGCCTCCACGGCCACCCGGGCCCGCACCAGCGGCGGCAGCACGGTGTCTCGGTAGCTGGCGGGCTGGGCGTCGAACCACTCCACGCAGGGCATCGAGACGACCCGCGTGCCGATTCCCTGAGCCTCCAGCTGGGTGCGGGCAGCGACGGCGATCTGCAGCTCGGAGCCGGTACCGATGAGCACCACCTTGAGCTCACCCGCCTCGGCGTCGGCGAGCACGTAGCCGCCCTTGGCCACTCCCTCGACCGAGGTGCCCTCGAGGATGGGCAGGTTCTGCCGGGTCAGCGCGAGCCCAGCTGGGCCCTCGGGACGTTCCAGCACCGCCTTCCACGCCGCCGCCGTCTCGTTGGCGTCGCCCGGGCGCACGACGTCCAGGCCGGGGATGGCCCGCAGCGCAGCGAGGTGCTCCACCGGCTGGTGGGTCGGACCGTCCTCGCCGAGGCCGATCGAGTCGTGGGTCCACACGTAGACCACCGACGACTGCATCAGGGCGGCGAGGCGGACGGCCGGGCGCATGTAGTCGCTGAACACGAGTAACGTGCCGCCGTAGGGGCGGGTGGGCCCGTGCAGCGCGATGCCGTTGAGGATCGCGCCCATCGCGTGCTCGCGGATGCCGAAGTGCAGGGTGCGTCCGTAGGGGTTGGCCTTGAACTCGTCGGTGGAGATGCTGGTGGGGCCGAAGGAGTCGGCACCCTTGATCGTGGTGTTGTTCGACCCGGCCAGGTCGGCCGAGCCGCCCCACAGCTCGGGCAGCACCGGCCCGAGCGCGGCCAGCACCGCCTCGGAGGCCTTGCGGGTGGCGATCGCGGAGTCCCCGAGCGCCCAGGTCGGCAGGTTGTCGGCGTACCCGTCGGGCAGGGTGCGTCCGAGCACCCGGTCCAGCAGGGCCTTGCGCTCCGGCTCACGCTTCGCCCAGGCCTCGAAGCCGGGCGTCCACTCCTGCCGGGCACGCGCCCCACGCTCCTTGACCTCGCGGACGTGGTCGATGACCTCGTCGCTGACCTCGAAGGTCTTGTCCGGGTCGAAGCTCAGCTCCTTCTTCACCGCCGCGACCTCGTCGTCGCCGAGGGCGGAACCATGGGCGGCACCGCTGTTCATCTTGGTCGGTGCTGGGTAGCCGATGATGGTGCGCAGCACGATGATCGACGGCCTGTCGGTCTCGGCCTTCGCGGCCAGCAGGGCCTTCTCGATCGCGGTGACGTCCTCGCCGCCCTCGACGACCTGCACGTGCCAGCCGTAGGCCTCGTAGCGCTTGGCGGTGTCCTCGCTCAGCGCGATGTCGGTGTTGTCCTCGATGGAGATCTTGTTGTCGTCGTAGATCATCACGAGGTTGCCCAGCTGCTGGGTGCCGGCGAGCGAGCTGGCCTCGGAGGTGACGCCCTCCTCGATGTCACCGTCGGAGGTGATGACGTAGATGTGGTGGTCGAACGGGCTCTCGCCCGGCGCGGCGTCGGGATCGAACAGGCCCCGCTCGCGGCGCGCGGCCATGGCCATGCCCACCGCGGAGGCCATTCCCTGCCCGAGGGGGCCGGTGGTGATCTCGATGCCCGGGGTGTGCCGGTGCTCGGGGTGCCCGGGGGTCTTGCTGCCCCAGGTTCGCAGGGCCTGCAGGTCCTCGAGCTCCAGGCCGTAGCCGGAGAAGTACAGCTGGATGTAGAGGGTGAGGCTGGAGTGTCCGCAGGAGAGCACGAAGCGGTCGCGCCCGATCCAGTCCTGGTCGGAGGGGTCGTGGCGCATGACGCGCTGGAAGAGGGTGTAGGCCAGCGGAGCGAGGCTCATGGCGGTGCCCGGGTGGCCGTTGCCGACCTTCTGCACGGCGTCGGCGGCGAGCACGCGGACGGTGTCCACGGCGCGGGTGTCGAGGTCCGTCCAGCCCTCGGGGTGACGGGCGGTGGTGAGGGTGGCGATGTCGTCTGTGACCGGCACGGTGCAGGAGCTCCTGACGTGGTTGCAGGGACCGACCCGGGGGAGGGGGCTCTGCGCCTCGTGCAGCAGCTCGGTCGGCGGGGACCCGGCCTCCGGTGGCCCGTTGGTTGACGATGAGGATCGATAAA
>JBDTDI010000064.1:0-2877 GCA_039923155.1 Mycobacteriaceae bacterium | reverse complement strand
CAGCGGCACAGGTTGCCCTCCAGGCCCACCCGCACCTCCCGTTCGGTGGGGGTGGGGTTGTCCTGCAGCAACGACACGCAGGCCATCACCATCCCCGGGGTGCAGAAGCCGCACTGCAGCCCGTGCTCGGCGCGGAACGCGGCCTGCACCGGGTGCAGCTCGCCGTCGGCGGAGGCCAGACCCTCCACGGTGGTGACCTCGCAGCCAGCGGCCTGCGCGGCGAGCACGGTGCAGCTCTTCACCGCGACCCCGTCGAGCAGCACGGTGCACGCCCCGCAGGAGGAGGTGTCGCAGCCGACGTTGGCCGCGCGCAGGTCGAGGTTCTCCCGCAGGTGGTGCACCAGCAGGGTGCGGGCCTCCACGTCGTGCGTGGACTCCACGCCGTTCACGGTAAGGGTGACGTCCATCAGGCGTGGGCTCCTTCGCGGGCGGAGGCGGTCTGCAGGGCGAGCCAGACCTTCTCCGGGGTGGTGGGCATGTCGATGTGGCGCACCCCCAGGTGCGCGAGCGCGTCGATCACCGCGCTCTGGATGGCGGGGGTGGAGCCCACCGTCCCGGACTCGCCGATCCCCTTGGCCCCCAACGGGTTCATCGGCGTCTCGGTCGCCATGTCGAGGAGTTCGAAGCTGGGCAGCTCGGCGGCCGACGGGATGGGGTAGTCGGCCAGGGTGGAGGTCAGCGGGTTGCCGTCCTCGTCGTAGAGCACCTCCTCGAACAGCGCCTGGGCCGCCCCCTGGGCGATGCCCCCGTGGCGCTGGCCCTCGGCCAGCAGCGGGTTCAGGACCCGGCCGGCGTCGTCGACGGTGACCATCCGCACCAGCACCGCCTTGCCCGTGCCGGTGTCCACCTCGACCACGGCCAGGTGGGCGCCGAACGGGAACGTGGGCGCGTCCGCGGTGAACGTGGCGGCGACCAGCAGCGGCTCGTCGGCGGCCAGCTCGGCGTAGCTGATGCCGACGTCGGTGCCCCGCACCACCAAGCCCTGGCGGACCGGGTCGACGACGAGGTCGTCCGGGTTGGCCTCCAGCACCTCTGCAGCCCGCTTGCGGGCCAGCTCCACCAGCTCCCCGGCCGCCTGGTGCACCGCGGCGCCGCCCTGCTGCAGGCTGCGCGAGGCCATCGTGCCGCCACCGCTGGGGACCAGGTCGGTGTCGCCGTGCACCACCGAGATCCGCTCCATCGGGATGCCGAGACGGTCGCTGGCGAGCATCGCCCACGCGGTGCCGTGGCCCTGCCCGTGCGGCGAGGTGCCGGTGAGCACGGTCGCGGTGCCGTCAGGGTGCACCTGCACCTGGGCCTGCTCCCCGGTGCCCGACGGGCCCGCCCCGGTGATCTCCACGTACACGCTCACGCCGATGCCGAGCTGCACCGGGTCGCCACGCCCACGGCGCTGGGCCTGCTCGGCGCGCAGCTCGGTGTACCCGGCGCCGGCCAGCACCCGCTCCAGCGCACCCGCGTAGTCCCCACAGTCGTAGGTGGCGCCGGTGCCGTTGGCCCGCGGCGAGTCGAACGGGGCCACCAGGTTGCGCCGGCGCACCTCGGCGGCGTCCACCCCGATCTCGGCCGCGAACAGGTCCATCGCCCGCTCGATCGCGGCGGTGGCCTCCGGACGCCCCGCGCCCCGGTACGCGGCGGTGGAGGTGGTGTTGGTGACCACGCTGCGCGCATGGGCGTGCACCCGGGCGATGTCGTACACCCCGGGGGTCATCAGCATGGTCAACGTCGGCAGCACCGCGCCGGCCCGCGGGTAGGCGCCGGAGTCCTGCAGGATGTCCAGCGTGTAGGCCTGCACCCGTCCGTCCCGGGAGCCACCGATGGTGACCACCTGCTCCTGCCCGCGCCCGTGCACCAGGCCGGTGAGGTTCTCCGAGCGGGTCTCGCTCCAGCGCACTGCCCCGCCGGTGTGTCGCGCCAACCACGCGACGAGGGCGAACTCGGGGTCGGCCCCGATCTTGGCCCCGAACCCGCCGCCGACGTCCGGGGTGCGCACGTGCACCGTCGCCGGGTCCAGGCCCAGCCAGTCCGACACCTGGGCCCTGACCTGCTGCGCACCCTGGTTGGAGCAGAACAGGACGACCCGCCCGTCGGCTCCCCACACCGCCGCCGCGGCCCGGGTCTCCAGCGGCACCGGGGCCACCCGCTGGTTCACGATGCGCTCGCTCACCACCACCTCGCAGCCGTCGAAGAAGTCGTCCGGGGCCGGCTCGCCGAAGGTGCACACCGTGTTCGTGCCGGCGTCGGGGAACAGCAGCGTCGCGTCGGTGGCGGCGTCGGCCGGACGGACCACGGCGGGCAGCGTCTCGATCTCCACCTCGACGAGCTCGGCGGCGTCCTCGCCCTGGTAGCGCTGCCGGGTGAGGACCGCGGCGATCGGCTCACCGACGAAGCGCACCACGTCCGTGGCCAGCCAGGGGCGCCGCATCGCGGGGTTGAACATGGGGAAGCCGGGAGCCACCGGGGCAAGTCCGACGAGGTCGGCGGCCGTCACCACTGCGACCACGCCGGGCGCGGCGAGCGCCGCGCTGGTGTCGACGGAGACCAGCCGACCGTGCGCGGCGGGCGAGCGCACCAGCGTCAGGTGCAGCGCCCCGGCCAGGACCGGGTCGGTGAGGTCGTCGGTGTAGGTGGCGCCGGTGGTCAGGAACCGGGGGTCCTCGACCCGCACCACCCGGGTGCCCAGGATGCTCATGGGCTGAGTGAACCACGATCCCGGTATGCTGACTGCTCGGTGCGGTCGACGTCGCCGGGTTCAGGTCCTGTGCGTGCGAGCCGCGCCACCCCGTCACCACCGACCGCTGGTGTCGGCGGCCGCCTGTCGGCTGTCCCGGCGCCACGGTCCCCGACACAAGGAGAGGCGGCGCCGGCGTGGCATCGTCC
>JBDTDI010000063.1:0-10507 GCA_039923155.1 Mycobacteriaceae bacterium | reverse complement strand
CGAGGAGCTCGCGACCCGCAGCGCACGGGCCGCCGACGAGCTCACCCAGACCGTGACCGCGGGCCGCGACGCCGGCCTCGCCAAGGCCGAGGAGCTCGCCGTCCGGGAGGGGGACACCAGCCGGGCGAAGACCGTGCGCCGTGCCCGTACCCGGGTCGGTGGGCTCACCGCCTCCGAGCTGCCCATCCCCGCCTACCCCACCAAGAACGTCGCCGACGCCGTCGCCGCCATCCAGGCGCTCACCACCGCAGCGGACCTGCAGGCCGTGCTCGGCTTCGAGGAGGCCCACAAGAACCGTCGCGGCGTTGTCTCCGCCACCCAGGCCCACCTCGCCACCATCGCCAAGGACGTCGTCGCCATCCCCACCACCGACGCGACCGAGACGGGCGCAGCGAGCACCAGCTGACGGCCGAGCGGGTCCGCAGCCGCGGCGCCCGTGAAGCCGCTCAGGTGCGTCGCCGGTCGCCGACGGGCCCGGAGCGCAGGAGCTCGCGAAGCAGGTCGGTGGCGGTACGGGGGCGCAGGGGTGGGCTGGGGGTGCTCGCCCCCGTCAAGGCCCCGGCCAGGGTCTCCGCGAGGGCGGCTTGGGCGTTGCCGGTGATCAGCGTCCACAGCGCAGGGGTGGAGGGGGCAGCGGTCGGTTCGGCCATCGGTACATCATCTTCTTGGTCGTGGGGTGCACGACGGTCGCTCACCACCGGTCACCGACCCGGGCCGAGACGGGGCCGGCGGGCGGTGTGGGAGTCCAGCGGTGGGCGCCGCCGATCGAAGGGGTCCAGCATGCTCGTTCAGCAACCGGGAGCGCTGCCCGCGACGATCGTGAACGTGACCACTCCCCGCCCCGCCCGTCCTCGCAGCCTGCCGCACCCGCTGGGTGCCACACCCCGACCCGACGGCACCCTCGACGTGGCCGTGTACTCCGAGACCGCGGACGCCGTGGACGTGGCCGTGTTCGAGGCCGACGGCTCCGAGCGCACGGTCCGCCTCGACGAGCACACCGGGCACGTCTTCCACGGTCTCGTCCCCGACGCGGGCGTCGGCACCCGCTACGGGCTGCGTGTGCACGGCCCGTGGGACCCTGCCCACGGCCTCCGCCACAACCCAGCCAACCTGTTGCTGGACCCTTACGCCACCGCGATCGAGGGCGAGGTCGACTGGAGCGAGGACGTGTTCAGCCACCTGCACGACGAGCTGGGCACCCGCAACGACGCCGACTCCGCGGACCGCATGCCCCGCTGCGTGGTCACCGACCGTGACTTCGACTGGGGTGAGGACACCCCGCCGCGCACCCGGGTTCGGGACACGGTGGTCTACGAGGTGCACGTCAAGGGCTACACGCAGCGGCACCCGGACGTTCCCGAAGCAATCCGCGGCACCTACGCCGGGCTGGGCCACCCCGCGGCCATCGCGCACCTCACCGACCTCGGGGTCACCGCCGTCGAGCTGCTCCCGGTGCACCAGTGCGCCCAGGACTCGCACCTGATCGAGCGGGGCCTGCGCAACTACTGGGGGTACAACTCGCTGAGCTTTTTCGCCCCGCACGGCGACTACAGCTCCGTCGGGGACGGCGGCGGGCAGGTCGCGGAGTTCAAGGCCATGGTCAAGGCGCTGCACGCCGCCGGGCTCGAGGTCATCCTCGACGTGGTCTACAACCACACCGCCGAGGGCAACCACAAGGGCCCGACGCTGAGCTTCAAGGGCATCGACAACGCTGCCTACTACCGGTTGGTCGCCGGCGACGAGGCGTCCTACTTCGACACCACGGGCACCGGCAACAGCCTCAACGTCAACCACCGTGCCGCGCTGGCGCTGATCATGGACTCGCTGCGCTACTGGGTCACCGAGATGCACGTCGACGGCTTCCGCTTCGACCTGGCCACCACCCTGACCCGCCAGGGCGGTGACGCCGAGATCCACAGCGCGTTTCTCACCCTGTGCCACCAGGACCCGGTGCTGAAGACGGTCAAGCTCATCGCCGAGCCCTGGGACACCGCCGGCTACCAGGTGGGTGGCTTCCCGGCCGACTGGTCGGAGTGGAACGGCAAGTTCCGGGACGACGTGCGCGACTTCTGGCGCGGCGAGCCCGGTGCCCTGGGTGCGCTGGCCCAGCGCCTCACCGGCAGCCCGGACGTCTACGAGGGCAGCCGCCGCAGCCCGTTGTGCAGCGTCAACTTCGTCACCGCCCACGACGGCTTCACCCTGCACGACCTCACCGCCTACGACGCCAAGCACAACGAGGCCAACGGTGAGGACAACAACGACGGTGGGAGCGACAACCGCAGCTCCAACGGAGGGGTGGAGGGCGAGACCGACGACGCGGCGGTCAACGCCCGTCGCGACCGCCAGCGCCGCAACTTCCTCACCACGCTGCTGCTCTCGGCGGGGGTGCCGATGATCTTGGGCGGCGACGAGCTCGGGCGCACCCAGGGCGGCAACAACAACGCCTACTGCCAGGACGACGACATCTCCTGGTTCAACTGGTCAGCCGTGGACACCGAGCTGCTCACGTTCACCCGCAACCTGCTCACCCTGCGCCGGGAGAATGCCGCACTGCGCCCGCCCGACTACCGCGGCGCCGAGGGGCCGGACTCGGTGCAGATGCTGCGCGCCGACGGCGTGGCCATGTCCGGCGACGACTGGTCCGACACCCAGGCCCGGTCGCTCACGGTGCGGATGGCGGCCGAGGACAGCACGACGTTCCTGCTGCTGCTCAACGCCTCCGACGGCCCGGTCGAGTTCACGGTGCCCGAGGGCGCCTGGACGCTGGCGCTGTCCTCGGACCCCGATCAGGAAGTCGGTGCCGACGTGGCGACGCTGCTGGTCGCCGAGCACTCGGTGACCCTGCTGCAGGACTGACAGGCCGGACGCACCGTGGCGGGCCCGTGCGGCGTGGGTGGTCCTGGGGGTGGGGCGTAATGGTGACCACGAAGTAGTAGGGGGGTCAGTCTTCACGCGGCATCTCGAGACGGCGCTGCCGCTCGAAGTCCTGACCGTGCTTGAAACCGCCAGCTCATCAGCTCGTCACCGAGCTCGGGAAAGGTCTTGCGCCGAGGCGGGCACCGGCTTCGGGCGAGGTGGCCGTACCCGCGGGGCGGCTCGCTCCAGGGGTGAAAGAGCGCGGGGTAGGTCAACTTCTGGCGCGGCAGCTCTGCCGACTCCAAGTCGGCCAGCAGCTCAACACGCGCACGTGTCCGTCAGCCTCATCGGGCCATGAAACCAGGCCGCCAGCTGTGGGGCGAGCCGCTGCCTACTGCTCTGCAGGCGGTATCCGGTGCGACGAACGCCGGCGGACTCGGGCCGGGCGGGCAGAGGAGCCCCGAAGGGGGTCTCGTCGCGACAAGGTCATCACATGATGAGCCACGCTGGCTGGTGGTCTGGGCTGCAATCTCTTGTCGCGACGTTGCCTGCGTCCCATACTTGTTCATGCGGTCCGCTGCGCCGGCTTGGGTGATTGCGAGCCTGTGTGTGCTGCTCGTCGCGTCACCGGTACGCGCGATCGCGTTTGCTTCTGGTGGGCTCGGTGCATCGCGGGCCCCGGTAACCGCAGCCTCGACACCAGAGCTGGGTTCTGCCGCCGACATCGCGCGCTTCGTGAACCAGCAACGTGACGTGCTGCACCTTCCCGGGATGGCCGTGGTGGTCTTTCGCGACGGACGACAGCTGACCTCCCAGGGTTTTGGGGTGGCGGCCCCCGGTGGCCCGCCTGTCACCGCAAGGACCCCGTTTCTGTTGGGGTCGACAAGCAAACAGTTCACAGGCCTGATGGTGCAACGGCTCATCCTCGACGGCCGCCTCAGCCTGGACACCACCGTGCACGAGGTCCTGCCGTGGTTCGGCACCGACGGCGACGGGCTGTCGCGTGTCACGGTCCGCGAGCTGTTGACCCATTCATCGGGGCTGTCCACCGGGGCTGGTCTCACGCAATGGGGATGGCGCGTGAACAGAGCGGACTCCATCGAGGCAGGTGCTCGCGCCATCACCCAGGCTGACGTGACGGCGTCACCGGGCGAGCGATTTGAATACTCCAACACCAACTACGACATCCTCGGCGCAGTCATCGAGGGTGTCACCAAGCAGTCGTACGCGCGGGCCTTCGACGAGCTGGTGGTGGCACCGCTGCACCTGAGCGCGACGACGGCCGACCTGGGGCACCCACCGTCGGGACTCGCAGCCGGGTACTACGTCTGGTTGGGGAGGTTCCCCGCCGTCACCCCCGCCCCGCAGGTCCCGAGCTCAGTGCCCTCCGCCCGGATCGTCTCGACCGCCAGTGACCTCGCCCGGGTCATCCAGGCTCACCTCAGCAGCAGCGAGACGGTCCCGCTCGGTTCGGCACTGGCAGCGGCGCGTGCCCCGCTGCTGCGGGTTAACGAGTACAGCCAGTACGCCAGCGGGTGGTGGGTTCGTCCCTTGTGGGAGCTGCATACCGGCGATGAGGACCCGACCAATGCGAGCCTCGCGTCCTGCGTCGAGCACGACGGTCAGATGGAACGGTCGATGAGCTACCTGCTGGCGTGTCCTTCCCTGGGTCTTGGGGTGGTGGCTCTGGCGAATGCCGGTCAGGGCCCCGACTCCGGGCTGTGGGGGCGCTTCCACGACGGCCTCGTGCACGTAGTCCTCGGGACCCCGCCGGGGACGTACACACCAGACCTGGTCGTTCGGTACACGACGGTGATTGTCCTCGGAGTGCCCGTCGTGCTGTTCTTGGCCCTCGTGGCGCAGGCGCGTGCCGTGCGCCGTGGGCGCCACTTGGTCCGGTGGTCCGTTCCAGCCCTTCTCCTCGGTGTCGGGGCCTTGTGGCTGGGCTACGTCTACGCGCCGAGCAGAGCCGGTGACATCCCGGTTTACGCCATGTGGTCGTCAGTACCTGATCTGGCGATGTCGACGATCGCAGGAACTGTCCTGACCCTAACCTCCCTCCTCGTCATGGGGGTTGCCGCGCGCATGCGAGCCCCGAGCCCGGACCCCCCGCGTGAGCCGGGCTGAGCAGTCACCACCCCAAACGTGGCGGGCGGCCCGGACCCAGGACGCAACCATCCCCGGCCTTGCGCCGGTGCGCGGACGTTCGACGCGTCGATCTCTCATGGGCGCATCGACGGTCCGCGCAGGCAATGTGGTCTGCCGAGAGCCTGTCCCACCGCCCACGCACTGCGCCCTTGATCTTCGTGCCGGCACGGCGGACGCTGCGACGATGCGCACCAGCGACGGTCGCGACCATCGTGGAACACCGGGCACCACAGCCCAGACCGTCATCCGCGCGGCCCGCATCCACACAGGTTCAGGGACCGTCCTGCAGCACGGCTTCGTCCTCGTCGACGGGGGTGTCATCGTCGCCGTCGAGGGAGCAGGGACACCACCGCCCGAGGACGTGGAGACCGTCGACCTGGGCGAGGTCACGCTGCTGCCCGGGCTCATCGACGCGCACGTGCACCTCGCCTTCGACGCGACGGGGGATGTCATGACCCCCATGCTCGAACTGGAGGACGACGCCCTGCTCGACCTGATGCACACCCACGCTCAGCTGCACCTCGATGCGGGCGTCACGACAGTCCGAGACCTCGGTGACCGAAGGTTCGGCAGCCTCGTGCTCCGTGACCGCTACCGTAGCGATCCTGCGTCGGGTCCGGAGCTGCTGGCCTCGGGACCACCCCTGACGCGCAGGAAGGGCCACTGCTGGTTCCTCGGCGGGGAGGCCGACACGATCGACGAGCTGCACGCTGCGGTCTCCGAACGCGCCGAGCGGGAGTGCGACGTCGTCAAGGTCATGGCGACGGGCGGGGTCATCACCCCGGGGTTCCTGCCGCACCAGTCGCAGTACGGCCCCGCGGAGCTGACGGCGATCGTCACAACGGCCCACCACCACCGGCTGCCGACCGTCGCCCACGCGCACGGGGCGCAGGGCATCCGGGACAGCGTCGCCGCCGGTGTGCGGTCCATCGAGCACTGCACGTTCCTCGACGCGACGGGTGTCAGCCCGGACTGGGACGCGGTCGCCCGGATGATCGACGCCGGGATCTTCGCCAGCGTGACCGGCGCGTCCCTGCCGGGTCTCGAGCTGCCGCCGGTGCTCCAGGCGCGGGCCGAGCAGGTTCGGGTCAACGTCCAGCGGATGCACACCGCGGGGGCACGCATCGTCTGCACGTCCGATGCCGGCGTCGGTCCGCACAAGCCGCACGGCGTCCTGCCCCACGGCGTCGTGGACGCGGCGCGGGTCGGCTTCAGCAACGTCGAGGCGCTCGCCAGCGTCACCACCGTCGCAGCCGCCGCGTGCGGCCTGGCCGGTCGCAAGGGCGCGATCACCGCCGGCCACGACGCAGATCTCCTCGCGGTCCAGGGAAACCCGTTGGAGACCATCGGCGACATCCACCGCACGGCGGCGGTGTTCCGACGCGGCCTCCGCGTCCGCTGACGGTCACAGCCCAGCCGTGGGAGACCCACGGAACCGGCCACGGGCGAACGCCGTCGATCAGTAGGTGTTCGCGTCCGCCGTATGCCGAAGGACACCGGGCCGCGCAACCTCCCGCTGCACGGTCTGGACTCCAACCGCATCTGGTGCGCGATCGTCATCATCGCCGCCGTGCTCACGGCCGGGATGCAGCTGCTGGCCATGACCAGCACGAACGTGGCGGTGGGAACCCAAGAGGCTCAGCCTGCGACTGTTCACGATCGCCGCTGCCCTGACCCGCCGCAGCCGGCAGACCGTGCTGACCCTGAATCAGAAACAGCCCTGGGCCGGCCTCGTGACCGACGCGGTCACCGCCCTGCGGGCGCTGCCCGCCCCCGGCTGACGCGGGGCACCTGACCACCCTCGACCGAGCGAGGACCCCCAGGCCCTGGACGCGGCGCCCACCCGAGGCGACACCGGGAAAACAGACACACCCAGATGCCAGGATCACCGACGAAGAACGACCCCTCCCCGAACACGCTGCCGCTCAGACAGGCGATGGGGACTCCACCCGCGCCGCTACAGACGTCCCGCAGGGGATAGTCGACCGGGACGGGATCCGCCTGCGGTCGCCGATCGGTGACCGAAGAAGACTGGCTGATCCATCGCAGTTGCCGGTACGAGGTCAGTCCTGGAGTCGAATCAGGGTGGAGCCCAGGACGAACGGGGAGAACCCGGCCGCGAGGTAGGCGTTGTGGGGGCCCGGGTAGCTGTCGGAGGAGCCGGTGTTGATGAACACGTTGTGCCCGCCAGCGGCTGTGGTGCGGGCCGCGACGGCGGCGCAAAGCGCGCCGGCGAGGCCGAGGCGGCGGTGACTTGGCGCCACCCCGAGGGGCTCGATCTCGGTCCACCCGGTGGCCGCGTCGAACCAGCCGATGCAGCAGCCCGCGAGGGCACCGTCGGGTGCCACCACGACCAGGTCGAACGACGCGTCATACAGGGAGGTGCTCTGCACCCGGCGGTACTGCTCGATGCTGAACGGGCTCGACCACGACTCGTCGAGGTCGGGTCGGTGCTCGAGGGCGAAGGGCAGGTCGACCGGTTTCCACGCCGCGCGGTGCACCGCGACCCGCGCCTGCGCCTCGTCCGGGCCCACGCACCGGATCGTGTAGCCCGGCGGGACCGTGCCCGTGACGTCGCCGGTCGCCGCGCTCAGTCCGGGCGCGCTCATCCGGTAAAAGCCGAACGGTGGCGTCGCAGGTCCGAAACCGGCGCGGGTGACCAGGTCTCGTACCCGGTCGTCGAAGACGTCGATGCTGAGCACCGGTCCCTGGGCCGTTCGGAGCAGCCACTGCAGAAGCGCGGGCGCGACGTCGGGTCGGTCCGTGGTGGCGTGCAGCACCAACGAACCGGGCTGCTCGATCGCAGCCCAGCCGTCCACCTCGCCGGCGGCGCCGTCGACAACAACGATCTGCTCGCCGAGCTGACCGGTGGCCTCGGACCACCCGAGCCCACCGGCGTGCAGGCTGCGGGGCCAGGAACGACTGGCCAGCCGTTGCATCGCCGCCGTGTCGCGGTCGCTCGACCACTCGCGAACGTCTGTCGTCACGGGCCCATCATGCGGTGTAGGCGGCCATGTCCGCCCCCACGTTCTCGGGACATGCCGACCGGCCCGCAGTCATGTCTCGCAGGTCGGACCCGCCGCGGACACGGCGGAGGCCTCCGGCCGCGCCGCCCCGGACGTCCCGCACGGGATCGCCGATCGCCGATGGTGTTGCGGGCACGGCGACAGGTGTCGGTGGGCCAACCCGGGTGCGCGCTGATGCTCCCCGGTCACGGCAATGGCCCGGGGAGGTTCGAGGTGTCCCCGTCGGGGACTTCGGAGCCGGTGCGACGGGCGTACCAGCGCATGCCGGTGGTGGCGGTAAGGGTGTTGACGACCATCGACACCGCCACCGCCAGGCTCACCACGGCAAAGAAGCGGCCCGGCTGCGTCGGGTCGAACCGTTCGATGTAGGTGGCGTAGTAGATGCTGCCGACACCGAGCGGACCGAACCAGGACAGGAACCCGATCGACCAGCGCCCGGTGTGGGTGGGGGTCAGCGCGGCCAGACCCGCGAGCGGGCGGCGCAACAGCAGCACCCAGGCCGCGAAGGCCAGCCCCGAGACGCCGAGCGTGGCCCAGTCGCCCCAGGGCAGCACCGCACCGAAGGCCAGGAACACCACGGTGGTGGCGACCTTGGTGAAGTTCTCCTGCGCGACGGCCACTGCTCTTCGCACGTCGGGGTCGCGGGCCGTCCAGGACAAGCCCACCCCGGCGAGGAAGGCGGCCAGCACCCCGCTGGCGCCCAGCAGGCCGGCCACGGCGAGCACGAGCAGGCTGGTGGCCGGTGCGAGGACCGGTATGAAGGTCTCCTCCATCGCACTGCGGGCCCGGGCCAGCCGGGTCAGCAGGCCCACCGCGACCCCGGCCGCCGGCCCGAGCACCAGGGCGACACCAACCTCCTGGGCCATGTCCAGCAGCAGGTGAGCAGCGGAGTCGAGGCCGGAGTGGGGAACGAGGAACCCGGCGAGCAACACGACGGGCAGTGCCAGGCCGTCATTCACCCCGGACTCCATCTCCAGGGTCATCCGCAGCCGCTGGGGGAGCATCCGCTCGGCGTAGGAGCCCTGCACCAGGGTGGAGGCGACGGCCGGGTCGGTGGGGGTGAGCACGGCACCGAGCAGCAGCGCCAGCGGCCAGGACAACCCCAGCAGGAGCCAGGCCCCGGCGGAGGAGACCAACCACATGACGAGCATCCCGACGCTGAGCAGGCTGAGCACCCGCCGCCCGTTGGCCCGCACGTCTGAGCGCTGCAGCCGGAACCCGATCGAGGTCACCGACAGGGCCAGGGCGATCCGGCTGGTCTGCTCCAGCAGGGTGCTGCGGTCCACCACGCCCGCGGTCGGGTCCGCGACGCCGAGGACCGCGGGGCCGAGCACCGCACCGACGACGACGGCCAGCAGGAACGGGGACAGGGTGTACTGCTTGGCCAGGCTCGCGGTGAGGCCGAGCACCACCAAGGTGCCGGCCACGATCGCGAGCACGACGTCCAACGTCGGCCCGGTCAGCACGCGCACCGCAGCGTCGAGCCCACCGGTGCAACGCCGGGGTGTGCCGTGGCCCGACGCGGTCGGGTCACAGACACCGACGACGGGCCGCGGCCGCCCACGAACTCCTCGTACGTCGGCCTCACCGGGCGCAGCACCACCACGGGCCTCAGCGGAGGTCGGTGATCTGGGCGGCGATCTCGGGCAGCGTCTTGTTAAGGGCGGTGCTGGCGCGGCGCAGGTCGGCGTAGGCCCGGTCCGCGCCGACGTCGTGGCGCGCCATGAGCAGGCCGATGGCGATGCCGACCTCGCGGTGGGACTCCCGCAGCCGGCCGGGGTGGGCGGTGCCCTCGTCGAGCAGCTGTAGGAACAGGGCCAGGGAGCAGTAGGAGGCGAGGATCGCGGTGGTGGGCACGGCGTGGTCGTCGAACGCGTGCGGCCACGACGAGTACAGGTTGAGTGAGGCCGTGTGGTGGCTGGAGAGCAGGATTCGGCAGGACAGGATGCTGCGGACCGAGGTCTCCTCCACCAGGCGTCGGCCCAGCCCGGGCCAGTGGGTGTCATCGGCGGCAAGATCGTGGGCGACGACGATAGAGCTGGTGTGCAGGGCGTCGAACGCCGGACCGCGTCCGACCTCGGCGGTGATCTCATCGACGGTGCGCGCGGTCATGCTGGTGGCTGCCTCAGTACGCAGCTGACCGTCGGAGACCACGGTGATCGCGGCGTGCTCGGCCGCACCGACCGCGTGGGCGGCGACCTGCACGATCCGGTTGGTGGTCAAGGTGGTGGGCTCGCCGTCGTAGAGCAGTTCGACCAGCTCGGTGAACTCCTGCGCCAGCACAGCCAGTCCACCAAGCCCGCTGTCGTCCTGTACGTGCTCGGTCACGATCGCCCCGGCATTCTCTGGAGTCTCACGGACCAATCTTAGGGGGGTCAGTGCCGCCTGCTGAGGCCATGCTGGACACCTCTCCGGCCTCGTGGGTCCCCGGGCCAACGCTCGCAGTGCAAAATGGTGCAACGAGGTGACCTTGGCTT
>JBDTDI010000062.1:0-9265 GCA_039923155.1 Mycobacteriaceae bacterium | reverse complement strand
GGCGCGGATTCACCTGGGTCACCGGGGTGCTGTCCTTCCTCCTGGCCATCGTGACCGCGTTCACCGGGTTCTTGATGATGACCAACTGGGACAGCCAGTACATCGCCCAGCAAGCCAAGGACGCCTTTAACTCCCTGGGTATCGGCGCGGTGTGGAACGTCATGGACGTGGGCCAGCAGTTCACGATGCACGTCGTGGTCACCGCCGGGTTGCTGGGCTTCGTGGTGCTCGTGCACCTGGGTCTGATCCGCCGCCGCGGTGTCGCCCCCCCACCAGGCGAGGAACACCGTGAAGTAGCCGACGACGCCTGCTCCGCCCCCCAGGACGGCGCCCGTTCCGCGTCGACGACCGGAACTCGCGAGCCGGCAACATCTAGGCCGGCACTCCGGGGGGAGAGGCGACCATGAGCAGAAGAACGTCGACGCACCCGATCCGGCACTGGACCGGACCCGAACGCAAGTACGACCTCATCTTCGAGGGCACGGTCGGCGTCGTCATCGTCGCCGTCCTCGTCGTGGCCGCCTCGATCGTCTTCGGTTCCGCCGACGGTGGCCTCACCTACCCCGGTGGCCCCCCCTCAAAAGCGGGGGACTCCTTCAGCGCCAAGTACTGGGCCAGCTCACCGACGACCGACGACAAGGGCCACACCGACCCGAACGGCGGCGCCGCCGACTTCGCCACCACGGTGGTCACCGAACTCGATGGATCCTCCGCCACCGCGGGCTACGGGCCCCCCTACAACAACACCCCCGGGGCCTCCCAATCCATAGCCCACGTCTCCCTGGCCGGCACCGCCCACGCCATCTTCGGGCTGACCCAGCCGATCAACACCGCACACGACTTCGTCCTCGCCCCGTTGACGCAGATCGTGGCCCCCTACAACCGCAGCGTCGCCACTGCCCTGCAGCAGTACACCGCGTCAGGTGGGAACCTCACCGAAGGCGTGGCCGCCGACCAGCTCGACTCCGCCCAGCAAACCACGTGGCTGAAGGCCTACACGGCGGCGTTGGCCAAGGGAACGGTCGAGAACGGCAAGATCACCGTGGCCCGCGGCAGCTACGGCCCGGTCCCCGCCCTGGTGCAGGCCGAGCTCACCATCGCATTGAACGGTTCCCTCGACGGCTACCTGCGCGGCGGCGCCGCACAGATCAACACCAATCCCTACAAGGCCACCATCTTCTACAGCGACGGGACCCTCTGGAGCACCGTGGCGCTCGGGCAGGGCCTGACGGGCGACCAGTGGGGCGTCATGAACGAGCTGTGGAACTTCCCCGGCCAGTTCTGGCTCGTCCTCTATGCCATCCCTTACCACATCCCGGCGATCGCGAGCTCGGCCTCCGCTGACCTCTGGGTGGGCACCCTCATCGTGATCGTCGGGATGCTGCTGCAACTCTTGCTGCCGTGGGTCCCCGGACTGCGCGACATCCCACGGTTGATTCCGTTCTACAAGATCATCTACCGGAAATATTATGAGAAGCATCCACCTCAACCAGCCACACGGGCCTATCCCCGTGCCCCGGACATCGCCGCACCCGACCATCCACAGCCGAGCGCAGGCTCGACCGCCGGCAACCGGACCAATCTCCATTCCAACCCGCCCTGACGGGGACTGTCCGACGAACGGCGCAAGTGGCTCGACATGCCGGACTGGCGCACGCCGAGCCTGGTCAGCTTGGTTGGTTGCGCAGAGCCAGGTTGTCGGATGGGGCGAGAACCCGGACGGAGCCGGCGATCTGTTCCGTCCGGAACGTCCGCGTTCACCTTCTGCGCGGCCCCGTCCCGGGGGTTCATGTGGCCGTCATCCTGCGTCTGACTGGTGGTGGAAGCGGTGGAGGTCGCCACCGGTCCAGGAGCCGGACCACCGCAGGATGATGATGGCGGCGAGGACGGCGACGATGACCGTGGTGAGCAGGCCGAGGTTACGGGCGAGAGTGCCTGCCACGCGTCCCTGCCGGCTCTGGGAGGCGAGGGCGAGTCGGGCGGCGGGCACGGTGCGAGCGAGCACGTGCAGGCCGGTGGCGACTCCCCAGGCGATAAAGGTGGCTTGGTGCAGGGTGAGCCAGCTGATTCGCTGACCAAACACGGTGAGCAGGGGGGTGAAGGTGGTGTCGGGCCCGACGGCGATGAGGGTGAGCCCACTGCCGAGGACGGCCAGGGTGGTGAGCACGACGAGGGGGCCGAGCAGGCGCAGCAGCAGCGGTGGCGGTCCAGCCTGGCGGTAGGCGCGGTTGCCGGTGTAGTAGCGCAGGATGCGCCAACCGGTGCTTGCGGTCTTGGCCAGCGCGGGTGGGACGAGCAGGGTGCCGATGACGATGTGCCAGCTGATGAGCCCGGTGACGTCGAGCAGCGTGACGAGCTCCGCAACCGAGACGAGGAGCAGTGCGAGCCCGAGCCACGCGGTCAGCTGTGCGTTTCCGGCGGGCCCGCCGGTGCGGGGCAGCTCCGGGTCGGCGCGGTGCGCCCTGCCGGCTGCGGTGGCCACGACGTCGCTCACCACGGGGTTCACGACGAGCGTTCGGACCGAGCGCACGGGGCTCCTTGCCTTGCTCCGGTGTGGTATTCCGCAGCGTAGGCGTGCTTTCTGGGAGGATTCTTCGAACCCGATGGGGGCAAGCCCTGACGGGTTATGACCCGCCTGTCCGCCGGTGTGCGGCGGGAGTTCGGGCGGGCAGGTGCAGGGTGAAGGTGGCTCCGTGTCCTGGTGTCCCGTCGACGGTGATCTCACCCTGGTGGGCGTCGATGATCTCTCGGACCAGCGCCAGGCCGATGCCGTAGTGGCGTGCGCCCGTGGTGTGTCCGTCGCCGTGTGCGAAGCGGGTGAACAGCTGCTGGGCGGTGCGGGGGTCCAGTCCGACGCCGGTGTCGGCCACCGCGATGCTCACGATGTCGCCGGTCCGGGCCAGGCGCAGGGTGACCCGGCCGCCGGGATCCTCGTGGACGAGGGCGTTGTCGAGCAGCGCCACCAGGGCGCGGCGCAGTGCGGTCGTCGAGCCGGTGACGGTGAGGTCGTGAGTGTCGTCGGCGACCAGGTCGAGGTGCAGGTGCAAGAGCTCGGCATGGGCGACTGCGCTGTCGCGCACCTGCTGGCTCAGGACGCGCAGGTCGACCGGCTCGCGTCCGACCGCGTCCGACTGCAGAGACGCCGAGAGCAACAGGTCCTCGACGACGTCGCTCAGCGCACGGGTGTCGGTGACCAGTCCGTCGAGCTGCTCGAGCAGGTGCGGGTCGCCACCGCGGTTCTCTGCTCGCCGGGCGAGCAGCTGCGCCCGGGTGTGCAGCACCGTCAGGGGTGCCCGGAGCTCGTGGGAGGCGTCGGCGACGAAACGGCGCTGCAGCGTCAGTGCCCGCCCGAGCGGGCGGATCGACCGCCTGGACAGCATCATCACCACCGCCCCGGCCGCCGCGACCCCGGCGATCTCGGCGATGACCAGGGCCAGCAGAAGCCGTTTGCGACCGTTCTCCCACGGGGTGATGTCGAGCAGCGCGGCCACGCGGCGGCCGCCACGATCAACGACCAGAGCTCGGTACTCGACGTCGTGGCTGCGCACGTCGGAGAATCCCGGCTGGCCGTCCAACAGTCCCGTCGTGATGGCCGGTGCCCGGTTGCTCGCAGACACGGCGCCTGAGGGGGCCCGCAGGGCCAGGGCCATTCCCGGCGGCGGGTCGGTGACGTCGTCGGTGCTGGCGGCCACAGTGGACAGCTGCCCGGAGATCTCCTGTCCTTGGGCGTGGACGTCAAGAAAGTAGGCGACCGACCCGACCAGGAGCAGCACGACCCCCAGGGCCAGTGCTGCCTGGAGCGCCGCGACCCGGCCCGTGCGGCGCAGCAAGGCTTCGTCGTCCACAACGCGGATGCTGCGACGGCGATGACGCGGGATGCCGAGCTTCACGAGCTCCCCAGGCGGTAGCCGAGTCCGCGCACGGTCTGGATCGCCTCGCGACCGAGCTTGCGGCGCAGGTAGTGCACGTAGGTGTCGACTGTGCCCACGGTGTCGGCCTGGTCGAACACCCGCGCCAGCAGCTGGGGTCGGGTGAAGACCTGCTCCGGCGAGGCGGCGAGGACGGCGAGCAGGCTGCATTCCCGCTCGGACAGGGCCACAACGGCGTTGGTGTCGTTGATGGCACCGATGACGGCGCGGTCGGTGAGGCTCAGCCGGCGTCGTCCCAGGGGCAGGAACTGTGCGGTGTCTGCATGTCGACGCAGCAGGGCCCGGATCCGGGCCAGCAGCTCGGGAACCTCGAACGGCTTGACCAGGTAGTCCTCGGCACCCGCGTCGAGGCCCTCGACCCGGTCGGTCAGCGAGCCGCGGGCGGTGAGGACGAGCGCGGGCGCCGTGACCCCGTTGGATCGCAGCTTCCCCAGCAGCTCGAGGCCTTCGAGCACCGGAAGCCCACGATCGATGACCAGCACGCCGTAGGGACGGGTCAGTCCCAGGTGCAGCCCCGCTTGCCCGCCTTCGGCCACGTCGACTTGGTACCCCTCCTCGACGAGCAGGGTTGCCAGCATCCCCGCCAGCTGGCGATCGTCCTCGACGAGCAGCACGGCCGGCGGCGGGGTGACAGGCCGGTTTTGGGTCATGCGCGCGAGCCTGCCACTGGATTCACAGAATCCTCCCAGAACCGTTCGGCACCATGGTGGCACGTCCAGCTCGCAGCCCGCGGGTGGGCACCGACGCTTGAAGGAGCTCATCATGGCCTCGTCGCACAACGGTCGCCGCGACCTCCGCAGGGCTACCCAGGCGGTGGTGGCGCTGGCGGTGGTGGGCACCGTCGGTGGGTCGATGTTGGCCTTCGGCGACACGACGAAGGCGGCCGCGAGCGTCCCTGCGGTGACACCGTCACCCGGTTCGGCAGGCAGCGGCGCCCCCGCGACGCCATCGGTCTTGACGCCCCAGACCGACGCAGGCCCAGCTGGGTCAGGGTCGTCGACCTCGGGGAACACCAGCTCCGGGTCGGTCGGCTCAGGCACCCCAACCAGCCCTAGCGATGGGGGCTTCACCGCGCCGCCGCCGGTGTCCTCGGGGTCGGGGAGCCCCGTGGTCACCTCGAGTGGTTCATGACGGCAGCGTCAGGTCGTCTCGGAAGCCCTGTCCAGCCACAGGGGGGTGACACCGCGACCTGCGACTGGCCGTTGTGGAGCACGCAGGCTCGGCTCGTCGTGACGCAGCCGGGGATGCTGACGGCGGCGCACAGGATTGTTCGCGACCACCTCGCCGCGGTCGAGAAGGCGTGCAGCCGGTTCCGTGGCGACTCCGAGATCACCGGGCTGGCGCGACGACTTGGAGCGTCGACGCGGGTGAGCCCCCTGCTGGCGGAGTTCCTGCACGCCGCCGTTCGCGCGGCCGAGCTCACCCATGGCGACGTGGACCCCACGGTCGGAGCGGCGCTCGCCGATCTCGGCTACGACCGAGACTTCTCCCTCATCGCCCACGCCCAGACGTCGGTGCAGGTGATGCGGCGCCGCCCCGCCGACTGGACGATGCTGAGCCTTCGTGACGGTGTCGTCACCGTTCCTGAGGGCGTCCAGCTCGACCTCGGCGCCACCGCGAAGGCACTCAGCGCCGACCAGTGCGCACGTCGGGTCAGCGACCGTCTGGGCTGCGGTGTGCTGATCAGCCTCGGCGGTGACATCGCCACCGCCGGGGCCGGGCCGGTCGACGGGTGGCAGGTGCTGGTCTGCGACGGTCCTGGGCAGCCGTCGAGTGCGGTGTCGCTGCCGGACGGGGGCGCACTGGCCACCTCCAGCACGCAACGGCGTCGATGGTCCCGTGCCGGGCGGGACCTGCACCACGTCATCGACCCGCGGACCGCTCAACCTGCCCAGGAGCACTGGCGCACCGTGAGCATCGTCGCCGGGTCGTGCGTGGAGGCGAACACCATCAGCACCGCGTGCATCGTCCGCGCCCGCGCGGCCCGCGAGTGGCTTGGCGAGCTGGGCCACCCGGCGAGGCTGGTCGACCGCGGCGGCGGGGTGCACCTGCTGAACGGCTGGCCCGCGTCCGGAGGGCGGGCCGCATGATGACCCGAGCCGGCCTGGAGCAGGCGCTGTGGGCGCTGGGGCGCGGAGCTGGCGTCACCTCGCTGGTGCTCATCACCGTCTCGGTGGTCCTCGGCATCGTCACGCGGTCCGGGCGCCCGCTCCCCGGGCTGCCACGGTTCGGGGTCACCGAGCTGCACCGCATCACGGCCCTGCTGGGCACCGGGCTGGTGGTTCTGCACATGGTCACCCTGCTCGCCGACCCCTACGCACAGCTCCGGGTGGTGGACTTCGTGGTTCCGTTCCTCGGCGCCTACCGTCCGGTCTGGCTCGGACTGGGCACGCTCGCCGTCGACCTGCTGCTAGTGATCCTCGTGACGAGCCTGCTGCGTCACCGGCTGGGGTTGCGGGCCTTCCGGGCGGTGCACTGGACCACCTACGGGCTCTGGCCGATCGCCCTCGCGCACGGGCTCGGCAACGGCACCGACGCCGGTCACGCCTGGTTCCTCATCCTCGCCGCCACCTGCACCCTCGCGGTGCTCACCGTGATTGCCTGGCGGTTGAGCCGCAACTTCGTCGAGTACGACGAGGCCCGCACCCGCGGCCAGCTCACGGGCCGGTGGTGATGGTGACGAGCACCCCCACCACCGGACCGGCCGCCCGACACCGGCCGCCGCACGACGCGGGCCCCGCCGGTGACCAGCGGCTGTTCGCCCCCGCCGGCCCGGCGCTGACCCAGCACCTCGCCCGGTACGGGCCGACGCCAACTCTCACCCGGTCCGACGAGCTGATCGGGCTCGTTGACCAGGCCGGTTTGACCGGCCGCGGAGGGGCCGGTTTCCCCACCGGCCGCAAGCTGGCCGCCATCACCGGTCGACGCCCCGTGGTCATCGCCAACGGCGCCGAAGGGGAACCCGCCAGCCACAAGGATCAGGTTCTGCTCCAGCACGCCCCGCACCTCGTCCTGGACGGTCTCGCTGCCGTGGCCGCCGCCCTCGGCTCCCGGCAGACGCACCTCTACGCCGGCGCGTCGGCCCTGCCCGCAGTACGCCACGCCCTGCAGGAACGTCGAGCCGCCGGCGGGGATGGCGCAACCCCACACCTGCACGAGGCACCCGACACCTTCATCGCCGGTGAGGAGACGGCCGTCATCAACAGCGTGGCCGGTCGTCGTGCTGTGCCCAGTGACCGCACCGTCCGGATCACCGACTCGGGTCTGCGGGGACGACCCACCCTGGTGCACAACGTCGAGACCCTCGCCCACATAGCGCTGATCGCCCGCTACGGACCGCGCTGGTTCCGCTCGGTCGGCACACCGACCGAACCGGGCACCATGCTGGTCACCCTGTCCGGTGAAGCACCGGCCGGGGTGCTCGAGGTGCCGCTGGGAACCCCGCTGGAAGATCTGCTCCGCGACCACGCTGGGCTCGAAGTCCCCAAGGTGCGGGCCGTGTTGCTCGGGGGGTACCACGGGACGTGGGTGTCGAGCGATCGGACGGCGCGGGCCTGCCTGTCACGGGAGTCGCTCGCCCCCCTCGGAGCGACCCCCGGTGCCGGGGTGGTGCACGTGCTGGGTGCCGGGTGGTGCGGACTGCAGGTGTCCGCCGACATCGCCACCTACCTCGCGCAGCAGAGCGCCGGTCAGTGCGGTCCCTGCCTGAACGGTCTGCCCGCCCTCGCCGAGACCCTTTCCCAGCTGGCCGACCGGCGGCCGCAACCCAACACCGTCCGGCAGGTGACACGGCTTCTCGCGCTCGTCGATGGCCGCGGATCCTGTAAGCACCCCGACGGCACCGCCCGCTTCATCCGATCCGCCCTGCGCACCTTCAGCCGCGACGTCGAGCTGCACCTGGGCGGGCGCTGCGAAGCCGACGGCCCGCTGCCTCGACCTGCACCCCGGCAGGGGTGACCGCGGCATGCGCCGCAGTGCACCGCCACCGCAGCTGCGGCTGCACATCAACTGGACCCGCTGCGACGGCCGCGGCGTGTGCACCGAGCTCCTGCCCACCGCACTGGACCGGGACGAGTGGGGCTACCCCCTGGCCCGCGACGGGTCCCGCGAACCCGGAATCAGGGCTGAGCACGAAGCCGACGCCCGCGACGCCGTCCGGCTGTGCCCACGCCTCGCGCTGACCCTGCTACCCAACAACTGAGCACGGCGCCCGGTCGTAGGTCCCTTGACCATCACCGCCATCGGAGGGCTGTGACCACCACGCGCGGCAGGGCACGGCCGCTGTCACCACCGCTGCACCGACCGTCGCCGATCGCACTGCCACCAAGACCATTGAGGAGCGGTCGCCCGTCAAGCGCTGATGATCTGGGCGGGCGCCACGGTCACGGCTGGTCCGCCGGGACGACGGACCAGCCGTGCTGCGTGCCCAGCGGCTACCCAGCTTTCACGTCCCACCGGTCGGCCGGCATCACCTTGTCCCGCACTGCGATGAAGTCGCGCACGAGGCGCGGGTGACCGTCGCTGCCGTTCGTGTGGGGCTTGCCGTCACGGGTGGGCTGAGCGTCGGTCACGCTGACCAGTAGACCACGAGTTCTTGAACTGCTCCAGAATGGCGAGGCTGTCCTCAGTCGGGCTGAACCCCAGTGTGAGCGGGCCCTTCGGTCGGTTGTTTCTCTTGACGCCGCCGCCCCTGAACTCACGGAGCAGGGATGCCTGTGGCGGACGTCGCAGGGCTGCGGACGTGGCCTACCCTCAGCGGATGGCCGACCCCGGGGCAGTAGCTCAGCTGGTCAGAGCAGCGGACTCATAATCCGTCAGGTCGTGGGTTCGAGCCCCACCTGCCCCACCGCTAGTCGCGGGCGCGATCAGCCGAACCACCACGCCGGGCCCCGAGCGCAGCACGACTGCCGAGCGGCCGGGGCCGAGGCGGTCGCGCCGGACACCCCCGCCACGGCGTCCCCGGGCCGACCTCGCCGGTCACGTCGATCCGGCCGAGCAGGAGCTGGACCACGGCCGGCGCGAGCAGCAAGGGCCACGCCGGGGCGCCGCGGCCGAGAAGGCCGTGACGACGACCAGCCCGGGCGCGACGGCCGGCACGAGCGGGCTCGACGCTCCGCGGGAGCAACGGTCTCCCTCGGGTCGGCCGGGCGTGCCACGATCACCGGGTGGACTACGACACCGCCGTCGCGACCTTCTTCGCCCCGCCGCCCCCGGGCACCGAGCCGCCGCCGGCCTCGCTGCGGGCCAGCGGCGCCCGCCGGCTGCGTGATGCGATCGAGCCGATCGCGACCCAGGGCATCTGGGCCCGGGAGGTCAACGAGCTGTGCGCCGGCCTA
>JBDTDI010000061.1:0-4642 GCA_039923155.1 Mycobacteriaceae bacterium | reverse complement strand
GCCGCGGGAGGCTCCCCGTCGTGGACCCTCGGATCGCTCGACCCGGCAGGGACCCCCCTTGCTGCTGGACCGGTCCAGACCCCGACGTCGCCCAGGCCCAGCAGCACGTGCACCGTGGCCGGGTCGGCGCCGCGGGCGCGGACCACGACGTCCGGGGCCACGAGCAGGTCAGCGGGGTCGGTGCCGCGTCGCAGTGCGGGCTCGGGCACCCGAGCGGCCAGAGCAGCAGCTTCGGCCGCCTTCTGCGCGGTCGCGTCGACCTGGTCGTCGACCCGCCCGGCCCAGTCGGGGCCGTCGTGCCAGGCCACTGCCCGAGGTTCGTGGGCGATCACGGCCCCGGCGGTGAACAGCCGGTGGGCGAGCTCCCAGTCCTCGCCGCCGTAGCGGGTGAACGTCTCGTCGAACCCACCGACCTCGGCGAACAGCGACCGCCCGCAGGTCAGGACCGCGCTGATCACCGCCCGGAAGCTGCTGTCGGTCACCCCACCCGGGCCGCTGCCCAGCCGCACGCTGAGCTCCCGGAGCCAGGCCGGCTCGGCCAGCTCCGAAGGCGGTGGGGCACCGTCGCGTCGCCAGGCCTGCAGCCGGGTGGGCGTCCACCCGGACAGGTCGGCGTGTCGGCGACGCCCGGTGACCACGGCGTCGGGCAGCAGGGACGGCAACCGGCTCGCCCGGTGCACGTAGTCGGGCTCGGGCACCGTGTCGCCGTCGAGGAAGCAGAGCACCGACCCGGTGGCGGCACGGACCCCGAGGTTGCGCGCCGCGGCCGGGCGAAACCCGCGGTCGTCCTGGCGGACCACGGTGACCCTCAGACCGGCCGCCTCGGGAGGCACCCGGGGCGGGCGTGGCGACCCGTCGTCGGCGATGACCACCTCGAGCCGGCCGGCCGGGTGAGTCTGGTCGGCGAGGGCGGTGAGGACCAGGTCCAGCCGTGCCTGCTCCCGGTAGTAGGGGATGACCACGCTCACCTCGGGCGGGGGGGACGCGGTACGGGCGTCGAGCAGGTCGGCGCGGTTGCCGGGCACCACCCAGGTGCCGTCACCGAGCGGCAGCGCCACCTCGAGGGGGTTCCGGGTGCTCACGGCCCTGCCCACAGCTCGGCGTAGCGGGTCGCCACCGCAGCGGTGGTGGGCCCGAGGACCGGGGTGGCCGTGAGGAAGGTGCGTTCCGGCTCGGCCAGGGCCAGGGCCAGGGTGTCGGGCAGCTCACCCGGGGAGTAGGTCCACAACGCCCCGGGGTTGCGCCCTGCCAGCTCAGCGGCGTAGCGGCCCTCGGGCACCAGCGGTCGACGCCCAGCGCCCAACCAGCTGTTGATCGACCCTGATGCGGACACGTTGCGGTGGGCCGCGACTGGGACCCCCGCCTGGTGCAGCCGGGCGTGCAGAGCAGTCTCGGGGAGGAAGCCGGTGATCGCCAGCGGTCGGCCGTCCTCTCCCGCGGCGGCGCGAAGCTCGGTCACCAGGTCGTCGTGTCCGGCGCCGGCGCGGCCCAGCACGACCAGGCCGTGGGTGGCGGGCAGGGTCCGCATGGCCGCCAGCACTTCCCGGTGACCCTTGCCGGGGTGCACGAAGCCCAGCATGGTCACCTGCCCGTCCCCCGGACCGGCCTCGAGCTGCTCGTCGGGCGGGTCCACCGGCAGCGGGATCACCGTGCAGGTCTGTTCGTCGTCCCCCAGCTCGGCCAGCAGTGACGACTCGTGCTCGCTGCTGACCACCACGCGATCGGCGGCCCCCGCGACCATGCGGTAGACCTTCGCGCGTCGTGGGTAGAGCCCCGGGCCGTCGGCCGGTTGGGGTAGGTCGTGCAGGGTGACCGTGCACCGGTGTCCGGCGCCGTGCAGCCTGGCGGCGAGGTCGAGGAACGTGACCGCTGCGTCCTCGCAGCGAGGTGCGTAGAGCGCGTCGGTGTACTGCAGGTGCACCGAGGCGCACCCCCGCAGGGAGTCGAGCCAGTCGGCGGGCAGGGCACCGACGGATACGGCTCGGACCACGGGGCCGGGGTGCTGCAGGGCCGCGAGGACCTGTTCCGCGAACCGGACGACGCCGTGCTCCGCGGGCCCGATGATCACGTGCCCTGCGCCGGCGGTCACTGCCGACCCGTCGCGCGCCGGTAGACGGCCGCGTGGGCAGCCCGCACCTCCTGGCGCTGCCGGGCCCGAAAAGCGGGGTCTGCGGGTTCGAGGGGCGGCGTGAGCACCGCACTGCGGACAGCGCGGGTGAGGGAGGCCACGTCCAGTCCCCGTCGCTCGTCGTGGGCGTAGGTGTGCACCGCCGACCACTGCTCGGCGTGGTAGCCGCTGCTCGGGGCGACCACCGCCGTACCCGTGTCACGGCACGCCTCGAGCCAGCCGGAGTGGGTGCCGAACCGCTGGGCGAGCACGGACACGTGCAGAGCCCCCAGGTACTCGGCGAGCATCGCGTCGGTGAAGCGCTGGTGAGCGTGCAGGTCGAGATCCTCGATGGCCAGGACCCCGGCGAGGGCCGGTGACTGCAGCACCTCCAGGTGCACGTCCACCCGGAGGTGACCGCCACCCTGCTGCGCCCCGGCGAGGGCGGCCCGGACAATCCGTTCTGGTTCGATAATGTTGCGACGCAGCGACTTTAGGTGAATTCCGACGGTGCCGGCGATCGTGTTCGAGCCGGCGTTCAGAACCGCGGGGTGGGGGATCACCTGGGCCCGGACGCCCCACCGACGCGCGATCTCGGCGGCCGCACCCGGGGTCAGGGTCACCACCTCGGCCGCGGCCCCCAGCAGGACCGTGAGGTGCTCGTCGTGCTGTGTGCGTTGGGCGTGGTGGGGGTTGCGCAGATCGTGCACGGTCAGGATCAACGGCAGGTGCAGCTCGCGCAGCGTGCCCGTCCACGTTCGCAGCTCGTCGGTGCTGAGGTGGTCGAAACCGAAGTGCACGTGCACCAGGTCGATCTCCCCGGCGTGGCGGCGCAGCTCGTCGGGGTCCAGCAGCGGGCTCGGTGCCCACGGGCCCGCGTCGGCGCCCCGTTCGGTGCTCAGGGCGGGTCGCGCGATCCCGGCGGGGAGTGCGGCCTCGAGGTAGGCGTGCTCGTGCGGCACCGTCGCCACGCGCAGGGGGCTGGACACGGCGCGAAGTCTGCGCGAGTTGCGCTCCGCGTGCTGGACGGGCACCCGTTCTGCGACATCGATCAGCTTTCCGCATGATGCATTCGAGCCGGCTCCGCGACACAGGGGGTCGGCACCTGCACGCCCGATGGACAGGAGACCCGTTGCCACACGTTTTCCGGGACAGCACAGCCACCCCGCAGCAGGTGTGGGACGTCCTCGCTGATGGGTGGTTGTTCTCGAGCTGGGTGGTGGGCGCCTCGCGCATCCGCGCCGTGGACGCCACGTGGCCCCAGCCTGGCGCCCGCATCCACCACTCCGTCGGCGCGTGGCCCGCGCTGATGAACGACTCGACCCATGTCACCGCGGCCGAGCCCGGTCTGCGGTTGGTGCTTCAGGCCCGGGGCTGGCCGGTCGGGGAGGCGACGGTCGAGATCACTGTGGCACCCACCACCACCGGGAGCCGAATCACCCTCGACGAGACGGGGAGTGCCGGCGTCGGCCGCTGGATGCCGTCTGCCCTGGAGTGGGTGGTGGTCGCGCCGCGCAACCGGGAGAGCCTGAAGCGGTTGGCGCTGCTCGCGGAGGGGCGCGCCGCGTGAGCACGGTGTCGGAGGTGGTGGTCGTGGTGCCGGCCCACGACGAGGAGCGGCTGCTGCCCCGGTGCTTGCGGTCGCTGGCGCGCGCGGCCCGCCACGTGCCGGTTCCGGTGCGGGTGGTGGTGGTGCTGGACTCGTGCACGGACGGCAGTGCGGCGGTCCTCGGACCGGGTGTGCGCAGCGTGGTCGTCTCCCACCGCAACGTGGGGGCCGCTCGGGCCGCGGGGTTTGGTGCGGCGGGGGTGAGCCCCACCACGTGGTGTGCCTGCACCGACGCCGACACCGTGGTGTCACCGACCTGGCTGCGGGCGCAGCTGGCGCACGCGTCGGCGGGGGTCGACGTGCTCGTCGGTACGGTGCGCACCAGGGGGTGGTCACAGCACCCGGTGGGTCTGCGTGAGGTCTACGAGAGTGGGTACACCCAGGCCGACGGGCACCGTCACGTGCACGGGGCGAACCTGGGGGTGCGGGGCAGCGTGTACACCGCTCTGGGCGGGTTTCACCGGTTGGCGCTGCACGAGGACGTGGACCTCGTGCACCGGGCGATGGGGGCGGGGCTGGTGGTGCACTGGAGTGCAGACCCGGTGGTGCACACCTCCACCCGGACGGTAGGTCGGGCCGCGGGCGGGTTCGCCACCCACCTGAACACCTTGGCAGCCGCGCTGTGACACCCAGCCCGACGACCAGCAGCCCGGTAAATTAACCAGCGTGGCGTGGGCCGGCTCCGGGGTAGTCGGGGTCCTGCGCGAGCTGGGGGGGTCGGGGGTCTGGACCTGGAGATGTTGGGGTCCGGAGGGACTCGGTAGCGGAGCAGGTGTGAGGCCATAGAGGTGGCCCGTCTCGCGTTCCTGTGCTTGGAGCAAGCCAGCTTCGTCAACGGCAGAAACTACCGGGTGGACTCCGGCTCGGTGGACACGATCTGAGCGGTTTTGTCATGCGGGCGCGCCACGTGCGCGCGACCCTGGTGC
>JBDTDI010000060.1:0-4391 GCA_039923155.1 Mycobacteriaceae bacterium | reverse complement strand
CCGCGAGGAGATCCTGGTGGTCGGCGAGCTCACCCCGCTGGGCCTCGACGCCAAGGACACCGGCGACACCGACGCCGCGCGTGCCGCGGCGGAGGCGGGCCGGATCAGCCGCTTCCGCGAGGAGACTCGCGAGACCCGCATCGAGATCGCCCAGCAGGCCGAGCACCGCTACGGCCGCAAGGTCGCCTGGGGTGCGCGTCTGGGTGACACCGAGGAGGTGTTCACCACGATCTCGGTGCCGGTGATGACGCGGCTGCGCCAACCCGATCGGCAGGTGCTCGACACCCTGGTCGAGTCCGGGGTGGCGCGGTCCCGCTCGGAGGCGCTCGCCTGGGCGGTGCGCCTGGTCGGCGACCACGCACAGGACTGGCTGGGCGAGCTGCGTCAGGCGATGCAGACCGTCGAGGAGGTGCGGGCCAAGGGCCCGGACGCGTCGTGAGCACGCAACGGGGGCGCGGTGGCGCCAGTCAACCTCAGGGTTGGCTGGGCACCGCGCCTTCGTGGTGAAACCTGTTTGCCGTCAACGGCTCTGCTGTCACCCATCGGCCGTGCGCCCCGCAGGTTGAACCCTTCCGCGACACGATCGCGTCCCACCCGGACTTGACACGCTCGTCGATCCTCTCCACTCTTCTGCCTCAGGTCATGAGCGCCAGCGTCAAGCCCCGGCTCGCTGGCCGGCAACCCTCCTCCGTGGCGGGGTGCTCCGGGTGACGACCAGGCTCCGGGCGATCCCCCGGCGCAAGCACGGGCCGACGTCGGCCCCAGTCAGAGAGGGCTCGGTGGTCTCAGTGGCTCACCACGACCCCGTCGTCACCCCCCGTCGGCACTGCTTGGTGCTGCTGGCCATGCACGTGCTCGCCGTCGCCGACGTGGACTGTCGCTACTAGGCGCTCGCACGTCCTGCGCTCGATCCCCTGTTCTCCCTCTCCGGCTGACCCCGGTCTGGGCGCTGCTACCGGCGCTCCCCGATGTTGCCGCTGCCTCCCGGTCGTACCCGGGGGACCTAGCCTGACTGGAGCTCGTGTGAACACTCATGTTCTCTGCCGCAACACCTTCCACCGATGAGCACCGCGCTCGACGTCCGACTGTCCGGGGTTGGCCGCACCTTTGGCCGCGGTGCCGGGGCCCGCACCGTGCTCGCCGAGGTGCACCTCGAGATCGAGCCCGGCGAGACGGTGGCCCTGCTGGGGGCATCAGGATCAGGAAAGTCGACCCTGCTGCGCCTGGTCGCCGGGCTGGACGTCCCCACCTGCGGTGAGGTTCGGGTGGGCGGAAAGCCGGTGCGCGGCATCGAGTCCCGCGCGGCCGTGGTGTTTCAGGAACCTCGGCTGCTGCCCTGGCGAAGCCTCGCCGCCAACGTCGCCTTCGGGCTTCCGGAGGGCACGGGGCGCGCTGCGGGTCGCGCCGCGGTGCAGCACTGGCTCGCGGCCGTCGGGCTCAGCGACTCGGCCGGGCACCGCCCGCGCGAGGTGTCCGGGGGGATGGCCCAGCGCGCCGCACTGGCTCGTGCCCTGGTCCGCGAGCCTGGAGTGCTGCTGCTCGACGAACCGTTCGCCGCGCTGGACGCGCTGACCCGGCTGCGCATGCAGGACCTGGTCGACGAGCTCCAGCGTCGGTCGGGAACGACCGTGCTGCTGGTGACCCACGACGTCGACGAAGCGCTGCAGCTGGCCGATCGGGTGGTCGTGCTCGGCCCTGCTGACGATGCCCGCGTCGGTTCCGAAGCCGGTGTGGCCGTGCGCAGCACGCTGCGGGTGCCGGGACGACGTCCCCGCGACCGCGGTGACCTCGAGCTGACCCGACTGCGCACCGTCCTGCTCGATGAGCTGGGCGTGCCCCGGCACGTGCCCGCCTGACCCCGCCCTTTCCCGCCCGTTCCTGCCTGTCCCGGCCTGTCCCCGGCCGCCCGAACCTCACGAGGGAGAACACCTGTGACCACCGCCCGAACCCGCTCGCTGCTGCTCCGCGCCGCTGCCCTGACCGCAGCCGTCGGCCTGCTGGCCGGCTGCGTCTCGGGAGAGAGCTCCACCGGCGCAGTGCAACCCGCCGCAAGCACCACCTCCGCGAAGACGCTGAACCTCGACTACGCCTACTACAACCCCGAGAGCCTGGTGATCAAGGACCAGGGCTGGCTGGAGCAGGCCCTGCCCAAGACCAAGGTCACCTGGGTGCTGTCGGCCGGGAGCAACAAGGCCAACGAGAACCTGCGCGCCGGTGTCGTCGACTTCGGCTCGACCGCCGGCACCCCGGCCCTGCTCGCCCGGGCCAACGGATCCCCCCAGAAGGTCGTCGACGTCTACAGCCAGCCCGAGTGGTCCGCCATCGTGGTGGCCAAGGGCTCACCGATCACCGACGTGGCCCAGCTCAAGGGCCGCAAGATCGCTGCCACCCTGGGCACCGATCCGTACTTCTTCCTGCTGCAGACCTTGGCCACCGCCGGCTTGAGCCCCTCCGACGTGCAGATCGTCAACCTGCAGCACGCGGACGGCAAGACCGCGCTGGAACGGGGTGACGTGGACGCGTGGGCCGGGCTCGACCCGTTCATGGCCCAGACCGAGCTCGAGTCCGGCTCCGCGCTCATCTACCGCAACCTGGCGTTCAACTCCTACGGCTTGCTCAACGCCAACGAGAGCTTCCTCGCCCAGCGCCCGCAGGACGCGCAGACCGTCATCGACACCTACGAGCGGGCCCGGGCGTGGATCAAGGCGAACCCGGACAAGACCGCCCAGATCCTGGCCACCGCGGCGAAGATCCAGCCTGCCGTTGCGCAGCGTCAGCTGGGTGAGCGCACCCGCCTCGACATCAACCCGGTGCCCGGCGCCGCACAGACCGCGGTGCTCACCAAGATCCTGCCCCTGCTGGTGAAGGGCGGGCTGGTGCGCTCCGCCGACGAGGCGCGGACCGCGCTGGACTCGCTCTACGCCCCGACCTTCGCCGAGAAGGCCGCGGGCACCCCGGCCACGGGCCGCTGATCGTGACCGCCACCCAGGAGCGCCGCGGCCGGGCGGTGACCGAGGACGCGCCCCGGCCACCGCTGGGCACCCCGCGGCGACCCTCACCCCGGCCGACGCTGATCCAGGGAGCGCTGGGGCTGCTGCTGCCGGTCCTGATCCTCGGCGCGTGGCAGCTGCTGGCCACCTCGGGACGCTTCTCGGAGAGCCAGCTGCCCACCCCCGCCTCGGTGGGGGCGGCGCTCGGTGAGCTGCTGCGCCGCGACGAGCTGTGGCGCAACGTCGCCATCAGCACCCAGCGGGTGTTCCTCGGCTTCCTCGCCGGGGCCGGGGCCGGGCTGGTGCTCGGTGGACTCGTGGGCCTGTCCCGACCCGCCCGCGCGGTGCTCGGCCCCACGATCGGGGCGCTGCGCGCAGTGCCGTCGTTGGCGTGGGTGCCGCTGCTGCTGCTGTGGCTGGGCATCGGGGAGACCCCCAAGATCACCTTGGTCGCGATCGGGGTCTTCTTCCCCGTGTACACGACGGTGTCTGCGGCACTGGGACACGTGGACGCACACCTCGTCGAGGTGGGGCGGGCGAACGGGCGTCACGGCGTGGGCCTGTTCCTGCAGGTGCAGCTGCCGGCCGTGGCGCCCGGCACCCTGGCGGGCCTGCGACTGGGACTGGCGCAGGGGTGGCTGTTCCTGGTGGCGGCCGAGCTCATCGCCTCCTCGATCGGCCTGGGCTTCCTGCTCATCAACAGCCAGAACACCGGTCGCACCGACATCCTGTTCCTGGCCATCATCCTGCTGGCGCTGCTCGGCAAGCTGACCGACGGGCTGCTGGGTCTGCTCGAGCGACGGGTGCTGCGGCACTGGGCCTGAGCGGGCTCAGGAGTAGATCGTGAGCCAGATCGCGACGTAGTGGCACACCGCGGCCAGGACCGTCGCGGCGTGGAACACCTCGTGGTACCCGAAGGTCGCCGGCCAGGGGTCGGGGCGTCGGATGCCGTAGGCCAACCCGCCGAGGGAGTAGAACGCCCCGCCCACCAGCAGCAGCACCAGGGCCGCCACCCCGGCGGTGTGCAACAGGTCGGGCAGCACGAACACCGCGACCCAGCCCAGCGCCAGGTACAGGGGCACCCCCAGCCACCGGGGGGCCTCGGGCCAGCTGGTCTTGAGCAGCACCCCCAGGGCGGCGCCCACCCAGACGACCGCCAGGACGACGTCACCCGTGCGCTCGGGCATGGCCAGCAGCGCGAACGGCGTGTAGCTGCCGGCGATGAACACGAAGATCATCGAGTGGTCCGCGCGCTTCATCCGTCTGCGGCCCGCCGTGGTCACCCAGGTGCGGCGGTGGTAGAGCGCACTGATCCCGAACAACGCCGACACCGTCACCGAGTAGATCGCCGTGCCCACCGCCGCCCGGCCCGACACGGTGGCCGCGGCGAGGACCACCAGC
>JBDTDI010000059.1:0-12235 GCA_039923155.1 Mycobacteriaceae bacterium | reverse complement strand
CACGTCGTTGCCGCCCACGAGGGGCAGGGCCAGCGTGGCCCCCGCGAGACCAACCTGGTAGGCAGCCGGCGTCAGGGGAACCGCGTAGGCCTGGTCGGTGGTGGTCACCGCGAGCTGCAGGGTGTGTCCTGCCTCCACCGGGTGCACGATCCCCGGCAGCGTCACCTGGACGGTCGTCTGGTCACCCACCGGCACCCGGAAGGCGGACACGCCGCCGCCGGGCAGGGTACGGGTGCCGTCGGGGGAGACGTCGTAGAGCTTGGCGAACAGGACCGCGGGAGCCCCGGCGGCCCCGCCGCCCACCGCACGCACGGTCAGGGCGACCCGCGACGCACCGGTGACGGTCAACCGCTCCGCCAGGGGTGCGGTGGAGAAGCGGGCAACCTGTCCGGGCACGTCGAACGTCGCCAGCCCGGTCAGCGCCGAGCTGGCCAGCCCCCCGAGGGCGGCACCGATGCCGGGGACGGTGCTGATCGCCGAGGGCGACGCGCCGGGCGGTCGGGCGATGGTCTGCGGGCCGCCGGTGAGGGCGAGGTCGGTGGTGGGGGTGGGGTCGCCGGCCAGGCCGGGGTAGCGGGGCGCCTCCACGGCGCGGGTGCGCACCGTGCCGCGGGTGCTCACCGAACCGGCGACCTCGTAGCGGAACCCGGTGCCCGGGTCGGTTCCCTGCCCGAGCAGGTGGAAGCGCAGGAAGTCGGCGACCTGCGCGTCGGCGTCGGCGTTGGTCCCCCCCGCGTCGTGACCGCCGGAGAACCAGCTGACCCGCACGGGGGCACCGGCCTTGGCGATCTCGCGCGCGTTGGCGTCGGCCTGGTCCAGCCCGAACAGCGTGTCGGCCTCACCCTGCAGGAGCAGGGTGGGGGCCTTGATGCCCGCGTTGGTCGCCACGGGCGAGTGCGCCTTGAGCAGGGCCAGCAGCGCCGGAGTGGGTGCACCAGACACGCTCGCAGCCAGGTAGCCCTGACAGACGGCGGGGGTGAAGCGCCCGCACACCCCGGTCGGTGAGGCGCCGGCGGCGAAGAAGATCCCGGCCCAGCTGCGCTTGAGCACCCCGTCTGCTCCGGTGGTCCCCGCGGCCGGGGTGCGGGCGGCGGGGGCGGTAGGTCCGGCCTGGTCCGGCAGCAGGGCCTGACCGAGGTCGTTCCAGGTGATTGCGGCCGCGTCGGCGTCGATGCGGGGATCCGTACCAGCGAGCGACAGCGCCAGCGCACCGCCGTAGGACCCACCGGCCACCCCGACCCGGGGGTCGCCGGGTGCGTCGAGGCGTACCTGCTTCTGCGTGGCCAGGTAGTCCACCAGCGCCCGGGCGTCGGCGACCTCGCCGTCGGGAGCGTTGATGCCGATCTCGCCGGCGCTGCGACCGAAGCCGCGCGCGCTCCACGCCAGCACCACGAACCCGTCGCCGGCGAGGGTGCGCGCCTGCGCGGCGACGGAGTCCTTGGTCCCACCGAAGCCGTGGGCCAGCAGCACCGCTGGGGCCGGGGTCACCGCGGGGGTGTAGATCGTGGCGTCGAGGGTGATCGTCGTCTTCGCCCCCGGCGCGCTCGGAACCGGGATCATCAGGTTGCGCTCGGCGACGGGAGCCGGCCCGGAGCTGCGGGTCGCCGCCACCACGGACACCCCGGCGACGAGGGCGGCGACGACGGCAAGCACGAGCAGCAGACGCCGTGAGCGCCTGGGGAATCGGGGGGGCACGGGTCCAACGTTAGGGCAGCGGGCCCGAGTCGGCCCCCGGTCAGTCCTGGGCGGAGACCGCGTGCACGTCCAGCAGGTGCTCCACCACCGGTGCGCCGTCGAAGTGGGGCCCCACCTCGCCCCGCCAGGCTGCGAACGCAGGGGAGGACCGGAACCCCTCGGTGTGGGCCGCCAGGCTCTCCCACTCCACCAGCAGCACGAACCGCTGCGGCGACTCGATACTGCGGGTCAACCGGGCGGAGACGAACCCCGGCGACGCGCGCAGGTGCGCTGCTCCGCGCTCGAACGCGGCGGGGAACTCGGCGACGGAACCGGCGTGGACGGTAATGTCGGCAATCTCGGTGACCATGGGCCGAACCTACGCGGGTCGACCGCAGGGGCCGGTCGGCCTTCGGTCAACCACGGGACCCCACGTCGCTACCCTCTCACCGTGAGCTCGACACCCCCCGCCCCCGTCCCGAGCTCGCGGGCGTGGCTGGTTTGGGGGGTCGGCGTGCTCGCCTACGTCGTCGCCGTGCTCAACCGCACGTCGTTCGGCGTGTCCGGCCTCGACGCCGCTCACCGCTTCGGGGCGAGCCCGGGCACCCTGTCCGGCTTCGTCGTGCTGCAGCTGGTGGTGTACGCCGGGTTGCAGGTCCCCGTCGGGGTGCTGCTGGACCGCTTCGGCAGCCGGCGCCTGCTCGCGGTGGGCGCCCTGGTGATGGCCGCCGGACAGCTGCTGATCGCGGTCACCGTCTCCATCGGCTGGGCCTACCTCGCGCGGGTGCTGGTCGGCGCCGGCGACGCCCTGACCTTCATCTCCGTGCTGCGCCTGGTCGGGGCCTGGTTCCCGGCCCGACAGGTGCCGGTGGTCACCCAGCTGACCGGCATCCTCGGTCAGCTCGGCCAGGTGCTGTCCGCGATTCCCCTCGTGGCGCTGCTGCACGGACCCGGGTGGGAGAGCGCCTACCTGGCGGCCGCGGCGCTCGGCGTGCTCGTCGTCGTCGTGGTGACGGCCGCCGTGCGCGACGCCCCACCCGGAGCGCGCCCGCCGCCGGCCGACCTGCGCCCGGGTGCCGTACCTGCGCTGGTCCGGGCGGCGTGGGCGCACCCGGGGACCCGGCTGGGCTTCTTCACCCACCTCGGCACCCAGTTCTCCGGCACGGTCTTCGCGCTGCTGTGGGGCGTGCCGTACCTCGTCTCCGGGCAGGGGCGCAGCGCAACCGAGGCCAGCGTGCTGCTCACGGTGCTCGTGGGGGCCGGCATCGTGGCGGGCCCGGTCATCGGGGAGCTCACGGCCCGGCACCCGCTGCGCCGGTCCTGGCTGGTGCTGACCATCCTCGTGGTGACCGCTGCCACGTGGGCCGTGGTGCTGGCCGTCCCCGCGCCGGCTCCGACCTGGCTGCTGGTGGTGCTCGTGCTGGTGCTCGCCGTGGGCGGGCCGGGCTCGCTCATCGGCTTCGACTACGCCCGCACGTTCAACCCCAGCCACCGGATGGGCACCGCGCAGGGCATGGTCAACGTGGGGGGCTTCATGGCCGCGGTGGTGGTGGTGCTGGCGATCGGACTGGTGCTCGGCGCAGCCGGGGGCTACACCCCGGGCGCCTTCCGGCTCGCCTGGTTGGTGCAGTTCCCGGTGTGGGCACTGGCCCTGGTCGGGATCCTCGCCACCCGGGTCAAGGCCCGGCGGGTGCTCGCGGGCGAAGGCGTGGAGGTGCCTCCGCTGCGCGAGGCCCTGCGCCGCGGTCGGGGCTGAGCTGCGTCACACGGCGAACGCGTCGAGGGCGCGGATCTTGTTCGTGGCGTCGAGCGCGGCCACCTTGTACGCCTCCGACAGCGTGGGGTAGTTGAACACCGTGTCCACCAGGTAGTCCACGGTCCCGCCGCAACCCATCACCGCCTGCCCGATGTGCACCAGGTCGGTGGCCGAGGTCCCGAAGATGTGAACCCCCAGGATTGTGCGGTCCTCGGTTGACACCAGCAGCTTGAGCATCCCGTAGGAGTCGCCGGTGATCTGGCCCCTGGCGAGCTCGCGGTAGCGGGACGTACCGACCTCGTAGGGCACCGCGTCGCCGGTCAGCTCCACCTCGGTGCGCCCCACGTAGGACACCTCGGGGATGGAGTAGATGCCGATCGGCTGCAGGGCCTCCATGTTGCGGGTCGGCTCGCCGAAGGCGTGGTAGGCGGCGAGCCGACCCTGGTCCATGGAGGTCGACGCCAGGGCCGGGAAGCCGATGACGTCCCCGACGGCGTAGATGTGCCCGACGCTCGTGCGGTAGTGCTCGTCGACCGAGATGCGGCCCCGCTGGTCCGCTTCCAGCCCGGCGGCACCCAGGTTGAGGGACTCGGTCACGCCCTGGCGCCCTGCGGAGTACATGACGGTCTCAGCGGGAATGCGCTTGCCGCTGGCGAGGGTGGTCACGGTGCCCTTGGCGCCCACGGCCACCTCGGTCACCTCTTCCCCGAAGCGGAACGTCACCGAGGAGTCGCGCAGGTGGAACTTGAGGCTCTCCACAATCTCGGAGTCGCAGAACTCGAGCATGGTGTCCCGCTTCTCGACCACCGTCACCCGGGTGCCGAGGGCGGCGAACATGGACGCGTACTCGATGCCGATCACCCCGGCGCCGACGACGACCATCGTGGTGGGGATCTTCTCGAGGTTGAGGATGCCGTCGGAGTCGAGCACCCGCTTCTCGTCGAAGGCGACGCCCGCTGGGCGGGCCGGCGAGGTTCCCGTCGCCAGGACGATGTGACTTCCGGACAGGGTGACCCGCTCGGCGTGCAGGGCGGTCTCGACCGCGACGGTGTGCGGGTCGACGAAGGTGGCGGTGCCGGTGAACAGCTCGACGCGGTTGCGCATCAGCTGGGCCCGCACCACCTCGATCTCGCGTCCGATGACGTGCGTGGTGCGGGCCAGCAGGTCGGCCACGGTGATGTCGGACTTCACCCGGTAGCTGGCCCCGTACATCTCCCGCTGGTTGACCCCCGTCAGGTAGAGCACGGCCTCGCGCAGCGTCTTCGACGGGATGGTGCCCGTGTTGGTGCACACCCCGCCCAGCATCTGACCCTTCTCGACGATGGCCACGCGCTTGCCCAGCTTCGCCGCCGCGATGGCGGACTTCTGCCCGCCAGGGCCTGAACCCACCACCACCAGGTCGTACTCGTTCGCCGACATGGGGCCAAGCCTGGCGGGTGGAGGCGGTTTGAGCAACGGAACACCGCTGCGGAGACGACGGACCCCGCTCATCGGGGTCGAGCTCGAGGACCGCACGAAAACGACAATTGCCGGCGTCCATCTCGAGCAGACCTCGGAGGGTGGGTACCGCATGGTGCAGAACGTCGGTCAGCGCCCGCCCGAGGATCGTTCACCGTCAGTCGACCCCGATGTCCTCGTTCCACAGCTGCGGCGCGGCGGCGATGAACTCCGTCATCATCGCCGCACACCCGGCGTCGTCGAGGACGGTCACCGCCACTCCGTGCTCGGCGAGCCAGTCGTGCCCACCGTGAAAGGTCCGCGCCTCGCCGATGATCACTGCACCGATGCCGAACTGGCGCACCAGGCCCGAGCAGAACCAGCACGGTGACAGTGTGGTCACCATCGTGGTGCCCCGGTAGCTGCGCTGACGGCCCGCCGCCCGGAAGGCGGCGGTCTCCGCGTGCATCGACGGGTCGTCGTCCTGCACCCGACGGTTGTGCCCGGCGCCCAGCAGCACACCGTCAGCGTCGAACAGGGCCGCCCCGATGGGGATCCCGCCCTCGGCGAGCCCGGTGCGCGCCTGCCCGACCGCGACGGCGAGCATGTCCCGTGGGTCCACGTCAGACCGCCGTCAGCGGCACGAGGCCGGTGGCGCTGCGAGGCGGGAGCAACCGCAGACCCACGGCGTAGGCGGCGGCGGCGAGGACGAAGCCCACCTCGAAGGCGATGTCACCGAGCGCGGGCACGTGGGTGGCAACCAGACCGACGAAGTTCGTCTGGTTGGAGAACAGCACGATCGAGACGACCATGCCGAAGACCATGGCGACGGGGCCGGCCCAGCAGGTGTAGGTGCGGTCGCCCAGCAGGTCCGGGGTGCGCGCACCCCGACGCAGGAACCGGTCGGCGAACACCACCCCGAGCCAGGGCCCGATCCAGTACGCGATGACCAGCAGGAAGGCCTCGAAGCTCGCCCCGGCGTTGCCGAGGCCGGCGAACGCGACGGCAAGTCCGAGCAGCCCGAACACGGCGGCCACCACGGCGCGGCCACTGCCGGTGGGCAGGCGCACCCCCAGAGCCATGAACGACAACGAACCGGAGTACACGTTCAGCGCGTTGGCGGCCACCGCCCCGACCGCGATGCCCAGCAGGGTCAGCTTGCCCAGCCAGGTCGGCAGCAGCCCGGTGAACACCCCAGGGTCCACGCCGGCCTTGGCACCGACTGCGCTGACCATGGCTGCGCCGGCAGACTCCAGGACCACGCAGGAGACGAAGATGCCGAGCGCTGCGTAGAGCCCCACCCGCCGCCGCGGGGTGCTCGCGGGCAGGTAGCGGGTGTAGTCGCTGGCGTACGGGTTCCACCCGGCGGCATAGCCGAAGGAGGCGCCCATCGCCAGCAGAAAGCCGCCCGAGGTGGGCAGGCCGCCGGTACCGGGCGCCGACGGGTGGGACTTGCTGAACACGATGACCACGGCCACCGCGAAGATGACGGCGAGCACCGGGAAGACGAGCCGCTCGAAGGCGTGCACCAGGTTGTGCCCAGCCAGGGCCACCCCCAGCTGCACGGCGACCACCACCACCAGCCACACCCCGCGGGGCACCGCCGGCACCAGAGCGGCCAGGGCCAGCGCCCCGCTGATGCTGTTGACCGCGAACCAACCCACACCGGCCACGACGGAGTTCAACCCGGCCGGCAGGATGTTGCCCAGGAAGCCGAACGCGCTGCGGCTGAGCACCATCTGGCTCAACCCCGCCCTCGGGCCCCAGGTGGACAGCACCCCGTGGCTGAGCGAACCCAGCGCAGTGCCCGCCACGATCGCCAGCACCGCCTGGGTGAGGGACAACCCCCAGTACAGCGGACCCAGGATGCCCACCGCGACGGTCGCGAACTCCAGGTTCGGCGAGGTCCAGGTCCAGAACATCTGCCGCGGGCGGCCGTGCCGGGCGGCGTCCGGGATCCACTCCACCCCACCCGGTTCCAGGGCCACCGCCCGATCACCGTAGGAGGCCAGGGCCGCCTCGGCTCGTGGGTCGGTGAGGGCGTTCGCCGCCATGGTAGGGGGCGGCGTCGAGGGCGCGGTCTGGGCCATGGAACAGGAGTGTGGCGCGCGCACGTTACCGGCGTGTGACGGAGGGCGGTCCGTCCTGGATACCCTGGTGGCCAGCCGCCGAGCCCGCCGCGGCGTCCAGGGTCGAGCGAGGAGAGGTGGACCCAGTGCCGCAAGAAGTTCGTGGGGTGATCGCCCGAAGCAAGGGCGCCCCGGTGGAGACCGTGACCGTGACCGTGCCCGACCCCGGTACCGGGGAGGTGGTGGTGGACATCCAGGCCTGCGGGGTGTGCCACACCGACCTGACCTACCGCGACGGCGGGATCAACGACGACTACCCGTTCCTGCTCGGGCACGAGGCCGCCGGCGTGGTCGAGGCCGTCGGGGCCGACGTCACCCACGTTCAGGTCGGCGACTTCGTGGTCCTGAACTGGCGCGCGGTGTGCGGAGACTGCCGAGCGTGCCGGCGGGGCGAGCCGTGGTACTGCTTCTCCACCCACAACGCCACCCAGCGGATGACCCTTCAGGACGGGACCGAGCTGACCCCGGCGCTGGGCATCGGCGCGTTCGCCGACAAGACCCTGGTCCACGAGGGCCAGTGCACGAAGGTCGACCCGTCTGCCGACCCGGCTGTGGTCGGCCTGCTGGGTTGTGGGGTGATGGCGGGCCTCGGGGCCGCCATGAACACCGGCGGGATCTCCCGGGGCAGCTCGGTCGCCGTCATCGGGTGCGGCGGGGTCGGTGACGCGGCCATTGCCGGTGCCCGACTCGCCGGAGCCACCACGATCATCGCGGTCGACCGTGACCCGCAGAAGCTGGAGTGGGCCCGTGACTTCGGGGCCACACACGTCGTGAACAGCGCCGAGGCGGACCTGGTCGAGGCCGTGCAGGAGCTCACCGGCGGCAACGGGGCCGACGTGGTCATCGACGCGGTCGGACGCCCGGAGACCTGGAAGGCGGCGTTCTACGCTCGTGACCTGGCCGGCACGGTGGTGCTCGTCGGGGTGCCCACCCCGGACATGACCGTCGAGATGCCGCTGGTCGACTTCTTCAGCCGAGGCGGCGCGGTCAAGTCGTCCTGGTACGGCGACTGCCTGCCCGAGCGGGACTTCCCGATGCTGGTGGACCTCTGGCAGCAGGGCCGGCTGCCACTTGAGCGCTTCGTCACCGAACGGATCGGGCTCGAGGACGTCGAGGCGGCCTTCGAGACCATGCACGCCGGCGGAGTGCTGCGCTCGGTCGTGGTGCTCGGCGGGACACCTGATGGCCGGTGAGCTCCGCGTCCAGCGGGTGGTCACCTCCGGCACGTTCAGCCTGGACGGCGGCACCTGGGACGTGGACAACAACGTCTGGCTGGTCGGTGACGACGACGAGGTGCTCATCGTCGACGCCGCGCACACGGCAGCCCCGATCGTCGACGCCGTGGCGGGACGCCGGGTGGTCGCGGTGGTCTGCACCCACGGCCACGACGACCACGTGACGGTGGCGCCGGAGCTGGGGGAGACCTTCGACGCCCCGGTGCTGCTGCACCCGGCCGACGACGTGCTGTGGGAGATGACGCACCCCGGGGTGGGTCACGCACCGCTGCACGACGCCCAGCGGATCGCGGTGGCCGGCACCGAGGTGGTGGCGGTGCACACCCCGGGTCACTCCCCGGGCAGCACCTGCCTCCACGTGCCCGACCTCGGGGTGGTGTTCACCGGGGACACGTTGTTCGCCGGGGGCCCGGGCGCCACGGGACGGTCGTTCTCGAGCTTCGACACCATCATCAGCTCCATCCGGGAGCGGCTGCTGACGCTGCCGCCCGAGACCGCGGTGCACACCGGTCACGGGGACGCCACCACGATCGGTACCGAGGCCCCGCACCTGCAGGAGTGGATCACCGCCGCCGGCTGAGCCCGTTCTGGCAGGATTCGTCCGATCCCGCTCCGAACGAGGAGACACGATGCCCCGCACCACCGTCACGTCCCGCTCCCGCGCCGCCCAGATCGGTGTCCTGCTGGCCGGCGCGGTCCTGCTCACGGCGTGCTCGTCGACGAAGGACGGGACGGCCACCGCGGGCCAGCCCAGCTCCGCCTCGGTGCCCGCACCCACCTCGACCGGGTCCGCGCCGTCGTCGGCGTCAGCACCGTCGTCGGCGCCAGCACCGTCGAGCCCGGCGGGGCAGGCCCCCGGCAAGCTGGCCGGCCTCGCCCTGTCGGCGCCGGATTTTGCGCCCCCGTTCGTGTACCAGCCGGTCAACCCCAGCGACGTCGCCGCCGCGGCCGCGGGCGCGCTGGGGGCAGGAGCCACCTACGACCCGCCGGCCTGCGCCACCAGCGCCTCATCCACCGCCGGCGCGGACCTGGCCAACGCCGGTGTGGCGGCGGCCGTCGACAAGTCGAGCGGGGTCATCCTGGTCGAGACGGTGACGACCGGGGGCAAGCCGATCTCGACCCTGTCCGACGTGGCCCGCAAGTGCGCGTCGTTCACCGTCACCAGTCCGCAGACCGGTCCCGCGCAGGCCACGGTCGCGCTGCTCGACAAGCCCGAGGTGGACGCGGACGCCTCCGCCGCGGTCCGGGTGACGACGACGCTCAGCGCGTCCGGGCAGTCACGCTCGATCGAGGTGGTCAGCTACATCGCCGAGGTCCGCAGTGTTCAGGTGACGGTTGCGGCCACGTCCATCAGCGGGTCCAAGCTGGACCTGGCACTGCTGCAGGAGCTGCTCACCAAGGGCGTGGCCAAGGTCCGGGCGGGCTGAGCCGCGCGGGTCGACACCGGCCCGGTGCTGCCCCTGACGATCAGCTGGGTGCTGACCCCGAGGGCTGGCACAGCTCCGGGTGGGGTCGACCCGGTCAGCTCGTCCAGCAGGATCTCGGCCGCCATCCGCCCCTGGAGGGCGACGGGTTGGGCCACCGTGGTGAGGTCGACGAACTCGGCCATCTCGTGGTCGTCGACCCCCACGACGGACAGCTCGGCGGGTACCGGCACTCCGTGGCGGCGCAGCGAGGACAGCGCGCCCATCGCCATCTCGTCGGAGCTGGCGAACACCGCCGTCGGTCGGCGGCCCAGCGGCAGCGCCAGCAGCGTGTCCATCGCGGCCGAGCCCCCCCGGATGGACCAGCCCCCGTCGACGTCCAGCGCCGGGTCGGGCTCGATCCCGGCGCTGCGCAGCGTCTGCTGGTAACCCGCCAGCCGGTTGCGCGGGGTGGGGAAGTGGAACCGGTCCTGCGACAGGCCCCCCATGTGCGCGATCCGGGTGTGCCCGAGGCCCAGCAGGTGCTCGACCGCGGTGCGGGCCACGTCGACGTCGTCGATGCACACGCTGCCCAGGCCCTCCACCCGGGTCCCGACCAGCACCACCGGCACGGACAGGCTCCGCAGCAGCGACACCTCCGGCCCGTCCAGGGGCAGGTTCAGCACCAGCACGGCGTCGACCCTCTTGTGCACCGCGGCGATGGCCGTGAGGCGCCTGCCCAGGTCGTCACGCTCACCGAGGCCGTAGAGCAGCAGGTCGTAGCCCCGTGCGCGGCACAGTTCCTGAGCTCCCTGCACCACGTTGGCGAAGTACCAGCGGGTGACGTGCGGAACGATCACCCCGACGGTGGTGGTGCGGCCGCTGGCCAGGCTCGCCGCGGCCGAGCTGGGCACGTACCCCAGCTCTGTCGCCGCCGCGAGAACCCGGGCGCGGGTGACGGGGTTGACGCGGTCGAGGCCCCGCAGCGCGCGCGACACCGTGGCGATGGAGACGCCGGCGGCGCTGGCGACGTCGTGGATGGTGGGCACGCTGTGATGCTCCTGTCTTTCCCTCGAACCCCCACCTGTCGTCGGCTACCCCTTCAGACCGCCGGCCAGCAGGCCCCGCACGAAGTATCGCTGCAGCGACAGGAACACGATCACCGGCACGATGATCGACACGAACGCCCCGGCCGAGAGCAGGTGCCAGGCCGTGCCGTAGGTGCCCGACAGGTTGGCCAGGCCCACCGTGATCGGCTGCTTGATCGGGCCACCGGCGAAGACCAGGCCGACGAGCAGGTCGTTCCAGACCCAGAGGAACTGGAAGATGGAGAACGCGGCGATGGCCGGCTTGAGCAGCGGCAGCAGCACCGCGGTGAAGATCTTGACGTGCCCGGCCCCGTCCACCCGCGCCGCCTCGATGAGCTCGGCCGGCAGCTCCCGCATGAAGTTGTGCAGCAGGAAGATGGCCAGCGGCAGGGCGAAGAGGCTGTGCGAGATCCAGATGGCAGGGAAGCCGACCAGGCCGCCGCTGACGTAGATCTTCAGCAGGGGCAGCAGCGTGACCTGGATGGGGACGATCTGCAGCGCGAAGATGGCCACGAACAGGGTGTTGCGGAACGGGAACTCCACCCAGGCCAGGGCGTAGGCGGCCATCAGCGCGAGCGTCAACGGAATGATCACGCAGGGGACGACGATGACGATCGAGTTGATGAAGTAGCCGCCCAACCCGGCGGAGCCCCGGTTGTCGATCACCTGCTTGTAGTTGTCCAGGGTGACCTCAGGATTGGCGAAGAAGGTCCACCAGCCGGTGGTCTTGGTCTGACGCTCCGGGCGGAAGGAGGAGACCAGCAGCCCGAAGGAGGGGATGGTCCAGAGCACGGCGATGACCAGCGCCGCGAGCGTGGCCCACGGCCGTGACAGTCGCTTGGCCGCGCTCTCGGCGACACCGTGCTCGGTGTCGGTCGGTGGTACCTCGGCGAGGGCGACGAGGGGGGGCGTGGTGGTGCTCATCGGGCCTCCGAGGCGCGCAGCTGACGGATGTTGTAGACGACGATGGGGATCACGAGCACGAACAGGACCACGGCGAGGGCGGAGCCGAGACCCTGGTTGGAGGCGCTGAAGGTCTGGCTGTAGAACTCGTTGGCCACCACGCTGGTGCCGAACCGCCCGCCGGTCACCGTGCGCACGATGTCGAACACCTTCAGGGTGGCGATGCCGATCGTGGTCAGCACGACCACCACCGCCGGTCGGATGCTCGGCAGGGTGACGAAACGGAACATGCTCACCGAGTTGACGCCGTCCAGACGGGCGGCCTCGATGATGTCGCCGGGGATGGCCTTGATCGCGGCCGACAGGATGGTCATGGCGAACCCGGCCTGGATCCAGATCATGATCACGATGAGCAGCAGCGTGTTCAACGGTGAGCCGATGAGCCAGTTCACCGGGCTGCGACCCAGCCACACGAGAATCTGGTTCAGCAGCCCGATCTGCTTCACGTTTGCCTGGTCGGGGCGGTAGGCGTAGACGAACTTCCAGATGATCGACGCCCCGACGAACGAGACGGCCATGGGCAGGAACACCAGGGCTTTCGAGGCGGACT
>JBDTDI010000058.1:0-8837 GCA_039923155.1 Mycobacteriaceae bacterium | reverse complement strand
GGTCCGTGCCGCCCTCGACGAGCCGGACGGCAAGGATGACGCCCGGCGGGCCAGCGTCGCCGCGGAGTCGTGGGAGGCGCGCGCGGAGCATCTGCTGGCCGTGATGAAACCTGATCGGTCACAAGGTGCCTGGGGGTAGTGTCGGTGAGATCTACGTCACCGCTAACCCGGGTCTAGCCGCTCCAGGCTGGGGAGGAGCCCCTCGTGAGCCCTGTGGACGTCCTTGGCGCCCTGCGCCGACACTTCATCGTCCTGGTGGTCCTGCTGGCCGCCACCGGAGCAGCGGGCTGGGCGGTGTGGGTCAGCGTGGCGACGTCCTACGAGTCCTCAGCGTCCATGGTCGTGCTCACGCCCAACACGGTGCAGGGGCCCAACGGCAAGCCTCTGCTCATCAACCCCTACCAAAATATCGGTGTGCAGGCAGCACAGGTGGCCGCCTCGGCGATCGCGAGGGTGGCCAGCAGCGAAGAGTTCGTCGACCAGCTGGCGCGGCAGGGCGTTACCAGTGACACGACGGTCGAGGTAGCCGTCGCCTACGGCGGGGGTGTGGTGCTGTCCCTGGTGGCGGACAACCCGGTCGCGGAGAGTGCCCGCGCCGACCTCGCGGTGGTGAGCACGCAGATCGGACGCGAGCTCCGCGACCGCCAGCTCATCGCAGGTGCCCCGAGGAACACGTTGCTCACCGCCACCGACCTGACCGCGGCGACAGTGCCGGTGCAGCTCACTTCGAGTCGCGCGAAGCTGGTCGGTGTCGTCCTGGTCATCGGGGTCCTGGTGGCGATGGTCGCGGTGGTCGCGTTGGAGCGGCTGCGGAGATCGAGGGACCCGGCCACACGCAGGGCAGACGAAGCGGGCCCCGGGGCCGGTGGCCTGGCCGACGAAGGTGACGAGGAGTTCGATCGACCCCCGGTGACCACCAGCAGCGCCCGTTCCTGACGTGGTAAGTACCGCACGAAGGCCGGCGCGAGGGCTGTTCCCTGCCACCGCGGTGGTCGTCGCGGCCGCCGGGCTCATTGCCCTGGCCGCCGTGCTGACCTTGCGGCTCGGCCCGGCTCCAGCCGTCGCAACCGTGGTCCTGTCCGGTGTCGTCAGCGTGCTCGCGCTGCGCCGGTTTGCTGCGCTCGACCTGCTGGTGGTTGCCGTCCTGCTCGTGCTGCTGCTGCCGGCCCGCTACCGCTTCGCCCCTCTGGGCGCCGCGGGAACGCCCGCGGCCCTGCTCGGACTCCTGTCGTTCGGGGTGTGGTCGCTGGGAGCTGCGCTCCGCCGGCCCTGGATGGCGGTGCGGCGGCACCCCCTGCGGTGGGCGCTGCTGGCCGTGCTGGTCTCGGTGCTGCTCAGCTACGTCGCTACCGGATATCGCCCGCACGACCAGCTCGAGTCGAAGGCTGCGGACCGAGGGCTCGTGACGATGGTCTCTCTGCTCGGGCTGGCCTTGCTGGCGGCCGACGTGGTGCACACCAGGGCTGCGGTGGCCCGCGTGGTGCGGGCTCTCGCTGGTGGTGGCGCCGCGGTCGCGGGCCTGGGGATCCTGACCTACGGAACTGGTATCGACCCCACCTCGATCCTCCGTCTGCCCGGGTTCACCTTCATACCGTCGGACTACGCGGCCGACCGGGCGGGCTTCGTCCGGATCGTCAGCACCACCGCGCACCCGATCGAGCTGTCGGTCGTGCTCGCGATGGCGTTGCCGCTCACGCTGTGGGTTGCGTTCACCAGCACCGGCAGGGCGCGCAGCTGGTGGTGGCTGGCGGTCGGGCTGGTCGCGGTAGCCATCCCGATGACGGTGTCCCGCACCGGTGTGCTCGGCCTGCTGGTGGGCCTGCTGGTGATGCTGCCCAGCTGGTCGTGGCGCAGGCGCATACAGGTGTTGGTCATCGGTTCAGCGGGCCTGGTGGCGATGCGCCTGGCGATCCCGGGCCTGCTGGGAACCCTGCGCTCGTACTTGTTCACCCCGGCTCAGGACCCGAGCCTGCTGTCCCGGGCCGCGGGCCGCGCGACGGCCGTGAAGCTGGTGGAACAACGTCCGTTTCTCGGCCGCGGGTTCGGCACCTTCTTGCCGCAGCGCTACACCTTCCTCGACAACCAGGTGTTGCTGAGTGCGGTGGAGACCGGCGCGCTGGGGCTGCTGGCCCTCGCGGCCCTGTTTCTCACCGGTATCGGTCTGGGGCTGTCGACCGTTCGGACAGCCCACCGGGTGGATGCGTCCGACGAGGCTGGTCTCGCCGTCGCGCTGCTGGCCAGCCTCGCGGTGAGCGTGTCCGCCTGGCTCACCTACGACGCGCTGAGCTTCTCGACCAGTCGTGCGGTGACCTTCGTGGTGCTCGGTCTCCTAGCCGCGCACTGGCGGGTGCTCCGAGAAGAGGTCGTCGCTCTCCGGTCGTGAGCTGGCCGGGGGCGCGAAGCAGTATCACAACCGCTACCCAGAGTGAGCATTGCGCCACGACCTAATCACTCAACCTCTCCCGATCCAGGTGATGGGGTGAACTTTGCCGGAACATGATGACAACGAGTGACCTTTGTCACATACTGTGGTCGCCATCACGGGGCAAAGGTTCGTGACGGCTACTCCCAGGAGGAGGCGTCATGACCGGTCGTCGACGGCAGAACGGGCAGGACATCGGCCGCGGGGTCGGCGACCAAGATGCGCCGCCGCACGTTCTCGTCATCGTCCAGAACCTGCCCGTTCCTCTGGACCGGAGGGTGTGGTTGGAGTGCCTCGCGCTCATCTCCGCCGGTTACGAGGTGTCGGTCATCTGCCCCAAGGGCCCCGGTGACCGCTCCTACGAGAAGCTCGAGGGCGTGCACGTGCACAAGTACCGTCCGGCACCCGAGGCGCACGGCCTCGCCGGGTACGCCCTCGAGTTCGGCTACTGCTGGATCCGTACCGCACTGCTCAGCGCCGTGGTCAACCACCGGGCGCGCATCTCCGTCCTGCAAGCCTGCAACCCCCCGGACACGTACTGGCTGCTCGCCCTGCTGTGGCGAGCGGCCAGCAGGGGCCGGGTGCGCTTCCTGTTCGACCACCACGACCTGAACCCCGAGGTGTTCGTCTCGCGGTTCGGCGAGCCCAGCGGTCCGCGCGGTCGGTTGCTGCTGCGCACGTTGTTGTGGCTGGAGCACCGGACCTTCCGCGCCGCCGACCACGTGGTGAGCACCAACGAGTCCTACCGAGCGGTCGCGACCGGCCGTGGTGGCGTGCCGCGGGAGCGCACCACGGTGGTCCGCAGCGGTCCCGACACCGCGAGGATGCGACCCGTCTGCTCCGATCCGACCCACCGGCCGAGCTCGGGCCACCTCGCCGTCTGGCTCGGGATCATGGGCCCGCAGGACGGCGTTGACGTTGTTCTGCGCGCGCTTCAGCACTACGTTCACGATCTCGGACGCCGCGACCTGCACATCGCCCTGCTGGGTTTCGGCGACAGCATGGTCTCTCTGCAGGAGCTCTCCCAGCGCCTGGGCGTCGCGGAGCACGTGACCTTCACCGGCCGGGTCGATCTGACTCAGCTCACGGCCTGGCTCTCCAGTGCCGACCTCGCCCTGTGCCCGGACCCGCACAACCCCCTCAACGACGTCTCCACGATGAACAAGACCATGGAGTACATGTCCTTCGCCCTGCCCGTGGTCGCCTCCGACCTCGCCGAGACCCGGGTGTCGGCTGGAGACGCAGCGCTCTACGTTGCCCCCGGGGACCACGTTGCCCTCGCCCGTGCGATGGCGCTGCTCGTCGACGACCCCGCCGAGCGGGAGCGGCTGGGCGTGGCTGCCCGCCACCGTGCGGTCTCGGTGCTGGACTGGCGCCCGCAGGCCCTGGCCTACGTCTCGGCCTTCGACCGGCTCACCGGCTGGGCCGGGGTCGCGCTCAGCGAGCCGCTGCGTGACCCGGCGAAACGGAACGACCGTCGCTGCCCGGCCTCCCCGGCCCTCGGTGCCATAGCCCCCCTGGGGGCTCTCGTGGACCTTCGCCTCGACGCGGAGCTCGCGGAGTTCGCCCGCACCCGCAAGGTCTCACGCCGTCCACTCCCCACCCCCGTGGCCTGACGTCCGACTGATTGCTGCCGGTCCGCACCCTTCGACGCCCGCCCCGCGGGCGGCGTGGCCGTCGGGGCGGACGAGGCGGTGGAGGCCTCACCGGTCGCGGCACGCGTGCGTGAGAGGGTGTGACGCGTGAGATATCCCCGAGCGAGCGTGGCCGTCGTGGCCGCGTCACTGGTGCTCAGCCTCAGCGCGTGCAACAGCCAACCCGGCACAGCGGCCTACGTCGGGTCCAGCACGGTCACCGTCGACGCCCTGCAGGCGCAGGTCGACGCGGTGGTGGCCTACCGCTCCGGACCCGGTGCCATCAAGGGCACCGACGTGCGCAGCCAGCTGCCGATGATCACCCAGCAGGTGCTCAGCCAGGACATCCTGCACGAGATGGTGGCCGACGCGGTGGCTCGCACCGGCTTCAAGGTCGACGAGGCCGACGTGGCCAAGCAGATCACGGAGCTCGACGCCAAGACCGTGCTCAGCCAGCCGGCGCAGGCCCACCTGACCGAGGACACGCTGAAGGTCCTGCTCCGCGACCAGATCGTGCTCGCCCAGCTCGGCAAGCGGGCCTGGGACGGCCTGGCGGTCAGCATCGACCTCGTGCCCGAGGCGGACCGCTCCGCCGCGGTGTCCACGGCCACCGCCATGGCGGCCAGCGACGCCGCGTCCAAGGCCGCCGTGACCAAGGCCAAGGCCGCGGGCAAGCAGTCCCAGGCCGGGCTGGACCTGTCCCCGGCGTCGATCGGGGGGCCGCAGAGCCCCGCTGCCGGGTTGCTCGCCACCCCACTGTTCTCGGCGCCGCAGGGCAGCGGAGTCGCCTTCTCGCTCACCCCACCGAGCCAGTCCGGTCAGCCGGGCGCGCCGCAGTGGTTCGCGGTCCGGATCGTCAAGCGGTCCACCGACGCGCCGACGTCGGCCGAGTCCGGGGCGGTCACCGCGGCCCAGGCCCCGCTGAACGCCACCCTGAGCCTGGGTCTGACCCTGCTGCCGCAGCTGTCGGGCGACCAGGAGGTGCGGCTCAACCCGCGCTACGGAAAGTACGACCCGGCGGCGGGCCGGGTCATCTCCGACAGCGACGTGCTGTCGGCGGTCGTCATCGGGGACTGAGCCCCGGTGACCGTGGTCCTGCTCGACCCCCGGCGCCCCGACGTGGTGCCCCTGGCCGCGCTCGCCCTGCTCCGGGACCCGGTGCAGGTGACCTCCGAGCTGGTTCCGGGCAGCCTGCAGGTGGTGGCCCGCGCCGAGGTGCTGGTCAGCAGCCAGGCCGAGCACCCCGAGGTGCTGGCCCGGGTGGCGGCCGGGGAGCGGGTCGTGGCCGCCGCGCAGGTGCCGGGGGAGCACCTGCTGGACGCGGTCGCCGTGATGGACCGGCTGCGCTCGCCGGGCGGCTGCCCGTGGGACGCGGAGCAGACCCACGACAGCCTGCGCCGCTACCTGGTCGAGGAGTGCTACGAGCTGCTGGACGCCCTCGAGCAGGGGGTGCGCGCCGACGTCCTGGAAGAGCTGGGCGACGTCCTGCTGCAGGTGCTGTTCCACGCCCGGATCGCCGCCGAGGGGTTCGTGGGGTCCGACGAGGGCGGCAGCTCCACCGCCTCCACGGGTTTCAGCGTGGACGACGTCGCCGACGCGCTGGTGGCCAAGCTGGTGCATCGGCACCCCCACGTGTTCGCCACGGCGGAGGACCTGTCGGTGCAGGACCAGGAGCAGCGCTGGGAGGAGCTCAAGGCCGTCGAGAAGCAGCGCGGCTCCGCGGTGGACGGGGTCGCCCTGGCCCAGCCGTCCCTGGCGCTGGCCGCCAAGCTCGTCTCCCGCGCCCAGCGCGCCGGGCTGCCCGCCGAGCTGGTGCCGACCGCGCTGTCCGGTGTCGACGGCAGCTCCGAGGACGCGCTGCGCCGCGCCGCGCTGGCGTTCGCGACCGCCGTGCGCACCGCCGAGACCGCCGCCGGGGGCGGCACCCTGACCCCGGAGCAGTGGCGCGCCCACTGGCCGCACTGAGTCACCCTCCCCGCCCCCCTCCGCCCTCTTTTGGCGATTCGCCCACTTTTCGCTATCGCAGGGCGTTTCCGGGCGGCAGTTCGCCCACATTCCGCCGTGGGTGGGAGCCCCCGGTGGAAGGTGCCCACTCTGCGTCGTGCGTCAGGGAGCGCAGAGCGCGTGTCGCCGGCGGGCGGTTGCGGCCTTCACCAGGTCGAGCACCCGGTGCGGAGTGCGCAGCATCTCAGCGGTGACGGTGAGAACTTCCCACCCCGCTGCATGGATGGCGTTCAGGCGCTCGCGGTCGCGAGTGAACGCTGACCGTTCTGCGTGCCACCGCCCGTCGTACTCGATGGCCAGCCGGATCTCAACGACGGCGAGATCCACGCGGGCGACCACGGACCCGTCGAGGCCGATGACCTTGTGCTGAGGCTCTGCATCGACGCCGCCCAGAGCGAGCAGGACACGCACCGCCGATTCCGGTCGCGACTCGGCGCGCCCGTCTGCCAGCTCGAGCACCGTGCGGGCGTGCACCACGCCGTCGTCATGGTGCTGCGACAGGAATCGTTTCAGCGCAGCTCGCTCGACGGCGCCCGCCCGGAGCAGCTGATCAAGATCGGCCACCGCGTCGGCGATCGATCGCCGGGAGATCACGTCGAAGGCCGTGCGCAACGGGGTAGCGATGCGAATCTCACGCCAGGGACCGTGATGGACAGCGTCGATGTGGGCGCGCCGCACGTCCAGCCCCGGCCTGCGGTGCACACGCCCAGCGCCCAGCGTCAGGACTTCGACGGGATCGTGCGCGTCAGCCAGAACGACACCGCGGACGGTTGCTGCGGAACGCCCGGTCAGGACGAGCTGACCCTGGCCGACGAGCGCAGCCGCCCGGCAGAGCAACGTGTGGTCGACGGTCGTCGGAAAAGGGCAGTAGACACCGTTGAACAGGCGGCGCACCCGCGGTCCGCGGAGCTGCCGCGCGCTCAGCATCCCCGCGTCGACCGCATCGCGGCCCCGAAACACCGCGGGGAGGCTCATCGTGTTGGTCATCCGGCCACAATGCGTCCCGGGCGATCGCCGTCCCGGCGATCTGACGGAGTTGTCCCCATGCTGTGGATGACGGCTGTGGACAGGAAAGGGGCCTCGACGCACGTCGTCCTGTCGGCGAAAAGTGCGCAGATCGACCCTCTTCACGGCGGCGACGCGACGATTTGTGGGCGAATCGCCCGGCGGGAGAGGGGAGGGGAGGGGGGCTCAGGGGGCGGCGGGCGGGGGCGACGCGGGTGCGGCCGCGGACGGCGCGGCGACGGCGGGGGCGGAGTAGGTCAGTGGCGCGGCGGGCGCAGGGACCGACTCGCCATGGCTGTCTCCCTCGACGCCGTCACCGTCGGCGTTGAGCTCCGCCTTGAGGATCCGCATCGACCGGCCGAGGCTGCGGGCGGCGTCGGGCATGCGCTTCGCCCCGAACAGCAGCATGAACACACCGATCAGGACGACCCAGTGCATGGGCCCGAACTCGCCAGCCATGCGTTCAGGGTAGGCCTGTCGGGGCCCGCGGTCACCCCTCGGGAAGTGTTGCTGCGCAACACATCACACGGACTTCACCGCACGCCCGGAACCTCCCGTTCGTCCTGGAGCGCGGGCCTCCGACGCGGTCGTGGACACTGGGCGGGGTGCGCCGCGCCCTGGTCCTGCTCCCGCTGCTGGCCGTGGGCCTCGCGGGGTACGCCATGCTTCAGCCCGGCCCAGCCACCCCGCGGCCGCAGGCCCCACCCGGGCCGGGCGCGTCCCTGCCCGCCCTCGTCCTCGACGGACCCGGACGGGGCGCCGACCAGCTCGCCGGCTGGGCCACCACCGAGTCCGAGCCGACCGGGATCCCGGCGCAGGCCCTGCAGGCCTACGGCTGGGCGGCGGCGGTGGCGGCCCGCACCCACCCCGGGTGCGGCATCACCTGGACCACCCTGGCCGGGATCGGCAAGGTCGAGTCCAACCACGGGCGCTACGCGGGCTCGCACCTGGACGCGGCGAACCGGGCCGAGCCCCCGATCCGTGGGCTCACCCTGGACGGGGGACCTGGCCTCGCGGAGATCGTCGACACCGACGGCGGCCGCCTGGACGGGAACAGGACCTACGACCGGGCCGTCGGGCCCATGCAGTTCATCCCCGGCACGTGGGCGCGCTGGGGCATCGATGCCGACGGTGACGGGCGCACCGATCCCGACGACCTCGACGACGCCGCGCTGGCCGCGGCCGACTACCTGTGCGTGAGCGGGGGTGACCTGCGCACCGGCGCTGGATGGCGGCAGGCGATCCTCACCTACAACCGCTCCGCGGTCTACGTCGCCGACGTCCTGGCGCAAGCGGCCGGCTACGCCGACGAGTCGTCCTGAGCGCGACGGGTGTGCGCGCCGCGGCCGGTCGCAGGAGCCACCGGCGATAACATCGTGGTGTTCCCGCCCCGCCCATCGTCAGGAGACCCCCCACCGTGGCCGTCATCGAACAGGTCGGAGCCCGCGAGATCCTGGACTCCCGAGGAAACCCCACCATCGAGGTGGAGGTAGCCCTGGACGACGGCACCGTGGCCCGCGCGGCCGTGCCCTCCGGAGCGTCGACCGGCCAGCACGAGGCGGTGGAGCTGCGCGACGGCGGTCCGCGCTACGGCGGCAAGGGCGTGACCAAGGCGGTGCGCGGCGTGCTGGACGAGATCGGGCCGGAGCTGGCGGGCACCGACGCCGCGGAGCAGCGCGTGGTGGACCAGAAGCTGGTCGACCTCGACGGGACCCCGGACAAGTCCAGGCTCGGGGCGAACGCCCTGCTCGGGGTGTCGTTGGCCGTGGCCC
>JBDTDI010000057.1:0-9490 GCA_039923155.1 Mycobacteriaceae bacterium | reverse complement strand
AACGGGCTGACTGCGGCGAACGCGGTGCTGGTGCCCCTGCAGTGCGAGACGTTGGCGCACCGGGGGGTCGGGCAGCTGCTGCGCACGGTGGCCGACGTCCAGGCCATCACGAACCCCGACCTGCAGCTGCTCGGGGTGTTGCCGACCTTGTACGACGCGCGCACCACGCACAGCCGCGACGTGCTGGCCGACGTCTCCGGTCGATACGACGTGCGCCTGCTCGCCCCGCCCATTCCGCGGACGGTGCGCTTCGCGGAGGCGTCGGCGTCGGGTCGCTCCGTGCTCGCCGGGCGCCGGACCAAGGGCGCCGACGCCTACCGGGAGCTCGCGCGGAACCTGTTGGCCCACTGGGAGGACGGTGCGGAGCTGCCGGTGTTGGACTAGGCGCGGAGCGCCGGTGTTGGACCAGGCGCGGAGCGCCGGTGCTGGACCAGGCGGCTAACCGAGCGCCACGAGCGTGCGCCCGCGCTGCTCGAGCACCACCGAACCGGCCACCCCGAGCTGGACCGGGCCCGCGTAGCCCCCCCGGTCCACCGCCACGGTGCTCGACGCCCTGCCCGTCGTGGCGTCGAGCGGCGTGAGGCCCTGCGGGGTCGGAACGACGAACGAACCAGCGAGCAGCACCCCGGAACCGAGCACGTCCTGAGCGCTCCAGCGCAGCGCGAGCGTGGTCGGGTCCAGAGCGAGCAGGGTTCTGCCGACCGCCACCGTGAGCACCGGACCGGCGCTGACCGGCTCGGGCAGCGCCGTGGCGGCAAGTGCGGCCACCTGCTTCTCGGGCACCGGCACGAGGTAGCGGGTCACCAGCCGGCCGGTGCCGTCGTACACCACGACCTCAGGCCCGCCCGGAGCCTCGGGCACGAGCACGGCCTCGGCCGCCGAACCCACCGCCAGCAGCCGCGCGCCCTTGCTGGGCAGCAGCACGCTGCCCTGCTCCTGCGGCTTTGCGGCGTCGCTCGGCGCCGGATCGAGCAGGATCAGTCGGTCGACCTTCTCCTTCGGGCACGTGGCGAGCACGCTGAGCCGGGAGGGGACCGAGAGCGCGGCGTGCAGGACGCACCCGGCACGCGGCTGAACCCCGGGGGAGACGGGGGTCCGCACCCGGCCGAGCTGGACGGTGCGGACGAGGTCCGAGCGCCACACGTCCAGCCGGGTGCGCCCGGTCGAGACGAGATAGGTGCCGTCACCGGTGAGGGTGACGGCGTCGTCGGCTGCGCTGCTCCGCTGCGGGCCCCGCGCGCCGGTGTCGCCCTGCAGGGCCGTGACTTGGCTACAGCCCTCGCCGTCGTCGAACACCGAGACCGCCAGCGACCACTGCCCGTCCACCGCGCACAGGTTCAGGTCACGGCTGTAGATCCAGCGCACCGTGCCGGTGGCCGCGTCACGACCCTGCACCCCGTGTCCGTCGCCGGTCACGACCGCACCACCCACGACTACCGGTGCGCGGGTTGCCCCGCTGGGTGCCGTCCACAGCTGGTGCACCGTGGTGGGCAGCTTCGCCGCGGGCACGAGCGCGGGAAGCGGCGACGACGCCGGGATCGACGTCGTCGCCCGGGCGTCGCTGCGCGACCACACGACCCCGACCAGCACCGCGGCGACCACCACGATCGTCGCGGCCGCCACCAGGTCGCGACGGCTGCGTCGCTCGGGGGCGATCACGAAGTACGGCCCTAGCCCTCGGAGCTGGGGCTGCTGGACGACGGTACGGCCGCCGAACCGCTGCTGCTGCCCCCACGCCGCCGTCGCCGACGTCGGGGAGCGTCCGACGAACCACCGACGGTGGGCGTCGCTGCCGCGCTGTCGCCGCCCTGGGTCGACTCCGTCCCGGTGCCGGCGCCGGTGGGGGCGTCCGACGAACCGCTCCTCGTCCGACGGCGACGCGGACGGCTGCGACCGCTGCTCACGACGTCCCCGCTGCCGGCGGCGACGTCCCCGCCGGAGCGCTCCCGACGTCCTTCGGACCGCGGGGCACCGGTACCGGCGCCCCGGGAACCGGCCCCGTTCGACCGTGCCCCACCGCCGCGCGAACCGCGGGCACCGGGGAGGTCCTCGACCTCCTCGGCGGCCAGGCCGACCCGGGTCCGCGCAGCGCGCGGCAGCCGTCCGCTGACGCCCTCGGGCACGTCCAGCTCTGCGTACAGGTGCGGCGAGTTCGAGTACGTCTCCACCGGCTCCGGCATCCCCAGGTCGAGGGCGGTGTTGATGAGCTGCCACTTGGGCAGGTCGTCCCAGTCGACCAGGGTCACCGCCACTCCGGTCTTGCCGGCCCGCCCGGTGCGACCGATGCGGTGGACGTAGGTCTTCTCGTCGTCCGGACACTGGTAGTTCACGACGTGGGTCACGTCGGTGACGTCGATCCCGCGGGCCGCGACGTCGGTGGCCACCAACACGTCGATCTTCCCGGTGCGGAACGCGCGCAGCGCCTGCTCGCGGGCGCCCTGACCGAGGTCGCCGTGGACCGCGCCGACCGCGAACCCCCGCTCGCCGAGCTCGTCGGACACCTTCTGGGCCGTCCGCTTGGTCCGGGTGAAGATCATCGTCAGACCACGACCACGGCTCTGCAGCACGCGGGACACCATCTCCACCTTGTCCATGGCGTGAGCCCGGTAGGCGTGCTGGGTGGTGTTCTCGTGGGTGGCACCCGAGTCCGGCTCCTCGGCGCGGATGTGCGTCGGCTGGGTGAGGAAGGTGCGGGCCAGGGTGATGATCGGGCCCGGCATAGTCGCGGAGAACAACATCGTCTGGCGGGCGTCGGGGACCATCCGCAGGATTCGCTCGATGTCGGGCAGGAAGCCGAGGTCGAGCATCTCGTCGGCCTCGTCCAGGACGAGCACGCCGATCTTGCCGAGGACCAGGTGACCCTGCTGCGCCAGGTCGAGCAACCGACCGGGGGTGCCGACGACGATGTCGATACCCCTCTGCAGGGCGGCGACCTGGGGCTCGTAGGGGCGCCCGCCGTAGATGGACTGCACCCGCAGGCCGAGGTGCTTGCCGGCGTCGGCGAGGTCCTGGGCCACCTGCACGCAGAGCTCACGGGTGGGGACCACGATCAGGGCTCGGGGGGTGCCGTCGAGCTCGGTGGTCCCGGAGCCGGAGGTGGTGATGCGGTGCATGAGCGGCACACCGAAGCCCAGCGTCTTGCCCATGCCGGTGCGGGCCTGCCCGATGACGTCGTCGCCAGCGAGGGCGAGGGGCAGGGTCAGCTCCTGGATGGCGAAGGTCCGGTCGATTCCGGACTCGTGCAGGGCCCGCACGATCTCCTCACGCACCCCGAGCTCGGCGAAGGTGGGGGCGGTGGGGGCCACGGGTGCGTCACCGGTGAGGGGATGCGCGGAAGGCTCGGTGGTGTCGGTCTCGCTGGTGGTGGTCTCGGTGGTGTCGGGGTGGGTCGTGTCGGTGGTCAGGAACGTGCCTCTCCGTGTGTCGCGCGCACGTGGCGGGTCAAGACTCTCGACCCGGTCCCTCGGCGCGGCATCCGCCGCGGGCGGCTCAGGGCCGACGCAGCAGCGCAGCACGAACGAGCAGAGCAGGTGCGCGCACAGGTCTCGAGTGCAGGCACGTCGCCGTGCACTCGTCGCCATCCTAACCGCTGCACCTCGGTTCGGGTCGCGGTGTGCCGGGTTCTCACCCCGCCAGTGGCTACGCTCGCCGCATGAGCAGCCCCGAGGAACCCAGCGCCGGGTCGACGGTACCGACCGCACTGCACCCTGGGGTGGTCGACCTCATGGGAGTGCTGGCCTATGGGGAGCTGTCGGCCTTCGAACGGCTCGCGGAGGACTCACGACACGCACCGACGATCGACGGCCGGGCGGCGCTGGCGGCCATGGCGGGTGCCGAGATGGCGCACTACGAGCTGATCGAGGCGTTCCTCGACGCTCGAGGAGTATCGGTGCAGGACGCGATGGGCCCGTTCGTCGCGCCGCTGGACGAGTACCACCGCACCACGGCTCCGTCGAGCTGGCTGGAGTCGCTGGTCAAGGCCTACGTCGGGGACGGGATCGCGGCCGACTTCTACCGGGAGATCTCCGGGATGCTCGACGCCGAGAGCGGTGAGACCGTGCGCCTGGTCCTCGCTGAGACCGGGCACTCCGAGTTCGCGGAGCGGGAGGTGAGTGCGGCGTGCGCGGCGGACCCGCGGATCACCGCCCGGCTCAAGCTGTGGGGGCGGCGGCTGCTCGGCGAGGCCGTCATCCAGGCTCAGCACGTGCTGGCTCGCCGCGACGACCTGGCCCAGCTGGTCATCACCGGATCCTCCGACCTCGCCGGAATTGCCGCGCTGTTCCGCCGCCTGCAGAACCAGCACACCCGACGGATGAGGTCTCTCGGGCTGGGCTGAGCAGTCCCGGGCTGCGGGGTTGCGGACCGGCTTGTGTTCGCTGCGGGCGCAGCGGTCCCGGCGGGCGGGTCGGCCGGGCTGCACTAGCCTGGTCACGGTCAGCAACACTCGGGCAGCACCACATCTCGGAGGTCCAGCGTGGAGGTCAAGATCGGCGTGGCGGACAGCCCACGGGAGCTGCTGGTGATCAGCAGCCAGACGCCCGAGGAGGTCGAGTCGCTGGTCAGCACCGCCCTGGAGGGGGAGCGGACCGGGGTTCTCGCCCTCACCGACGAGAAGGGCCGCAAGTTCGTGCTGCCGGCCGCCCGGGTGGCCTACGTGGAGATCGGCCCCGCCGACTCCCGGCGGGTGGGGTTCAACGTCCGCTGACCCGGGCCCCCCGTTCAGCGTTCGGCCTGCAGCGGCAGCTGCGCGATCCCGCGCCACGCCAACGAGCTCGTGATCTCGACCGCCTCGTCCTTCGGGACGGGGCGGTCGTGGTTCAACCAGTACCGCGCACTCACCTGGCTGGCGCCCACCAGCCCCACCGCGAACATCCGGGCCCGTGCCGCGTCGAGCCCGGCGTCGTCGATCACCGCCTCGGCGACGGCGTCGATGCACAGCTCGAGCGCCCGGTCCACCCGCTCCTGCACCGAAGGCTCACCGAGCAGGTCGGACTCGAAGACCAGCCGGTAGCCCTGCCCTGCGTCGTCGACGAAGTCGAAGTAGGCGCCGACCGCGGCCCGCACCCGCTGCTTGTTGTCTCCGGTGGATTCCAGTGCCTCGCGGACCCCGCGCACCAGCACGTCGACGTAGCTGTGCAACAGGTCCAGGTAGAGGTCGAGCTTGCCGGGAAAGTGTTGGTAGAGCACGGGCTTGCTCACGCCCGCGCGATCGGCGATCTCGTCCATGCCGGCCGAGTGGTAGCCCCGGGCGACGAAGACGTCACGGGCGGCGTGCAGCAGCTGCGCGCGGCGGGCGCTGCGGGACAGACGTGCTCCCGGCCGACGACCCTCGCCCCGTTCGTGGGCCGGTTCAGCGGCCTCGGTCAGCGCGCTCAAGGGTGCCTCCAGGGGGTCGGACCCGGTGGGGCCGTGAGGAGATCAGGTTACTCGTCGGTTCGTCGCAGCGACCTTGTCGCACCGGCGGCGGCCACCCCGCCCACCCGCGGGGCGGCTGGTTGACGCATCCTTCTCCGGTGACACGACGTGAGGTGGCGGCCGACAGCGCCCCGGCCGGCGACCAGCCCTCGACGGGGACCGACCGCCACGGCCTAGCACCCCTGGACACCTCCGTGCCCCCGTGGCCGGGGACCATGGAGACCTACGCCGGGCTGCGTCTGCACGTCCGTCGCACCCCCGGGCCCTCACACGAGGACTCGACGGGAGCCTCGCCGGCGACTCCCGCGGTGTTCGTGCACGGTCTCGGCGGCTCGGCCAGCAACTGGACCGACCTGGCCGGGCTGCTCGCCCCCCGGATGTCGGGGGTGGCGCTGGACCTGCCCGGCTTCGGTCGCTCCGAGCCACCGCCGGGTGGGGTGTACTCGATGGCCGCCAGCGCCGACGTCGTCACCGCGCTGCTCGAGCGGACGGGGCCCGCCCACCTGTTCGGCAACTCGATGGGTGGTGCGGTGGCCATCACCGTCGCCGCCCGCCGCCCCGACCTCGTGCGCACCTTGACCTTGGTCTCGCCCGCGGTGCCGGACCTGCGGCCCAACCCTCGTCGGGTCGCCGATGCGCGTCTGCCCCTGGCGTACGTGCCCGTGCTCGGGCCGGTGGTACGGCGACGGCTGGAGGCCGAGAGCCCGCTCGACCGGGCCCGGGCCCTGGTCCAGCTGTGCTTCGCCGAGCCCGACCTGGTGCCCCAGAACCGTCTGGAGCAGGCAATTGCGGAGGCACAGGAGCGCGGCGGGCAGGCTTGGGCCGCCGAGGCGCTCGGCCGCAGCTTCTCCGCCCTGCTGGCCTCGTGGGTCACCCTGCCCTCTCGATCGCTGTGGGCCGACGCCCAGCGCATCACGGCCCCCACGCTGGTGGTCTGGGGTGCTCAGGACAAGCTGGTCGACGTCGGGCGCGGCCCGCGCCTGGTCTCGCGCCTGGCCCGCGGGCGCCTGCTGGTGCTGAACCGGGTCGGGCACGTGGCCCAGATGGAACGTCCGGTGGTGGTGGCCCGGGCCGTCGTGGACATGCTGGAGGCGGTCGAGCACGGCGAGTGGTGAGCGTCTGCGCTGTGGCACGCTGGTGGACGTGAGCAGGCCAACGCGCGGGGACCGCGGTCCCCGGTCCGGCCGCGACGACCACCGGAGCGAGCTCCTGCCGAGCGGGCCTGACGCGACGGAGGAGCCGCAGCCGCTGCGCGCAGCCTGGGACCCGATCGAGGGCCCGCGGCCGGCGCAGAGACTCCGGCCACGACCCGACCGCAGCACCGTGCGACGTCGCAGCGGGTTGGGTCGCTTCGTCGCGGCCTACCGCTGGCGGGCGTACGCGGTCCCGCTGTTGGTGGTGCTGACTGTCCTGGCCGTCTTCGACGCCACCCGGTCGTCAGGTGGGGTACCTGAGGAGAACAGGACGCAGAGCACCGCGCAGGGCACCGCAGTGTCGCGCGGCGCGGCCTCCACCCCGACGTCGGACTTCGGCTCCCTGGCGACCGGCCGGGCCGGGCCCGGCATCATCGACGAGTCCCCGAGCGGTGCTGGCAGCCTCACGCCCCCACCGGCCACCGGCGCGCTGCCCGCGGGGGGTCAGTTCCCGACGACCGGCGCAGGCACGTGGCACGTGGTGCCGGGCACGACCCCCAGGGTCGGGGCGGGGCAGGTCTCCACCAGCACCTACACCGTGGAGGTCGAGGACGGCATGGACACGGCGTCCTTCGGGGGTGACGAGGCCTTCGCCCGAATAGTCGACGAGACCCTCGACAACCCGAAGAGCTGGACCGCGGACAAGCGGTTCGCCCTGCAGCGCGTCGACACCGGGACGCCGACCTTCCGCATCAGCCTCACCTCGCAGGCGACGGTCCGGCCGGACAGCCAGTGCGGCTACTCCATCGAGCTGGAGTCGTCCTGCTTCAACGGCACCGACGAGCGGGTCCTGCTCAACGCCGCCCGGTGGGTGCGGGGCGCGCTGCCGTTCCAGGGTGACATCGGCTCCTACCGCCAGTACCTGGTCAACCACGAGGTCGGCCACGCCATCGGCTTCCGGATGCATCAGCCCTGCGCGTCGGCGGGGGGTCTGGCCCCGATCATGATGCAGCAGACGTTCAGCACGTCCAACGACGACATCGCGTCGCTGGAACCCGGGGGCGTCGTGCCGAGGAACGGTCTCAGCTGTCACTACAACCCGTGGCCGTTCCCCCGCGGCTGAGAGGAGCCCGAAGTGGCCCCGCTGCCACCCCTGGTCGAACCCGGCGCTGAGCTGAGCGTGGAGGAGATAGCCCGCTACAGCCGCCACCTGATCCTTCCCGACGTCGGGATGGCGGGACAGCGGCGGCTGAAGAACGCCCGGGTGCTCGTGGTCGGGGCCGGGGGTCTCGGCGCACCCGCGCTGCTCTACCTGGCCGCCGCCGGGGTGGGCACCCTGGGCATCGTCGACTTCGACGTCGTGGAGACGTCCAACCTGCAGCGCCAGGTCATCCACGGCGTCGCCGACGTCGGAAAGTCGAAGGCGGTCAGCGCACGGGAGTCGGTCGCCGCCATCAACCCGCACGTCGACGTGCGCCTGCACGAGGTGCGCCTGGACGCCGACAACGTGACCGACATCGTCGCCGGTTACGACGTCGTCGTGGACGGCACCGACAACTTCCCCACCCGGTACCTGGTCAACGACGCCGCCGTGCTCGCGGGCAAGCCGCTCGTGTGGGGCTCCATCTACCGCTTCGAGGGGCAGGTGTCGCTGTTCTGGGACGCGGCACCCGACGGACGGGGGCTGAGCTACCGGGACCTGTACCCGGTGCCGCCGCCGGCCGGGTCGGTGCCCTCGTGCGCCGAGGGTGGGGTGCTCGGGGTGCTGTGCGCCTCGATCGGGGCGGTCATGGGCACCGAGGTGATCAAGCTGGTGCTCGGTATCGGCGAGCCGCTGCTCGGACGGCTGCTGATCTACGACGCCCTGGCGATGAGCTACCGCACCATCAGCGTCCGCAAGGACCCGGATGCCGATCCGGTCACCGAGCTCGTGGACTACGACGAGCTCTGCGGTGTGGCCCCCGCGCCCGCCGACCCCGACGCTGACGACATCAGCTCGATCACCGCGCTCGAGCTCAGGGCGAGGATGGCCTCTGCGTCGCCGCCTCTGCTCGTCGACGTGCGGGAACCCGGGGAGGCCGACATCGTCCGCATCCCCGGTTCGGTGCTCGTCCCGCAGGGTCGGATCGCCTCCGGCGAGGCGCTGGGACAGCTGCCCCGGGACCGTCCCATCGTGCTGCACTGCCGCTCAGGGGCGCGATCGGCCCAGGCGCTCCGGGCGCTGCGCCGGGCGGGTTTCGTCGACGTCACCCACCTGGAGGGTGGGGTGCTGGCGTGGGTGGAGCAGGTGGACCCCAGCCTCCCGGTCTACTGAGCCCCCCGCCGGTAGCGTGGCGGCTCGTGAACATCCCCGAGCCTCCCCCGCCGCACGTGCGCGCAACCTTCGGGCTGCGCGACAGCGAAGCGGAGCCCTACGGGTCGAAGTGGCGCTGCGGCACCGTCGTCCTCGGCCCGGTGCGCGACGACCACGCGCGGGCGACGTGGTCCGCCCAGGTCCGCCTGGTCCTCGACGTCGAAGGGGTGCGGATCGCCCGCCCGGTCCGCTCGACGGACGGGCGGTGGGTGGTCTCCGGGTGGGCGGCAGACACCTACCTGGTGGGGGTGGGGGAGCCCCGCCACGACGAGGTGCTCGCCACCGCCGCGCGCCTGCACGCCGCGCTCGCCTCGTTGCCCCGGCCGGCGCTGCTCAGCGCGGCCTCCATCTCGGCGCGCGTGGACACCCTGGGCGTGGCTGACCGGGTCGCCTGGGGGGAGGAGCTCGAGCCGTTCACCGTGGCCGCCGGTCCCGCGGCCGCGCTGGACCCGCCCAGCGTCGGGCTGTTCCGCGACCTGGCCCGGGGACGTCGCCGGGTGCAGGGCCCCCCGCAGGTGGTGCACGGCGACCTCTACGGCACCGTGCTGTTCGCCGGCTCGGCGGAGCCGGCCGTCACCGACATCACCCC
>JBDTDI010000056.1:0-9570 GCA_039923155.1 Mycobacteriaceae bacterium | reverse complement strand
CGCAAGCACGGCGGCACCACCGCCCAGCAGGCGGCGGCGGCTCGGGCGGGGCGGGGTCACGTTGGTAACGTACGCAGATCGGACATGGAGTCTGGCGTGCCGCGCCGAGGACGTGGCCTGGGCTCGCCGGTCGCTGCACCGCGGCGCACTACCATCGCAGGGGTGTCCAACTCCGAGCTGTCCGACGGTCCCGCCCGTCCGACGCCCCGGTCGGGTGCATCGCCTCGCCCCAGCGTGCCCGTGGGCGCGGCCGCCCCGCCGGTCGATGGTTCGGGCGAACGGCGCAAGCGCGGTTCGCGGCGCGGAGGTGAGGCACGACGCGGTGGGCGCAACCGCATGCGGACGGTCGACGAGACGTCGGCCGGTGGCCTCGTGGTGGACGGTCTGGACGGGCCCCCCGAACGTCGGTGCGCGGCGCTGATCGGTCGCACCGACCGCCGCGGGCGACTGCTCTGGTCGCTGCCGAAGGGTCACATCGAGCCGGGAGAGACCGCCGAGCAGGCCGCGGTGCGCGAGGTTGCCGAGGAGACCGGGATCGACGGACGAATCCTCGCTCCGCTGGGGACCATCGACTACTGGTTCGTCACCGAGGGTCGCCGCGTCCACAAGACGGTGCACCACTTCCTGCTCCGCTTCCTGGGCGGCGAGCTCAGCGACCTCGATCCCGAGGTGACCGAGGTCGCCTGGGTGCCGCTGTCGGAGATGGGCACGCGCCTCGCCTACGCCGACGAGCGACGCCTGGTGCACGCGGCCGACGACGTCATCACCGAGCTGGCCCGCTCGACCGACCGCGCGCAACCGCCCCGGACCGGCGACGGGCCGACCGGGTGCGAACCCGGCGCATCGTCGGCATCCTCCACGTCGTGAGGCGGGCTCCGGCCGTGGGTGCAGCCCTCGCGGCGGTGCTGTTCGCAGTCCTCGCCCTGGGTGCACCTGCAGCCGCGGCGGGGACCATCACCGCCTCACCCACCCAGCTTGCGCCGACGACAACACAGTTCGTGCGGATCGTGGTGGACCAGGTCGCGCCGGGCGTCGTCACCGCGACGACCACCGAGGTGTCCGTGCGGGGACGCCTGATCAACATCGGTGACCGTGGCGTGCACGACCTCGAGATGCGGTTGGAGCGCAGTGCCGCCGTCAACACCGAGGCCGCCTTGCGGTCGGCGTTGCGCACAGCTCCCGAGACCGCCACGAACACCAGCCTGTTCGTCCCGGTCGCCACCGATCTCGCACCCGGACGATCAGTGCCTTTTCGTGTCTCTGCGACCGTCGCCGGGTCAGGATCGGGCAGCTTCGGGATCACCCAGCCGGGGGTGTACCCGGTGCTGGTCAACGTCAACGGCCAGCCGGACTACGGAGGCACCGCCCGCCTCGACACCGCCCACTTCCTGCTGCCCGTGCTCACCCGGCCGGCCGACGCGCCGACCGTCGCGCCACCCGCACCCGGGTCGAGGACCCCTGCTCCGGGGGGACCAGCGATCACCGTGCTGTGGCCGCTCGCCGACCGTCCGCGCCTGCTCCCGGTGTCTCCTGGTGCCCGCCCGGTGCTCAGCGACGACGGGCTGGCGCGCTCGCTCGGCTCGGGTGGTCGCCTCGCCGGCTTGTTGGACGCCGTCGTGTCCGCCGAGAACGGTGACTCCTCCGGCCGGCTCGCCACCGCCACGTGTGTCGCGGTCGATCCCGACCTGCTCGTGACGATCGGAGCCATGACCCGCGCGGGGGGCTACCAGGTCCGCGCCCCCCGGCCTGCCGGCGACGCCACCACCGTGCCCGGGACCGGGGCCGAGGTCGCCACGGCCTGGTTGGCCAAGCTGCGGATCCTGGCGAAGGACAGCTGCATCGTCGCCCTGCCGTGGGCGCAGGCCGACCTCAACGCCTCCTCCCGGGCTGGTCTGCGCGACGTCGAGCGGGTCGCGGTCACCGACGGCGCCAAGGAGGTTGCGCGGGTGGTTGGGATCGACACGATTCCCGCCCTCACCTGGCCGAGCTCCGGTGCGCTCACCGACACCACCGCGGCCGACCTCGTCACGCTCGGCCAGACCGCCGCGCTGCTGTCATCCGACGCCGTTCCTCCGCCCACCCCCCCGCCGCCCGGCTCCACCGACCCGGTGAGCCCACGAACCGTGCAGACCAAGGCCGGGCTGGCCGCCGTCCTCGCGGATCCCGCCTCCGCCGAGGCCCTGTCGGTGACCGGTGCCGAGGCGCCGGCCGGGGCGGACCGCGTCCTGGCCCTGCAGAACGCGCTGGCCGCCACCACCTGGCCGTGCCTGAGGGGGAGCCTGGCCGTCGGGGCTTCGGGCGACTCCGCCTTGATCGACTCCGCCTTGATCGACACCGCCCCGGGCTCCCTGGTCGTGACCCCGCCGCAGCGGTGGTCGGTCAACGCGAGGGAGGCCACAGCGCTGCTGGACGGCGTGCAGACCCTGTTCGAGGCCAACCTCGCGACCCCCGCGCCCCTGGTCGGTGCGGTCACGGCCGCGGTCCGCTCCTCGACCACCGTCGAGCTGCGCTACCCGGTGGCCAGCACGGCCACCGAGCTGGCTCCGAGCGTCACCGACGCCGTGGCGGCCACGCAGCGCCAGCTCGACGGCTTCCGGGCTGACACCCGTCCCGACGTGCAGAGCGGGGTCGACCCGGCCACGCTCGTCGCACCGCTGCAGCAGGACCTGGTTCGCTCACTCTCGAGCAGCCGGGCGGGCGCGCCGGCCACCGCGGTCAGCGCGGTGCTGCGCGCGGTGCTGGCCGGGGTCGTGCTCCAGGATCCCGGCGGGGTCTACACCTTGGCGTCGGAGCAGAGCCCGCTGCTGCTGGTGGTGCGAAACCCGCTCCCGGTCACCCTCGACGTCCGGGTCGACGTCCAGGGCCCCCCGGGGCTGGAGGTTGCCGACGTCGGGGTGAAACAGCTGCCGGCCAGCTCGGCTCGACAGCTCGTGCTGCCCACCACGGTCAAGCGCACCGGGCAGTTTGCCGTCGACGTCACGATCACCACGGCCAGCGGTCAACAGCTCGGTGCCACCACCCGGCTGCTGGTGCGCTCCACGGCCTACGGCACCGCCACCGCCGCCGTCATCGGTGGGGCGGGCCTGGTTCTGGTGCTGCTCGTCTCACGAAGGCTGGTGCGTCGCTTCCGGGGCCAGCCCGACCGGGCCGACGCCGGCCGGGTGGATCCATGAGCCCCGCCACCCCCCCGGGGGACGAGCACGACGAGCAGAACCCCGACCGGGACCCGGCGGAGGAGGAATCCGCCGAGCCCCAGCACGCGGTGGGTGCTGACACCCCACCCGAGCACGACGCCGCGAACCTGTTCGGCGGAAGCTGGGTGGACACCGCCACGTTACCCGCGGTGGGCGGTGAGGACGGCCTCCCCGCACGTCCCCCCCTCCGGTCTCACGGTCCCGCCCGCCGGTCCCACGCCCAGGACCGGGCCACCGAGGCGGACCGCAGCACCCACGACGACCCGGTCGCGGCCGACCCCACCACGGGCGAACGGTCCGACCGCGGGTTGCTGCGCACCACCGGCTCGCTCGCCCTGCCGACCCTGATCAGCCGCATCACCGGCTTCGCCAAGGTGCTCGTGCTGGGCTACGTCCTGGGCCTGGAGGCCGTCTCCAGCGCCTTCAACCTGGCTAACACCCTGCCCAACATCATCGCCGAGCTCGTGCTCGGGGCGGTGCTGACCAGCATCGTGATCCCCGTGCTGGTGCGGGCCGAGCGGGAGGACCCCGACGGCGGGACGGCGTTCACCCGGCGGTTGTTCACCGTGGCCGGGACGGTGCTCGTGGTGGCCACCGTGGCCTCGGTGCTGGGTGCCCGAGCCATCACGTCGTTGTACCTGGACTCCGACGCCAAGCTCAGCTCCACCCTGGTGACCCACCTGGCGGTGCTGCTGCTGCCGCAGATCCTGTTCTACGGCTTCAGCGCGCTCACCGGGGCGGTGCTGAACACCAAGGGGGTCTACGGGCTCGTCGCGTGGGCACCGGTGCTGAACAACGTGGTCTCCCTGGGCGTTCTCGTCGCCTACGTGCTCACTCCCGGCGAGCTCACGGCCTCGTTCAGCAACCCGCTGCTGCTGGTCCTGGGGGTCGGGACCACGCTGGGGATCGTGGCCCAGGCGGTCGTGGTGCTGCCGGCCCTGCGTCGGGCAGGGGTGGACCTGCGGCCGCTGTGGGGACTGGACCCCCGACTCAAGCAGTTCGCGGGCATGGCGGTGGCCGTCATCGGCTACGTGCTGGTGTCGCAGCTGGCGCTCACCGTCACCTACAACGTCGCGAGCTCCAGCAGCGACAGCGGGGTGACGCTGTACAACTACGCCTGGCTGTTGCTGCAGCTGCCCTACGGGGTGCTGGGTGTGTCCCTGCTCACCGCCATCATGCCCCGGATGTCGCGCGCGGCGGCCGCCGGCGACGACGCAACGGTGGTGGCCGACCTGTCGCTGGGCTCACGGCTGTCCGTGCTCGCCCTGACCCCGATCGTGGTGCTGTTCACCGCGCACGGCGGCACCCTGGGGGTTGCGCTGTTCAGCTACGGCGCGGCCGGGGCCGGCAACGCCGACCTGTTGGGCCAGACGGTGGCCGCGTCCGCGTTCGGCCTGCTCCCCTACGCGGTGGTGCTGCTGCAGCTGCGGGTGTTCTACGCCCGCCAGCAGGCGTGGGTCCCCACCGTCGTCATGCTCGTCATGGTGACGGTGCGCATCCCGTTGATGTTGTTGGCCCCGTTGGTGCTGCCCGCCGAGAAGGTCGTGCTCGGCCTCGCCGCCCTCAACGCGGTGGGGTTCGTGGTGGGTGCGGCGCTGGGGGCCCACTTGCTGCGCCGGGAGCTGGGTGCGCTGGAGCTGCGGTCCCTGGTGCGCACCACCGCCTGGGTCCTCGGTGCCTCCCTGCTCGGCCTGGCGGTGGACCTGGTGGTCGGTGCGGTGGTCCCGCTCGGACGGTTGGTCGTCGTGTTTGGTGGCCTGGGTGCCGTGGTGGACCTGGCGGTGCGGTCCGTGCTGGTGCTCGTGGTGGTCGTCGTGGTGCTGCTCCGGTCGCCGCTGAGCGAGCTCGACGCGGTCCGCCCACTGGCCACGCGGGTGCTGGCTCGGATCGGCGCATCCACGCTGGTCGCACCGGTTCGGCGGACCGGCAACGGGGCTGCGCTCCCGTATCCTCAGCACGTAACGGGTGGCACCCAGGGTCACCGAGGCTTGACTCCGAGGAGTCGACCAGGAGGAGTGCCGGTGAGCGCGGACAGCGATCGTCTCGATGTCGTCGGGACGCGGGACGCTGGCGCGCCGGACGCTGCCGCACCTGACGCTGCGGCCCCGTCGCGGGGTCCGACCGCGGCCCGGCCGGCTTCCGCCCCGGCGCCCTGGTCGGTGCGCGGCCCGCGCCTGGTGCCCGGCGCCGCGGTGGCCGGCGGACGCTACCGGCTGCTCGCCGAGCACGGTGGAACCCGCTCGCTGCGCTTCTGGCAGGCCCGGGACACCACCCTCGACCGCGACGTGGCCCTGACCTTCGTCGACGCCGAGCAGCGTCAGCCCCCCGGCCACCCCGGGAGCGGCGCTGACCGTGGGCCGCAGGCCGTCCTCACCCGCACCCGTCGCCTGGGCGGTCTGGACACCCCCGGCCTGGCCAGGGTGCTGGACGTGGTGCGGGGCAGCTCCGGGGGCATCGTCGTCGCCGAGTGGACGGCGGGACGGTCGCTGCGGGAGGTGGCCGAGACCACTCCCTCACCCGTGGGGGCGGCGCGGGCGGTGAGCGCCCTGGCGGCCGCCGCGGAGGCCGCTCACCGCGCAGGCACGGTCCTCGCGCTGGATCACCCCGACCGGGTCCGCATCAGCTCGACCGGGTCCGCGGTCCTCGCGTTTCCCGCGGTCAGCGACGGTGCCGAACCCGCTGCGGACATCCGCGGGCTGGGCGCGGTGCTGTACGCGCTGACCACCGCACGCTGGCCGCTACCGGGCTCCGGCGACGCCGGAGCAGAAGACACCGGAGCAGGGGACACCGGAGCAGGGGACGCTGAGACAGACAGCAGCTCAGCCGGTGACCCCGACCGCCCGACCGACGCCGCCGACGCCCCCGAAGACGCCCCCGGGGACTCGGCCACGGTGGGGGGGCTGCCCCTGGCACCACGCACCAAGTCTGGCGCTGCGGTCGAGCCGCGCACGCTGCGTGCCGCCATCCCCTTCGAGATCTCGGCCGTCACCATGCGGGCCCTGGAACCCGACAGCGGGTTGCGCACCGCTGCGGCGGTGGAAACCGTGCTGCGCCAGGCCGCGGTCCTCGACCAGCGGACCGAGATGCTTCCTGCGCTGACCCTGGGCGACACCACCTCCAGCCCGGCGGGCGCCACGACAGCCCTGGGGAACGGGTTCGGCGCGACCGGCCGCGGTCCCGACGGGGGGAACGGGCCGCGGCTCACGCGCTCACGCAAGCTGACCCTCGGGGTGGTGGGACTCGTGGTGGTCATCGTGGTGGTGGGCGCCATCCTGCTGAGCCAGCTCACCTCGGTCTTCGGCGGCAGCAGCGGAGACACCCGCCTGCCCGCCCTCAAGCTGGGCAAGGACGGCTCCGTCCTCAGCTCGACCGCGGCGCCCGCCAACCCCGCCACCCCCGCACCCGCACCCGTCCCCGCGCCGGTGGTCGCGCCGGTGGTCGCCGGCGCCAGCGTCTACTCCCCCGGTGGAACCGCCGACAACCCGAACACGGTGGGCCTGGCCGTGGACGGCAACCCCGCCACCGTGTGGCCCACCGACCAGTACCGCCAACCCATGGGTCGACTCAAGAACGGGGTCGGGGTGATGGTCAACCTCAAGGCACCGACCACGCTGTCGGCGGTCACGATCGTGTCGCCCAGCCCGGGGACGGTGGTGGAGGTCCGCACCTCCCCGACCGACAACCCGCCGCTGGACCAGACGGCCGTGGTCGCCACCGCCACCCTGAACCAGCCGAGCACGATCATCCCCGTGAAGGTGACCGCCCCGGTGCAGCACGTCCTGATCTGGATCACCACCCTGAGCACGGCCAGCGGGACCAACCAGAGCGACATCGGAGAGATCTCCCTGGCCCCCTGACCAGCGCGGTAGGTTCCGGAGGTGATCGGGGACGACGCACTCGGCGAGCCCGCACCGCCCCGTGTGCCCGACCACACGCTGCTAGCCGCCCACGTCGCCGGCGACCAGCGGGCGTTCAGCGAGCTCGTGCACCGTCATCGCGACCGTCTGTGGGCGGTGGCCCTGCGCACGACCCGCGACCCCGAGGAGGCCGCTGACGCGCTGCAGGACGCCCTGATCTCCGCGCACCGCGGGGCCGCGGCGTTCCGGGCGGACGCCCAGGTCAGCACCTGGCTGCACCGCATCGTGGTGAACGCGTGCCTGGACCGGATGCGCAAGCAGGCGGTACGGGCGACCGTGCCGTGGCCGGAGGAGGACTGGCAGGCCCCGGCGGACCCCCGCGACCGGGTGGGGGAGCGCGAGACGCGGATGCTGGTGCACGAGGCGCTGCTGCGGATCCCGCCGGACCAGCGGGCCGCGGTCGTCGCCGTGGACGTCGAGGGGTTCTCGGTCGCCGACGCGGCCCGTGCCCTCGGGGTGGCCGAGGGGACGGTGAAGAGTCGCTGCGCGAGGGAGCGCAGGAAGCTGGCGGTGCTCCTGGGACACCTGAGGGAGGATGGTTCCGGGGACGCTGTTCGTCCTGGCGAGGTCGGTCACGACGGCCAGGGCCCGAGCCCGGGGAACCAATCGATGCCCCGGTCCGTCGGAGGAAGGACTACGGCGTCGCCGCGTGCGCCGAGGAGGGAGGGGCGGTGAAGCCGGACGGGCAGGAACCACCCTCCACCCTCGGCCCTGAGCCCGGCGACCGGGTGCTGCGGGCGCTGGACGCGACCGTCGCCGACCTACAGAGCCTCGGGCGAAACCCGGTAGCGGTGGCCGTCCCCGCCGAGGTGGCCAGGCGCCTGGACGCGCTGCTCTCAGGTCTGGCCGAGGCGACGGCACCGGGCGACGTCGCGGACCTGGCCACCCACCGGCGCCGTCGCGCGCGTCGAGCCGGCGTGCTCGCGGCCGTGGCGGCGGGAGTTGTCGGGGTCGCCGCCCTCACGGGGGTGCTGGCCACTGCTCAGAGCACCACCCCCGGTGCCCCCACCGCCACCCGTCTCGAGCTGGGGGTCGCGAACCCGCTGGGCACGACGGTCCTGGCGGCGCTCGGCGCGGTGGACCTCGGTACGCGGTTGTCCGACCCTGCGACCTTGCGGGGTTGCCTGCGGGCCAACGGCGTCCCGGCGCGCACCCAGCTGCTCGGGTCCGCCCAGGTGGACCTGAAGGGGATTCCCGGGACCCTGCTGCTGCTGCCCACCCAGACCGCCGGATCCTTCGTGGCGCTGGTCGTGGGCCCCGGCTGCTCGGCGGAGGACCCCTCCCTGATCACCTCGGCCCGGATCGGACGGTAGGAGACGGGAACACGACCCCCGCGGGAGGCGTTGTGTCCAGCGAACCCGCCGACAGCTACCGAGGAGGCTCGCCGTGTCCAACACCCCGGCTGGACGTGTCCCAGAGACCCTGGACGCCGACGACGGTGCCGTGCGCGACGTCATCGTCATCGGTTCAGGTCCCGCCGGCTACACCGCCGCCGTCTACACCGCGCGGGCCCAGCTGGAACCACTGGTCTTCGAGGGGACCCAGTTCGGCGGGGCGCTGATGACCACCACCGAGGTCGAGAACTTCCCTGGTTTCCGCGATGGAATCATGGGCCCTGACCTGATGGCCGAGATGCGCGAGCAGGCCGTGCGGTTCGGGGCCGAGCTTCGCTCCGAGGACGTCGAGTCGGTGGACCTGTCGACGCCGGTCAAGCTGGTGCGCGCCAACGGGCAGACCTACCGGGCGCGCTCGGTGATCCTGGCCATGGGTGCAGCGCCCCGCTACCTCGGCGTCCCCGGCGAGGAGGCCCTGCTGGGTCGCGGGGTGAGCTCGTGCGCCACCTGCGACGGATTCTTCTTCCGTGACCAGGACATCGCGGTCGTCGGCGGTGGTGACTCGGCCATGGAGGAGGCCACGTTCCTCACCCGGTTCGCGCGCTCGGTCACCCTGGTGCACCGACGAGGGGAGTTTCGGGCCTCGCGCATCATGCTGGAGCGGGCCCGCAGCAACGACAAGATCACCTTCGCGACGAACCAGGCGGTCGTGGCGGTGCTCGGTGAGGACGTGGCGGGCCGGGTCAGCGGTCTGCGCCTGCGTGACACCGAGACCGGTGTGGAGTCGACCCTCGACGTCACCGCCATGTTCGTGGCCGTTGGTCACGACCCCCGCAGCACGCTGGTCACCGACCAGGTGAGCTGCGACGGTGACGGCTACGTCGTGGTGGGTGCAGCGGCCGGTCACGGTTCGACGGCCACCTCGGCCGAGGGTGTCTTCGCCGCGGGCGACCTCGTCGACCGCACCTACCGCCAAGCCATCACCGCAGCCGGAACCGGCTGCTCCGCCGCGATCGACGCCGAACGCTGGTTGGCGGAGAACACCGACACCCCCGAGGCCGAGCTCAGCGCCGCCCTCGTCGGTGGCGGCTACGGCTCCAGCACCTGAGACCACCCATCCCGTCC
>JBDTDI010000055.1:0-4805 GCA_039923155.1 Mycobacteriaceae bacterium | reverse complement strand
TGCCCGGCAGTGCGGCCCTGGCGTAGATCGGACCCAGTGCCGGGACGGACGTGATGGTCCTGACAGCCATCAGGCACCCAGCAGCATCTGGCCGCAGACCCGCACGACGTTGCCGCTGACCGCGCGGTTGCTGTCCCAGGAGAACCACCCGATGGTCTCGGCGACGTCGATCGTCACCCGGGAGGTCGCGATGCCCGCTCGCGCCGCTGCGCTGTTCGCGACGGTCTCGGTGCTGTGGGGCGTTCCCTACTTCTTCATCGCGATCGCCCTGGACGCGTTCTCCCCGGTGACGGTCAGCGCGGGCCGCGTCCTCATCGGTGGTCTGGCCCTCGCCCCGATCGTCGTCGCGCGCGGGCGCTTCACCGCGCTGCACGGGCGGTGGCGCCGGGTCTTCGTGCTCGCCACGGTCGAGGTCGCGATCCCCTTCCTGTCCATCACCATCGGCGAGCTGACGGTCTCCTCGGCGCTGGCCGGCGTCCTGATCGCCACCGAACCGGTGTTCGTCGGCCTGTGCGCGGTGCTGCTGCTGGACCGCAGCCACCGGCTCAGCCGCCGCGGCTGGGCCGGGCTCGCGGTGGGTTTCGCCGGCGTCGCCGTCCTCAGCGGTGTCGACGGTGCGGGCGCCGGCCTGCCGCTGCTGCTCGTGGCTGCGGCGAGCTACGGGCTCGGCGCGGTGCTGTTCGCCCGGTGGTTCGCCGACGTCCCCCCGTTGACCGTGGTCTGCGCGATGCTGGTGTGCGCGGCGGGCCCGCTGACCCTCCTCGCCTTCGCCGTCGACGGCGTCCCCACGCCGACCCTCGACGCGACCGGTGCCCTGGTCGTGCTGGGACTCGCCTGCACCGCGGGCGGCTTCACCGCGTTCTTCGCCCTCATCGGTGCCGCCGGACCTTCGACCGCCTCGCTCATCACCTACGTCGCGCCGGTCGTCGCCACGATCGCCGGTGTCGGCCTGCTCGGGGAACCCTTCACGGCCATCGCGATCCTCGGCGCCGCTCTCGTCCTGCTGGGGGCTGCCATCACCGCCACCCGAAACGGTTCGGCCCCCGAGCCGGCCTGACCCCGGTTGCCGCGCCCAGGGGTGCAGGCTGGGGGCGTGGACGCCGAGACCCGCGCACGTCGCGACCGCTGTACCCGCTTCCTCTCCGGCGACGGAGCCGTAGCCCCGGCCGAGCACCTGGCGGCGATCGACCCGGCCACGGTCCCCGACGTCTACGGCGAGGGCGGCGTGGTCGCCGACCTCGAGGCGCACGTGGCGCTGCTGCTCGGCACCGAGGCCGCCGTCTTCCTGCCCAGCGGGACCATGGCCCAGGGCGCGACGTTGCGGGTGCACGCCGACACCCGTACCTCGCGCACGGTGCTCTGGCACCCGACCAGCCACCTCGAGCTGCACGAGGCGCAGGCGCACACCCGGTTGCACCGGCTGCTCGGGCGCCCGGTCGGGCAGGCGCACCGGGTGATCACCCTGGCGGACCTGCGGGCGGTGGCCGAGCCGGTGGCGGCGCTGCTCCTGGAGCTGCCGCAGCGCGAGATCGGCGGGCAGCTGCCGGGGTGGGACGAGCTGGTCACCCAGGTCGGGTGGGCCCGTGAGGTCGGGGCAGCGGTGCACCTCGACGGGGCGCGGTTGTGGGAGGCGAGCGCCGGGTACGGACGCAGCCCCGCCGCGATCGTCGAGCTCTTCGACACCGTCTACGTCTCGTTCTACAAGGGCATCGGGGCGCTGGCCGGGTGCTGCGTGGCGGGCTCGGCGGTCCACGTGGACCAGGTCCGGGAGTGGCGACGACGCCTCGGCGGCACCCTGCACGGTCTGTGGCCGCTCGCCGCGTCCGCGCTGGCCCACCTCGACGAGCGTCTGGGGGAGATGCCGGCCCGCCAGGCGCACGCCCTGGCCGTCGGGGCGGCGCTGGCCGACGTCGAGGGGGTGACGGTAGTCCCGCCGGCGCCCCAGGCGGCGATGATGCACCTGCTGCTGCGCACGACTCCGGAGCGCTTCGCGGCCAACGCCCAGCGGTTGGCCGAGCAGGAGCTCACCTGGGTGTGGCCGCGGGCCCAGGCCACGGTGGATCCTGACGTGGTGCGGGTGGAGCTGTCGGTGGGGCGGGCCACCTGCCGCTGGGAGCCGGCCGAGGTGGCTCGGGTGGTGGGCGGGCTGCTGGGCTGACGGGCCGCTCAGCCCGTCGACCTGACGTCTCGGTGCAACGTCCGCGGTCCCCTCGGGGGCCTGGTCTGCGGCAGACTGGGCGTCATGCGGCGGTGGGTGTTGGTCTCCGCCGGGCTCGCCCCGATCGCACTCATCGGTGGCTGGTCGGTGGCCGCGTCCCGGCAGCCGGCCGGCTACGAACCGACGAGGGACACGATCAGCGCCCTGGCCGCGCACGGCGCCACCGACCGGTGGGTCATGACGGCCGGCCTGGCCGTGCTCGGCCTCTGCCACCTGGTCACCGCGGCCGGACTGGTCGAGGCCGGCACCAGTGCCCGGGTGTTGCTCGCGATCGGAGGGGCGGGCACCGCCGCGGTCGCCGCGCTGCCCCAGCCCACCCCCGCGCACGTGCCTGCGGCGGCGGTCGGCTTCGTGGCGCTGGCCCTGTGGCCGGCTGCCTCGCGTGCACCGGGTCGCCGCGCGGCCCTCGCCGCCACCGGCGCGCTCCTCGGGCTGCTCGGGTGGCTCGTGGTGGAGCTCGTGCACGGTGATCTGCTCGGCCTCAGTGAACGCCTGCTGGCCGGCGCCGAGTCGTTCTGGCCGCTCGTCGTGGCCCTCACGCTGCTCGGCAAGGACCACGCGAGGGGCCCGACGCACTGACCTCCGGCCACCGGGGGAGGGCACCGCATCTGTCCTGAGGGTGCGACTGCGTCACCGCCGGGCCGGCGTGCCAGAGTGCAGCCGTGGCAACCGACGCTCCCGACTGGACCACCCCGGGGGTGTACCCGGTGGCCCCGGGGGTGCACCGCATCCCGCTGCCCCTGCCCAACGACGGGTTGCGGGCGGTGAACGTCTACGTCATCGACGACGGGGACGGGCTCGTTCTCGTCGACTCCGGCTGGGCCCTGCCCGAGTCGCTGACCCAGCTGCAGCGGGGCCTGTCCGAGCTCGGCGCCGACCTGCCCGACGTGCGGCGCATCCTCGTCACCCACGTGCACCGCGACCACTACACGCAGGCCATGACCATCCGTGGCGAGGCGGGCTCCACCGTCGCCCTCGGCGTGGGGGAGAAGCCGGCGCTGCAGCTGATCCTCGAGGAGTCCGGGGCCGCGGTGTCCTGGATCGACCGGCAGCGCGGCATCCTCGCCCGGCTGGGCGCTGACGCGCTGGCCGCCCAGCTGCGCCCCTCGCCGCAGGAACCAGGGCTCTGGGGGCTGCCCGACGAGTGGATCGAGGACGACGAACGTCTCGAGCTCGGCACCCGCACCCTGCGCAGCGTCCCGACCCCGGGGCACACCCGCGGTCACGTGGTGTTCGTCGACGAGCCCGCCGGGCTGCTGTTCGCCGGGGACCACGTGCTGCCCTCGATCACCCCGTCGATCGCGGTCGAGCCGAACCCGTCACGGCTGGCCCTGCGCGACTACCTGCACTCGCTGCGCAAGGTCCGCGCCATGCCCGACCGGCTGCTGCTGCCCGCCCACGGCGCCGTCGCCCCCAGCACGCACGCGCGCATCGACGAGCTGCTCATCCACCACGACACCCGCCTGGACGACACCCTCGCCGCGGTGACCCAGGGGTGCACGGTGGCGGAAGTGGCGGCCCGGCTGCGGTGGACCCGGCGGGGACGCAGCTTCGACAGCCTCGACCTGTTCAACCAGATCCTCGCGGTCGGGGAGACCTCGGCGCACCTCGACCTGCTGGTGCACACCGGCCGGCTGCGCAGCAGCGAGGTCGACGGGGTCACCCGCTTCGGCTGAGCGGTCCCGTCGGTCCCGACCGGTCGGCCCCGGCCGGGTCAGCCGAGGTAGGCGGCGACCCAGTCGTTGCGCAGCTTCCCGCCGGGGTCGCCCGCGTGCACCAGCGCGCGGGCGTCGGGCAGGCGGGGGAACAGCCCCCGCACCACCGCGGGGTCCATCGCGTTCACCTTGCCCCAGTGTGGGCGGGCTTCCAGCCCGTCCAGCAGGGCCTCGAGCTTGCTCAGCAGCGCCCGCACCGCGGCGGGCTCGCGTCGCCAGGTGAAGTGCAGGACCACGCAGTCGCGACGGTAGGCGGGGCTGAGCCACAGCTCGTCGGCGGCGACGGTGCGCAGCTCGGAGACGAGCAGCAACGGGGCCATCTCGTGCGCCAGGCTCTCCGCCGCCGCCAGCGCGGCCAGGGCGTGCTCGCGGGCCACGAAGTACTCGCTCTGCAGCTCCTCGCCGCTGCTGGGGGTGTGCTCCAACCGGAAGTGGGGCAGCCGCTCGTGCCACGGGCCGACGATCCCGCCCTGGGTGGTCGCGGCCGCCGGGTCCTCGCCCGGCACCGGGTGCAGCGGGCCGGCGGCGGGGACGGTGCCGAACCAGTCGGCCACCGGGTCGGTGTCCTGGGCCTGCTTGCTCCACACCTGCGCGGTGCTGTCGGCGCGGTGGTCGGTGAACACGCTGACGCTGTAGGCGCTGTCGAGGATGTCGCCGAGGTGGGTGTGCAGCGCGTCGCGGGTCAGCCCGGTGCGCACCACCTGGCGGAGGGAGAAGGTGGGCACCAGGTCCAGCGTCAGGTGGGTGACGACGCCGAGGCAGCCCAGCGCGATCACCGAGCCCTCGAACCCGGGATCGCCCCGGCGCACCGTGACCAGCTCCCCGTCGGCGCGCACCAGCTCCACCTCCGCGACGGCGCAGGGCAACACCTG
>JBDTDI010000054.1:0-16937 GCA_039923155.1 Mycobacteriaceae bacterium | reverse complement strand
CGCGACCAGGAACACCGACGTCGACGACGGTGCCCACGTCACCTCCACGACCCGCTCGGCCTGGCCCATCAGCGAGGTCGCGTTTGTGCAGTCGGTGCGGTGCACGCTGACCCCGCCCCCGCGGGTGATGAAGCCCAGGATCTCGTCTCCGGGCACCGGGGTGCAGCACTTGGCCAGCTTGGTCAGCACCCCCGTGGTGCCGCTGACCACCACGCCCACGTCGGTGGTGGTCCGGGGTCGGGCGCTGGTCAGCGTGGACCGCTCGGCCAGCTCCTCCTCGGCCTCGTCGACCCCGCCGATCTGCGCCATGAGCCGCGCGACCACGTGCTGCGCGGAGACGTGGCCCTCCCCCACCGCGCTGTACAGCGCCGACACGTCGACGTAGTGCAGCTCGCGGGCGATCGAGCCCATCGCCTCGGCGTTGACCAGGCGCTGCAGCGGCAGTCCGCCCCGTCGGACCTCCTTGGTGATGGCGTCCTTGCCCGTCTCCAGGGCTTCCTCGCGACGCTCCTTGGCGAACCACTGCCGGATCTTCGACTTGGCCCGCGGTGAGACCACGAAGCTCTGCCAGTCCAAGGTGGGCCCGGCGTTGGGGGCCTTGGAGGTGAACACCTCCACCACCTCGCCGTTGTCCAGCGGACGTTCCAGCGCCACCAACCGGCCGTTGACCCGGGCCCCGATGCAGCGGTGGCCCACCTCGGTGTGCACCGCGTAGGCGAAGTCGACCGGCGTCGAGCCCGCGGGCAGGCTGATGACGTCGCCCTTGGGGGTGAACACGAAGATCTCGGCGACGGCCAGGTCGTAGCGCAGCGACTCCAGGAACTCCCCGGGGTCGGCGGCCTCCCGCTGCCAGTCGAGCAGCTGACGCATCCAGGCCATGTCGTCGACCTCGGTGGCCTGCGGGTCGCTGGCCACCCGGCCACGGGTCTCCTTGTACCGCCAGTGCGCGGCGATGCCGAACTCGGCGGTGCGGTGCATCTCCCGGGTGCGCAGCTGCACCTCCAGGGGCTTGCCCTCGGGCCCGACCACCGTCGTGTGCAGCGACTGGTAGACCCCGTAGCGGGGCTGGGCGATGTAGTCCTTGAACCGCCCGGCCATGGGTTGCCACATGGAGTGCACCACCCCGACGGCCGCGTAGCAGTCCCGGGTCTCGTCGCACAGGATGCGTACGCCCACCAGGTCGTGGATGTCGTCGAAGTCGCGGCCCTTGACGATCATCTTCTGGTAGATCGACCAGTAGTGCTTCGGCCGCCCCTCGACGGTGGCGTCGATGCGGGCCGCGGACAGCTGCGCCCCGATCTCGGTGCGGACCCGCTCCAGGTAGGTGTCGCGCGAGGGTGCCCGGTCGGCCACCAGGCGCACGATCTCGTCGTAGCGCTTGGGGTGCAGGATCGCGAAGGAGAGGTCCTCCAGCTCCCACTTCACCGTGGCCATGCCCAGGCGGTGGGCCAGCGGCGCGATGACCTCGAGGGTCTCCTTGGCCTTGCGCGCCTGCTTCTCCGGGGGCAGGAAGCGCATGGTGCGCATGTTGTGCAGCCGGTCGGCCACCTTGATCACGAGCACCCGGGGGTCGCGGGCCATGGCGATGATCATCTTGCGGATGGTCTCGGCCTCGGCGGCCGTGCCCATCGCCACCCGGTCCAGCTTGGTCACCCCGTCAACCAGGTGCGCCACCTCGTCCCCGAACTCGGCCCGCACCGCGTCCAGGGTGTTTCCGGTGTCCTCCACCGTGTCGTGCAGCAGCGCCGCCACCAGGGTGGTGGTGTCCATGCCCAGCTCGGCCAGGATGGTGGCCACCGCCAGCGGGTGGGTGATGTAGGGGTCGCCGGAGCGGCGGAGCTGGTCGCCGTGGTGGGCCTCGGCGGAGTCGTAGGCGCGCTGCAGCAGCACCAGGTCGGCCTTGGGGTGCATGCCGCGGTGCAGTGCGGCCAGCGGCTCGAGCACCGGCTTGATGACGGCGGAGCGTTGCGCGGTGATGCGCCGGGCCAGCCGGGCCCGCACCCGCCTCGACGTCGACGGCGCCGGGTCAGGTGCGGCGGACTTGCCGACCACGGCGGGTTCCAGCTCCTGGGTCACCGCTCACCTCTTCCTGCGCCGTCGGGGTCCATGGTGAACCGCCGAGGGTAGTCCTGCTGCCCGAGCGCCTCAGGCGGGGACTACGCAGCGAAGGTCGAGGCCACTCACGGCAACCCGCCCGTTCAGACCACCGATCTCCAGCACGACCCCCAGCCCGACCACCTCCGCACCACAGCGACGCAGCAGCGCCACCACCGCCGCCAGCGAACCGCCGGTGGCGAGCACGTCGTCGATCACCAGCACCCGCCGCCCGGCCAGCGCGATCCCGTCGGCGGGGACCTCGAGCGTCGCGGTGCCGTACTCCAGGGCGTAGGACTGCGCGTGCACGGGTGGGGGCAGCTTGCCGACCTTGCGGACCGCGAGCACCCCGACACCCAGGGCCAGCGCCACCCCGGCACCGACCAGGAACCCACGGGCGTCGACGGCAGCGACCAGGTCGCAGCGCTGGTCCCGGGCCAGCTCGGCAACCACCGCGGCCAGGGCCGGGCCGTCGGCGAACACCGGGGTGAGGTCGGCGAACTGCACCCCGGCGACGGGGAAGTCCACCACCGTGCGGGTCAGCTCACGAACCAGCTGCGCGGCGGAGGAGCTCACCGGTGGCGCTTGCCGCTCGGTCGGGCACCCGGACGGGGAGCGGATCCACCGCGAGAGGCGGGAGGGGCGGTGGCGATCGCGGTGGCGCCCCCCACCACGTCGGCGGCACCGATGCCCGCGGTGCGCGCCACCAGAGAGGCCCGCCGGGCCAGCACCTTGCGGGTGTGCACGGCCACCTCGCCCCAGCGCTCCTTGATCTCCACCAGCACGGGTGAGGCCAGGAAGACCGAGGAGTAGGTCCCCACCAGCAGACCGGTCAGCTGCACCAGGGCGAGGTCCTTCAGGGTGCCGACCCCGAGCAGGCCGGCGCCGATGACCAGCAGGGCCAGCACCGGGAGCACCGCAATCACGGTAGTGTTGATCGAGCGCATGAACGTCTGGTTGACGGCCAGGTTGGTCTGCTCGCCATAGGTGCGTCGGGTGAGGCTGAGGATGCCGCGGGTGTTCTCGTGCACCTTGTCGAACACCACCACGGTGTCGTACAGGGAGAAGCCGAGGATGGTCAGCAGCCCGATCACCGTCCCCGGGGTCACCTCGAACCCCACGATCGAGTACACCCCCGCAGTGATGAACACGTCGTGGAACAGCGCGAGCAGCGCCGCGACGGCCATGGCCCGCTCGAACGCGATGGCCAGGAACACCGTGACCAGCACCAGGAACACGATCAGGGCGATGATCGCCTTCCTGGTGATCTCCCCGCCCCAGGTGGAGCTCACCGCGGAGTTGCTGATCGCGTCCTGGCTCGGCTGACCGTTGGGGCCCACCGGCTTGAACGTGGTGAACAGCTTCTGGGACAGGGTCTCGACCTGCTTCTCGTCCAGGCTCGCCGAACGGATCTGGATGGTCGAGGACCCCCCGCTGCCCACCGTCTGCACCTGCTCCGGGGGCATGCCCAGGGCGTCGGTGTACGCCGCGGTGACCTGCTCGGTGGTGGCGGTCCCGGTGGGGAGCTGGATCTGGGTGCCGCCCTCGAAGTCGATGCCCAGGTTGAACCCCCGGAAGACCACCGAGCCGATGCAGATGAGGATCACGATCATCGAGGCGATGAAGTAGCGGCGGCGGTGCCCGATGACGTCGAACGCCCCGGTTCCGGTGTACAGGCGCGTGAGCACGCTGCCCCTGGACTCCGCGGTGGTCGGCGGATCGACGGTCACCGGCTCCCCGGAGGCGGCGGGCAGGTCGTCGCGCAGGTCGTCAGGTCCGGGGGCGTTCGGCGTCGTGGACATGCTCACGCCTCCTTCGGGAGTGCTGCACGGGCAGCGTCGCGACGCGCGCTGGCGATGTGCTGTACGGCGCCGAGGCCGGTGAAGGCAGGCTTGGACAGGGTGCGGGAGCGCGACGCCAGGGCGACCAGCGGGTGCGTCACCAGGAACACGACCACCAGGTCGAGCACGGTGGACACCCCGAGGGTGAACGCGAAGCCCTTGACCTCACCGACCGCGAGCAGGTAGAGCACGGCGGCGGCCAGGAAGCTGACGGCGTCGGCGGAGAGGATGGTGTGGCGCGCGCGGACCCAGCCCCGCGGCACCGCGGAGCGGAAGCTGCGGCCCTCCCTCACCTCGTCCTTGAGCCGCTCGAAGAACACCACGAACGAGTCCGCGGTGATCCCGATGGCGACGATGAGCCCGGCGATGCCGGAGAGGTCGAGGGTGAAGCCGATGAACCGTCCGAGCAGCACGATGACCGCGTAGACGATGAGGCCCGACAGAGCCAGGGACAGGATGGTCAGGATGCCCAGCAGGCGGTAGTACGCCAGGCAGTAGACGAACACCAGCAGCAGCCCGATGGCCCCGGCCAGCAGCCCGGCCTCCAGCGAGGCCGACCCGAGGCTGGCGGACACCGTCGCCGCCTCCGACTGGGTGAACGACAACGGCAGCGACCCGTACTTCAGGGTCTCGGCCAGCGCCTTGGCCTCGGTCTGACCGAACTTGCCGGTGATCTGCGTCGGGTTCGTGGTGATCGGGTTCTGGATGGTGGGCGCACTCACCACCTGGGAGTCGAGCACGAACGCCGACTGCTTGCCCACGTGCGCGGTGGTGTAGGCGGCCCAGGTCTTGAGACCATCGGGGCTCAGGGTGAGCAGGACGTCGTAGCCGACCCCGCCCTGGGACACCCCGCTGGTCGCGTTGGACACGGCGGCGCCGCTGAGCAGGCTCTTGTCCAGGATGTACTTGGCCGTCCCGTCTTGGTCGCAGGTGACCAGGGGCAGCTTCGGGTCGTCGTTGCCGAGCAGGGGGTCCTTCTTGGCGCAGTCGAGCGCGGTCAGCGCGGCCTGCAGGACCTTGGGGTCCGTGCTCTGCCGGGTCGCCTTGGCCGCCTTGATCGCCTCCGCCGACTTCTGGTCGTTGGTCTCGCCGGCCGCGTTCTTGGTCGGTGCGGCGGGAGTGGCGCTGGGCTTGGCCCCGGCCGCGGGCTTGGCCGGAGTGGCCCCCACAACCTGGAGAACCCCACGGAAGTTCAGCTTGGCGGTCTGGCCCAGCGTGCGGGCCTGCGAGCCGTCTGCGCCGGGCACCGTGATGACGATGTTGCGGCCGTCGACCAGCACCTCGGAGCCGGAGACGCCGATGCCGTTGACCCGGGTCTCGATGATGGTGCGAGCCAGGTTGAGGTTCTCCTGGGTGGGGGCGCTGCCGTCGGGGGTGGTCGCGGTCAGGGTGACCCGGGTACCGCCCTGCAGGTCGATGCCGAGCTTGGGCTTGGGCGAGCCGCCCCCGGTGAAGAAGACCAGGGCGTACAGCACGGCCACGATGAGCACGAAGATCGTCAGATAACGAGCGGGTCGGACCTGCCCTGCCTGGGGTGCCACGATCCGTCGTTCTCCTCAGCTCGATAGGTGCCGCGGGTGGGCGCACACGGGCAGGTGACACCCGTCGCTGGCCGCCGGGGTCCGGTCCGGGGGCAGACCGTACCCGCTGGCGGGCCTCACGCGTGTGAAGCCGTGCTCGGGGACCGCCCGGGTGCTCAGTCCTTGGTCAGGCGCGGGGACGTGTTCTCGGGCCTGTCGTCGACCGGGTCGCCCTCGTAGATCGCGGAGCTGTCGTCCTCGTGGCTGCCGTCCTCGTAGCTGCCGTCCTCGTAGCTGCCGTCCTCGTAGGCGTCGGCGTCGTAGCTGTCCTCGAGGTCGTCGGTGTCCTCAGCGTCCGCGGTGCTCACCTGCTGGCGGATGGCCAACCGGTTCCACGTGGTGATGATCCCGGGCGCGATCTCCATCTCGATGGTGTCCTCGCCCAGGCCGACAACCGTTCCGTGCAGGCCGGAGGTGGTCATCACCGCGTCGTCGACCTGCAGCGAGTCCTGCATGGCCTTGACCGCGTTCGCCTCCTTCTTCTGGCGACGCGAGGCGAGGTACATCAGCCCCACGAAGACGACGAGCAGGGGGATGAGCAGGGCCATCGTCGACTCTCTTCCTTCGTACAGGGGTTTGCCGCCCCCCAGTGTGCCACCCGAAACGGGGTGATCTTCGCGAAGCGACCGTGCGGACGGCGGTGAGCCACCCCGAGATCAGTCGAAGAGGGTGTCGGTGGGCGTCGACGTGCCGCTGGTGACGGCCTCCGGGGGTGCGGTGAGCCCCAGGTGCGCCCACGCCGCCGCCGTGGCCACCCGCCCGCGGGGGGTCCGGGCGAGCATGCCGGCGCGCACCAGGAAGGGCTCACACACCTCCTCCACGGTGGCGGGCTCCTCCCCCACGGCCACCGCGAGGGTCGAGACCCCTACCGGCCCGCCCCCGAAGCTGTGCACCAGGGCACCCAGCACGGCCTTGTCGAGACGGTCCAGGCCGAGGGAGTCGACGTCGTAGACGGCCAGGGCGGCGCGGGCCGTGGTCAGGTCGACGGTGCCGTCGCCGCGCACGTCGGCGAAGTCGCGGACCCGGCGCAGCAAGCGGTTGGCGATGCGCGGTGTGCCCCGGGACCGCCCGGCGATCTCGGCGACGGCGGCGGCGGCTACCTGCACCCCGAGGATCCGCGCGGAGCGGTGCAGAACCTGCTCCAGCTCGGCCGGTGAGTAGAACTCCATGTAAGCGGTGAACCCGAACCGGTCGCGCAGCGGGCCGGTCAGCGCGCCCGCGCGGGTGGTCGCGCCCACCAGCGTGAACGGCGCCACCTCCAGCGGGATGGACGTGGCGCCCGGGCCCTTGCCGACCACCACGTCGACCCGGAAGTCCTCCATGGCCAGGTAGAGCATCTCCTCGGCGGGCCGTGCGATGCGGTGGATCTCGTCGATGAACAGCACGTCGCCGGCGACCAGGTTGCTGAGCATGGCCGCGAGGTCGCCGGCACGTTCCAGGGCCGGGCCCGACGTCAGCCGCAGGGCGCTGCCCAGCTCGGCGGCGATGATCATCGCGAGGCTGGTCTTGCCGAGCCCGGGGGGCCCCGAGAGCAACACGTGGTCGGGCGGGCTGCCCCGCTGCTGGGCCCCGGCCAGCACGAGCTGCAGCTGCTCGCGCACCCGGGGCTGTCCGATGAACTCGCCCAGGTCGCGGGGACGCAGGCTCGACTCGACGTCGCGGTCCTCGGCCACGAGCGCAGCGGACAACGACTGCTCCAGCCCGGATTCCTCCAGCTGGGGTTCCTCCAGCTCGTCGGGGTCCCCGGTCACCGCCGGGCCCCCAGGCTGCTCAGCGCCGCCCGCAGCGCGGCCGCGGTACCCAGACCGGGCTCGGCGGTGAGCACGGCGTCGGTCGCGGGCTCGGCCTGCTTGGCGGTGAACCCGAGTCCCACGAGGGCGTCGAGAACCTGGTCCCGGACCGCCGAGCCGGCGGCGGGTGCCCCGGAGGGCGCCGCCTCCACCTTGTCGCGCAGCTCGACCACCAGCCGCTCCGCGCCCCGCTTGCCGATGCCCGGGACCCGCTGCAGCACCGCCAGCTCGCCCTCGGCCAGGGCGGTGCGCAGCACGTCGGGCTCCAGCACCGCGAGCACGGCCATGGCCAGGCGAGGGCCCACCCCGGAGACGGTCTGCAGCAGCACGAACAGCTCGCGCTGCTCGCCGTCGGCGAAGCCGTACAGGGTGAGGGAGTCCTCCCGGACCACGAGGGTGGTCTGCAGCCGAGCCTCGACCCCGCGGCGCAAGGTGCCCAGCGTGGCCGGGGTCGCCAGCACGGCGAGCCCAACCCCCCCAACCTCCAGCACGGCGTGATCCAGGGCGACGGCGAGGACCTCGCCGCGCACCGAGGCGATCACCGCGCGCTCCGCGCGGCCAGGGCCAGGCGGGCGGTGTAGGCACGGCGCTGCTCGGCGGCGGCGGCCTCGGCGGCGGCCATCCGGTCCAGCATCGGGGCCCGCCAGCAGTGGCAGACCGCGAGGGCGAGGGCGTCGGCGGCATCCGCCGGACGGGGCGCGACGGCGAGGCCCAGCAGCCGGGTGACCATCGCGGTGACCTGGGCCTTGTCGGCACGCCCGTTGCCGGTGACGGCGGCCTTGACCTCGCTGGGGGTGTGGAACCGGACCGGGATGCCGCGCCGGGCAGCGGCCAGGGCCACCACGCCCCCGGCCTGCGCCGTGCCCATCGCGGTGCGCACGTTGTGCTGGCTGAACACCCGCTCCACCGCGACCACGTCGGGGTGGTGGGTGTCGAGCCACTGCTCGGCGGCGTCGGCGACCTGCAGCAGGCGCTGGGCCAGGTCGAGCTCGGCAGGGGTGCGCACCACGTGCACCGCCACGGGGTGCACCTCCCGCCCCCGGCCGCCGTCGACGACGCCGAACCCGCACCGGGTGAGCCCCGGGTCGACGCCAAGCACCCGCACGCGCACCTCCAGCACAGACGAACTGACGTTCGAACCCTAGCGGCGGGCGGTGACCGTCCCGACCAGCGACACGCAGGGTGGGGCCGGTTGCGGGCTGCCCTGTGCGAAGCCGTTCACCAGGGCCGGGTCGAGCGCGTCTCGCGACCGGTGCGGGCGTCGCCGATCCGCTCCGACGGTCAGTGGGCGCAGCGGTTCGCCGCCCCCGCCTGACGCGCTAGTCCTCGTCGAGCTCGGCCAGCACCTCGTCGGAGAGGTCGACGTTGGAGTACACGTTCTGCACGTCGTCGGAGTCCTCGAGGGCGTCGACGAGGCGGAACACCTTGCGGGCCCCGTCGGCGTCCACGGCCACGCTCATCGACGGCTGGAAGCTGGCCTCGGCGGAGTCGTAGTCGATGCCCGCCTCCTGCAGGGCCGTGCGCACGGCCACCAGGTCGGTGGGCTCGCTGATCACCTCGAAGGTGTCGCCGTTGTCGTTGACCTCCTCGGCCCCCGCCTCCAGGACCGCCAGCAGCAGGTCGTCCTCGGCCAGGTCGCCCTTGTCCAGGGTGATGACCCCCTTGCGGGCGAACAGGTAGGACACCGAGCCCGGGTCGGCCAGGTTGCCGCCGTGGCGGGTCATCGCGGTGCGCACCTCGCCGGCCGCCCGGTTGCGGTTGTCGGTCAGGCACTCCACCAGCATCGCCACGCCGCCCGGGCCGTAGCCCTCGTACATGATCGTCTGGTATTCGGCCCCGCCCGCCTCCTCGCCGGCGCCCCGCTTGCGGGCCCGCTCGATGTTGTCCTGGGGGACCGAGGTCTTCTTCGCCTTTTGGATGGCGTCGAACAGGGTCGGGTTGCCCACCGGGTCCCCTCCCCCGGTCCGGGCCGCGACCTCGATGTTCTTGACCAGCTTCGCGAACGACTTGCCCCGGCGGGCGTCGATCACAGCCTTCTTGTGCTTCGTGGTCGCCCACTTGGAGTGGCCGCTCATCGGCGCACGCCCCTCACGTCTCGTCCGTCATGCCGAGAGGTGATCCTAGCGGCCGGTGCCGGCTCAGCCCCGCTCTCGCACCAGACGAAGGAGCTCGGCGTGGATCCGTCGGTCCCCGGTGATCTCGGGATGGAACGACGTGGCGAGCACCGCACCCTGGCGCACGGCCACCACCCGACCGCTGGCGGCGCCGTGGCCGGGCGGGACGGTGGCCAGCACTCGGACCCCCGGTCCGACACGCTCCACCCAGGGAGCACGGATGAACACCGCCCGCACCGCAGGGCCCTCGATCCCGCTCACGGCCAGGTCGGTCTCGAAAGAGCTCACCTGCCGCCCGAACGCGTTGCGGCGCACGGTGATGTCGAGGGCGCTGAGGGACAGCGCATCCGGGCGGGTGTCGAGCACCTCGGTGGCCAGCAGGATCATTCCCGCGCACGAGCCGTACACCGGCAACCCGCCCGCCACCCGCTCGCGCAGCGGGTCGATCAGCTCCAGCACCCGCAGCAGCCGGCTCATCGTCGTCGACTCGCCCCCCGGCAGCACCAGCGCCTGCATCCGGTCCAGCTCGGCAGCCCGCCGCACGAGAATCCCGTGGGCGCCCACCGCCTCCAGCGCCGCGAGGTGCTCGCGCACGTCACCCTGCAGAGCGAGCACGCCGACGACGGGACGGGCAGGCACAGGATCGAACCTTATGCGCCCCGTGATCCGAATATTCGCTTGGGGAGCTGGTGAATCGCGTAGCGTGACGGATTGGTCACGGTCAGTAGATCTGGGGTGCCGGAGAGCGGAGGCGCAGTGCAGCAAGCATGGCGGTTGCCGCGGGTCGCCCTGTTGAGCCTGTCGGCCATCGTCGCCTCGGCGGTGGTGGCGGCGACGGTGATGCTGCACGGTGCGACCACCACGGGATGGGACGGCGACGTGGTCGGCGCGGTGCTCGCCACGATCGTCTTCGTGTGGGTGCCCTTCACCCTGCCCCGCAGCAGCGGTGGCGTAGGAGTCAGCTTCGAACCCTGCGTGCTCGTCTACCTGTTGATGACCCACCCCTCCGAGGTGGCTGTCGGCGCCTGGTTGCTCGGGTTCGTCATCGGGCACGTCACCTACCGCAGCCGCGTGGTCCTGCGGCACCGCATCTTCAACGTGGCCTCGGGCACCCTGGCTGGCGCGGCTGCGGTCACGGTGGTCGGGAGCATGCAGCAGGCGGCGACCGTCGGTCCCAACCCGCTCAACCTGCTGGTGATCCTGGTCGCGCTGGCGGCCTACCTCGTCGTTGACGTCGCGCTGACCGCCGTACAGCTCACGCGGGAGATCTCCACCCCGGTGCTGCCGGAGATCCGGCAGGCTTTTCTCGCCCTGTCCGCGCTGCTCGTGGGGACGTCCGGTGCAATGGCCTTTCTCGCCGTCGTCGTGCACCGCGACCTGCCCTCCTGGACCCTGTTGCTGGTCCTCGTCCCGTTGCTGACCCTGATGGTGGTGGGACGCGCACTGGTCGTGCGAGACCGGGCCCAGTGGACCCACGCCCGGCTCTACGAGGCCGCCACCGCGTTCGCCGCCCTCACCGATGCCGAGGGGATCAAGCCCACCCTGCTCAGCTGGTCGGCGGCGGTGCTCGACCACGGTGCGCCGGAGCTCCGTCACCGCGAGCCGGACTCCGAGGAGCTGGGGGTGCAGGTGCTCGCCGAGGACGAACCCCTCTGGCTGGTCCACCGCGCAGATCATCGCCCCAGCGCACGCGACCAGGACCTGACCGCCCTGCGCTCGCTGGCCGACCTCGGTGAGCAGGCCAGGGTCCGGCTGTCCCTGCAGGCCGGACTTAACCACAGTGCACGCCACGACCCCCTCACCGGGCTGGCCAACCGGTCCGTGCTGGTCGGAGCGCTGCGCTCGGCCATGGACAACCACCCCTCCGGTGGGCAACGCGGGCTTCTCATGATCGACCTGGACGACTTCAAGGCGGTGAACGACCGGTTCGGGCACCTCGTGGGCGACGAGTACCTGCAGGCCGTGGCCGGACGCATCCGGACCGCGGTCGACCCGGGCGACGTGGTCGCCCGCCTCGGCGGAGACGAGTTCGCGGTGCTCGTGCTGGGCGACGAGCCCGGCGGCCTGAGCCGGACCGCAGCCGCGGTGCTGACCTCGCTCGGCCGCGATCTCACCTCGGGCCGTCAGGTCCTCACGATCGGAGCCAGCATCGGGGCGACCGGCTGGAGCACCAACGACGACGTCACCTCGGTGCTCTCGCACGCCGACCTCGCCCTCTACGCGGCCAAGCAGAGCGGGAAGAACGCGATCAGGGAGTTTCACTACGGCCTGCTGCAGGAGTCGGTGCAGCGCAACCGGATGATCGACGACCTGCGTCTGGCGATCCCGAACCTTCAGGTGCACTACCAACCCGTGGTGGACCTCGAGCGGGGCTGCGTCGACGGCTCGGAGGCCCTGGTCCGCTGGTGCAACGGCGGGGTGGACGTGCCGCCAGCCCTGTTCGTGCCGCTGGCCGAGGACTGCGGCCTGATCCGCGAGCTGGGCCGACACGTGCTGCGACGGGTGACTGCCGACCTGCCCGCCATGCACGCCGCCGCCGGCCGGCCGGTCTCCTTGGCGGTCAACCTCTCCGCCCACCAGCTCGGTGATCCTGAGCTGCCCACGCTCGTGCGGGACGCGGTCCGTGCGGCGGCCCCGGCGGCGCTGTTGCTGGAGATGACCGAGCGGGTGCTGGTCGACGACGACGACGCCACCCTCGCCGCCGTGCAGGAGCTGACCTCGACCGGAGCGAAGCTCGTGCTCGACGACTTCGGCGCCGGCTACTCCGCGATCGGCTACCTGCGGCGGCTGCCGGTCGACGTCGTGAAGCTCGACCGCAGCCTGATCGCCGGCCTCGACGAGCTGTCGCGGTCCCGTGACCTCGTGGACGGTCTGCTCCGGCTGTGCCGGGCCATGCGGATCACCACCCTTGCCGAGGGCGTGGAGACCGACGGCGAGTGGGCCACCGTCGTCGCGCTCGGGTGCACGCTGGCCCAGGGATACATCTTTGGTCGGGCGCAACCGCTGGAAGGCTTCCTGACGCTGCTGCGCACCCACGGATCGACCCTGGGGAGGCGACCGGCACCGGTGCCTGCGATGGCTGTTCCCGAGCCACGTTGAACCGCTGAGGTGACCTCGCTGCGCTTTCGGTCGCTCAGCCCCTCGGCCCTCGCCGACGAGGTGGCCCGGCGCTGCCTGGACCTGGACCCCGAACCGGTGGTGCGGGTGGCCCTGGACGGGGCGGACGCGGCCCGGCCGGCTGAGCTCGCCGACGCGGTCGCGCAGCGTCTGGAGCTGGCGGGGCGGCCGTGCGCCCGGGTGTCGTTGACCCACTGGTGGCGACCGGCGTCGGTACGCCTGGAGCACGGCCGTGACGCCGACGCCTACCGACGCTGGTTCGACCTGGACGCGCTGGGCCGCGAGGTGCTCGACCCTTTGGGCCCCGGCGGCAGCGGCGAGTGGCTGCCGATGCTGTGGGACGCCGGGGCCGACCGGTCCACCCGCGCGCAGCGTCGCACGGCCCGGACCGGCACCGTGCTGCTGGTCGACGGCCCGATGCTGCTGGGCCAGTGGCTGCCCTTCGAGCTGGGGGTGCACCTGCACCTGTCGGCGGCCGCCCTGCTGCGTCGCACACCGGCCGAGCAGCACTGGACCGTGGACGCGCTCGTGGACCACGAGCAGGAGGTGGGGACCGACGACCTGGCCGACGTGCTGGTGCGGGTCGAGCACGCCGACCGGCCCGCGCTGGCCCTGCGGTGACGACCGGAGGTCAGGCCTACCAGCCGCGGCTGGACAGGCGGTGGTCGACCGGCAGCGCCTCGACGTTGATGCCGACCATGGCCGCCCCGAGACCCCGGGAGACCTTGGCGATGACGTCGGCGTCGTCGTGGAACGTGGTGGCCGCGACGATGGCTTCGGCGCGCTGGGAGGGGTTGCCGGACTTGAAGATTCCCGAGCCGACGAACACCCCGTCGGCGCCGAGCTGCATCATCATGGCCGCGTCGGCCGGGGTGGCGATGCCGCCGGCGGTGAACAGGGTGACGGGTAGGCGACCCGCGTCGGCGACCTCGCAGACCAGGTCGTAGGGGGCCTGCAGCTCCTTGGCGGCGACGTAGCGCTCGTCGTGGCTCATCGAGGTCAGTCGCCGGATCTCGGCGGAGATGGTGCGCATGTGCATCGTTGCGTTGGACACGTCGCCGGTGCCGGCCTCGCCCTTGGAACGGATCATCGCCGCACCCTCGGTGATCCGCCGCAGCGCCTCCCCCAGGTTGGTCGCACCGCAGACGAACGGCACGGTGAAGCGCCACTTGTCGATGTGGTGGGCGTAGTCGGCGGGGGTGAGCACCTCGGACTCGTCGATGTAGTCCACCCCCAGGCTCTGCAGCACCTGGGCCTCCACGAAGTGACCGATGCGAGCCTTCGCCATGACCGGGATGCTCACCGCCGCCTGGATGGCGTCGATCATGTCGGGGTCGCTCATCCGGGACACGCCGCCCTCGGCGCGGATGTCGGCCGGCACCCGCTCCAGTGCCATCACCGCCACGGCGCCGGCGTCCTCGGCGATCTTGGCCTGCTCGACGTTGACGACGTCCATGATCACGCCGCCCTTGAGCATCTCGGCCATGCCGCGCTTGACGCGCGCGGTGCCGGTGGTGGGAACGGTGCCGGACTGCTCGGGGGTGCTCACTGCGATCTCCTGGGGCTCGCGCCGCGGGGGCGGCTGGGTTTCACGACAATCGTAAGCCGAACCGGCCCGCGGGGTCGGCCGAGAGGGATCAGGGGATCGCGCGTGGTGACGGCAGCGGTGGGGGCGCATCCAGGGCGGCGACGGCCTCGGCCAGCAGCGCGTCCAGGCCCGGGGGGTAGACCCGCTCACCTTCGGCCTCCAGCACGCGCACGTCGGTCGGTGAGCACCATCGGTAGGTGGTCAGCGTGGCCCGCTCCACCTCGGTGAACCCCGCCGGACTCGGCTCGAAGCTGGCCACCCGGGCGGTGAAGAAGGTCTCCCGCGCCTCGATGAGCTCACCGTCGAAGGTCAGCACCGCCGAGCGGGTCCACAGCGGGCCGCACAGCGCGTCCTCGGTCAGGCTCAGCCCGGTCTCCTCGGCCACCTCCCTGACCCCGGCCGCAGCTGGGCTCTCCCCCGCTTCCACCCCGCCCCCGGTGGCGAACCACCAGGCCGGCCCGTCCCCGTCCTGGCCGCGCATCAGCAGCACCCTGGCGTCGGCATCGAGCAGCAGCACCCGCGTCGAAGGGCGAGGGCGGGGCACCACCACCGCGGCCACCGCCGTTGCGAGGGGTTCGACCAGCTCGAAGTAGGCCGGCTGCGCGGCGGTGCCCCCCAGGCGCAGCAGCTGGACGGGACGGCGGCTGCGCAGCGCGAGGGTGTCGCGGACCGCGTCGTTGTGGAAGCGCCGGGCCAGCTGCACCCTGGCCTCGGCGTCGGCCAGCTCCGCGGCCAGCTGGGGCGACTCCCGGGCCGGCGCGGAGTCGGCGCGGGCGTGGCGCCGCGCCGAGGACAGGGCCCCCGACAGCTCGTTCTCCGCGTCCCCGCGCTCGGATCGGGGGGCCCGCTCGGCCCGGTCGGCGAGGGTGGCCAGGTGCGCGTCAGCGACCCCGGCCGCAACGGCGGCCCGCACCACGGCCGCCCGTCGACCCAGGGCCGAGTCCAGGGCGATCCACGCCGCGTCGGTGCGCACGTGCAGCCGGTCGAGCCGGTGCGCGGTGGAGTACACCCACAGGCCGATCAGCACCACGGCCAGCACGGCGAGAACGACGAGGACGCTCACTCCGCCGCCTCGTGCACCCGGGTCCCGTCGTCGGTGACGGTCTCGTAGACCCGCAGCACCTGGGCGGCGACGACGGGCCAGTCGTAGCCCTGCACCGTGTGGGCCCCCGTCCGGGCCAGGGCCCGCCGTCGTGGGGCGTCGTCAAGCAACCCGCGCAAGGTGCGGGCCCAGGCCGCGGGATCCCCGGTGGGCACCAGCACCCCGGCCGCCCCGTCGGCGAGCACCCTGCGGAAGGCCTCCAGGTCGCTGGCCGCCACGCAGGTGCCGGCCGCCATGGCCTCCACCAACACGATGCCGAAGCTCTCCCCCCCGGTGTTCGGGGCGCAGTACACGTCGGCGCTGCGCAACGCGGACGCCTTCTCCGCGTCGCTGACCTGACCGAGCAGGCGCAGGTGGGCGAACACCTCCGGGCCCGCCTCTCGACGCAGGACCTCGGCGTCTCCGCGCCCGACGACGAGGACCTCCAGGTCGGGGTGCTCGATGATGAGCTCGCTCAGCGCCGCCAGCAGCACGTGCATCCCCTTGCGGGGTTCGTCGTAGCGGCCCACGAACGCCAGGGTGCCGCCCGCCCGTGGGTAGCCCGGCAGCGGTGGGGCCTGGGCGAAGGCGTCCACGTGCACCCCGTTGGGGATCTCCACCGCGTCCGAGCCCAGAGCCTCGACCTGCCAGCGACGGGCCAGCTCCGACACCGCGATCCGGCCGGTGATCTTCTCCAGGAACGGGGCCAGCACCCCGGCGAACGTGCTCAGCATGCGGCTGCGGGCGGTAGAGGTGTGGAAGGTGGCGACGATCGGACCCTCGGCGATCATCAGCGCCATCATGGACAGGCTGGGGGCGTTCGGCTCGTGCAGGTGGAGCACGTCGAAGTCGTTGCTGCGGATCCACTTCCGTACGCGTGCGAAGTTTGAGGGGGTGAAGCTGAGCCGGGCGACCGACCCGTTGTAGGGCACCGGGATCGCCCGCCCGCCGTTGACCACCCAGTCCGGCAGCGCGGTGTCCTCCTCGGCCGGGGCGAGCACGCTGACGTCGTGACCCAGCCTGATCAGCGTCGCCGCGAGCTCGGCGACGTGGGCCTGCACCCCGCCGGGCACGTCGAAGGAGTACGGACAGACCATCCCGATCTTCACGGCAGGTCCGCAGTCCAGAAGGGCTGCAGCATGTGCCAGTCCTGCGGGCGCCGCGCGATGGCGGCGGCGAAGCGGTCGGCGAGCTGCTGGGTGGCGGCCGGTGCCCCGAGGGCGGTGTCGATCTCGGGGTGCACGCGCAGCAACCACCCGTCGTCGGTGAACTCGCAGTCGACCGGGAGCAGGGCCGCCCCGGTGCTGGCGGCCAGCCTGGCCGGTCCGGCGGGCATCCGGGTGGGCTCGCCGAAGAAGGTGACCGCCACCCCGGCCTGGGACAGGTCGCGGTCACCGACCAGGCACACCACCCCGCCGGCACGCAGCCGACGGACCACGCCCCGCACCGGAGACTCGCCTCCGGTCAGCGGCAGGATCTCGAAGCCGAGCGCCTGCCGGTAGGCCACGAAGCGCGCGAAGACCGACTCCGGTCGCAGCCGCTCGGCGATCGTGGTGAAGGTGCCGGTCTTCCCGACCAACCACACCCCGGCCACGTCCCAGTTTCCGGTGTGCGGCAGCGCCAGCAGCGCCCCGCGCCCGTCGTCCAGCGCCGCCTGCACGTGCTCGAAGCCCTGGACCTCCACCTTCGCGCGGACCTGGGTGGGATCAGTGCTGGGCAGCCGGAACACCTC
>JBDTDI010000053.1:0-10091 GCA_039923155.1 Mycobacteriaceae bacterium | reverse complement strand
GCCTCGACGAGCCAGTACGAGCAGGCGATGAAAGCGCTCTCCTCGTCGGCCATCCCGGTGTAGCGGTACACCAGCGGACCCGCCCCGAGGTGCTCGCGCAGCGCGTCGATGGTGGCGGACATGCGCTCACCGGTGTCGAAGCCGAACCGGGCGCCCAGCGCCACCGACACGTCCAGGGTGTCGCCGCCGGCGTAGCAGGTGTAGGAGCGCAGCTTCTCCGACCAGCAGTTCTCCTGCACCCAGTCGCGGATGATCTGCGCCTCCTGCCGCCACCGGACACCGGAGCCGGGCAGGTGCCCGTTCTCGGCCAGGCTCGCGGCCAGGTCCATCGCCCGCCAGCAGTTGATCTTCGACGACGTGTACTGCTCGCTGGTTCCCAGCTCCCAGATGCCGGCGTCCGCCCCCCGCCACGCGTCGGCGCACTCGTCGGCAAGGTCGGCGAGCAGTCGTCGGGTCCCGGTGTCGAGCACGTGCCCAGCGCGGACCCAGCTGTCGATGGTGCCGAACAGGTCGCCGTAGACCCCCAGCTGGGTCTGGCTCGCGGCACCGTTGCCGATCAGGACCGGCGTGCTGCCGCGGTAGCCCGGGACCGGGGCGGGGCTCGCACTGCCCGCTCGGCCTCCCTCCAGGGTGTACATGATGTGGATGTGCGGGCCGTTGCTCTGGATGGCGCCCAGCAGCCACGACGCGGCCGCGTGCACCTCCTCCTGCAGCCCGCACACCTGCAGGGCGTCGATGGTGAAGGAGGCGTCGCGCACCCACGCGAACCGGTAGTCCCAGTTCTTGTCGCCCCCGATGCGTTCGGGCAGCGACGTGGTGGCCGCTGCGGCGATCGCACCCGTGTGCGAGGCGATCAGCAGCTTGAGGGCGAGCGCGCTGCGCAGGACGGCGCCGCGGTCGGTCCCCTCCCAGCCGACCTGGCCGCTCCACGCCTGCCAGCCCTGCACGGTCCGGTCCAGGCGGGAGTCCACCGAGGAGACGTCGGTGAGAAACAGCGGTTCGTCGTAGGAGCCGACGACCCCGACGGTGCGCCGCTCGCCCTGCTCGACGGTGAAGCGGGCGGTCACCGACTTGCCGTCGGTGCCGAGATCGATTCCGTCGGAGGCGAGCACACCGAGGATGACCGGGCCGGTGTGCACGACCAGACCCCGGGAGGTGTCGTCCACCCACGGCGACCACACACCAAGCCCGGTGCCCGCACTGACGTCGAGCTCCATCTCCACCGTGCCCGAGACGCCTTCCACCCGGCGGCCGAGCTCGGTCCAGGGCAGCCGCCCCGCGATGCCGGTGTTCAGGGCGTCGGTGATGCGCACGGTGCCCGTCGCCGTGGTCATCGTGGTCTCCAGGACGTTGGTGTCGGGCAGGTAGCGCCGCTCGACGCCCTCGATCGAGGCGGAGGGAGACAGGCGGATCGAGCCGCCTCCCTCGGGGTCGATGAGCGCAGCGAACGGTGGGGTGGAGTCGATGGCCGGGATGGCCCACCAGTCGATGACGCCGTCGAGGGCTACCAGGGCGGTCCCACGTCCATCACCGAGGACTGCGTATCCGCCGATCGGGGCCTGCCCGTCGCCGTTCCGCTCGGGCTTGATCATCGAAGGTGCCCTCTTCTCTTCATGTGCTCTGACGCAACCATTGCACATAGCATGCCTTGCTGGGGTGCCTCGCGTCCAGTTCGGCGGGCGTGGACCGATCCGTCAGGGCGCTGATGGGGGTGTGGGGGATGGTGGTTGCGAGCGCCAGGATCAGGACGGCGGTCGCCACCGTGATCACCGGGACCCGCCTGCACGCCCGGGCGGGTTGGGCGTGCAGGCGGTGTTCGCCGGGTGGTGCGTGGACGGTCACGGACGGGTGGGTGCGCCCGCGTGTGCTCCGTCGGTGGTGCCGTTGGTGGTTCCGTGGGTCAGGAACGGGGCGGGGGCACCAGGCACCGAGTAGAGGGTTCCGGAGATCCACACCTCGGCGGGCAGGGTGTCGGGGACGGTGGCGGAGGCGGCGGCGGCGTCTTCGGCGGTGCGCAGCTTGGCGACCTTGTGGATGAGGATGCCGAAGCCGACCTTGGCGGTGATGTCGGCGATGGTGAACGCGAGCTGGATGGTCGTCGCCCACCCGGAGGAGTTGTCACCGGCCCACAGCGGGACCAGGTACACCAGGGGGTACACCCCGAACACCGACAGCAGCAGGATGGCGGCGTTGCGCAGGCTGGTGCCGGCCTCGGTGCCGATCACGGCGCGGGTGGCCTTGACCGGGGCGAGCAGCACGGGGTAGAGCACGATGAAGAACACGGTCGAGATGGCTCCCCAGATGAGCAGCTCCGCGGTACCGGCGGAGGCGCCGACGGCGATGACCCCGAAGAAGCCGGTGACGATCATCAAGAATCCGGCGGCCGTGGCGATGAACCTGGTGGTGGTGATCTTGTCCCGGGCCACGACGCACACCGCGAGGAGCTCCACGGTCAGCAGCGGCACGGTCACCGTCCAGTCCGCGTAGCGCAGCCCGGTGACCATCGTCCCCGGCGACGGGGCGTACATCGTGCCGTCGGCGTTGGAGTGGAACTTGGTCAGCCACACCGTGACGAGCAGGGCGTAGGCGAGCATCGCGATCCAGCAGATGAGGGTGCTGGCCAGTGCGGCGGGGCGGTACTTCTTGGACACCTCGTTGCGGGTCGAGATGCCGTAGACCCCGCCCGCGAACAGCGCGAACAGGGCGACGACGAAGGCGTAGAGGATGAGCTCGTACTGCCACCGGGAGAAGTCAGTGGTGCCGGTGAGCTCGGTCGTCGGGCCCTGGGTTCCGGCGGCGAGCAGGGACAGCGTTGACATGAAGTAGATCCGTCCTGTGAGGGGTTGTTGTCGGTAGACAACGTTAAGGTCTGGGATGGGAGTCCGCAGGGTGGAGGATGCGATGGCGCGCGACGACGAAGGAGAGCCCACCGAGGGTGGCGACGTGCACCCGGGCCCCGAACCGGACACCGATACTGATACCGACATCGACGTGGCGGTGCTGCGGCTGGCCACGTTCGCGGTCGCCGCGACGATCACCGCCGGCGCGCAGAACACCCCACCGCTGTCGGCCACCCAGGTCCGGGTCCTGGTCGTCCTGGGGGCCGCCCCGGACGGGGCCACCCTCACCCAGGTAGCGGCTGCGCTGGGGGCCAGCGCCCCCTCGGCGAGCCGGCTGTGCCGCCGACTGGTCGACCACGGCCTGCTCGACCGCACGGCCGCGGAGGGCAACGCGATCAACCTGCGGCTCAGCCCCACCGGCCGCGACACCCTGCGCCGGGTCAACGCATCCCGGTTGGCGCAGCTGAGAACGCTGGGTGATGCGCTGCCCGCCCACCACCGCGCCGCCGTCGCCGCGGCCGTGCGCGCACTCGCCGACTCGGACCCGCCGGTCATCTGATCGCCGCTGAGCCTCGGGCAGCCGCCCGGGCGTGCTTCGACCGGCACCACCCGTGCTGGGGAGACGTGTCGAAGCTCGGCCAGGACAACAACGGCATCGCCTACCTATCACGGCCCCGACCGCGGCGCTCGCACCCCGCCACGACGGAGCGTGGAGCCGATGCAGTGCATGATCACCGCACCTCGGCGCCCGCCCGGGGTCTGGAGGTGGATGACGTGACAGCGACGGCAAGCACGGCCGACCAGCAGGAGGCTCCGCACAAGCTGCCGGTGCGCACGCTGGTCGCGGCCAGCGTCGGCAACGCTCTGGAGTGGTACGACTGGACCGTCTACGCGACGTTCCTGGTCTACTTCGCCACCCAGTTCTTCCCGTCGGGGAACCCGGCTCTGGCCGTGGTCAGCGCCGCAGCCACCTATGCCCTGGCGTTCTTCTTCCGGCCCATCGGCGGATGGCTGCTCGGCCGCTTCGCCGACGTCCGCGGCCGCAAGGCGGCGATGCTGCTGACCCTGGGGCTCATGGCGGGTGGGTCGTTCATCATCGGCATCCTGCCCACCTTCGAGCAGGTGGGCTGGCTCGCGCCGGCGCTGCTGCTGGTGGCCCGCATCTCCCAGGGCATGTCGCTGGGCGGAGAGGTGTCCAACGCCTCGGCCTACCTGGCCGAGATTGCCCCGCAGGGCCGGCGCGGGCGCTACTCGTCGTTCTTCTACACCTCCACCGGGCTGGCGCTGCTGGCTGCGTCGCTGCTCGGGGTGCTGCTCACCAACGTCCTCGACGGTGACCAGCTGCGGGCCTACGGCTGGCGCATCCCGTTCATCATCGGCGGGGTGCTCGGCCTGATCGGTCTCTGGCTGCGGCGCAGCATCGCCGAGACCGAGCAGTTCGAGGCCCGCAAGGATGACGCCAAGAAGGTGCGCCGCCCGCTGCTGACCACGCTCACCGAGCACCCCCGCGCCGTGGCCACCCTGGTCGGGATCACCCTGCTCAACACGTTGAACTACTACACGTTCTTCGCCGCGCTGACCCCGTACGCCGTGGGCACCAACAAGATTCCCGGATCCACGGTGTTCACCGCGCTGAGCGTCGGCACCGCCCTGTTCGTGGTGCTGCAATACCCCTTCGGGTGGCTGTCGGACCGCTTCGGGCGCAAGCCCCAGCTGCTGGTGTGGGCGGGGGCGCTGACCCTGACCGTCATCCCGCTGTCCCGGCTGATCACCCCGCAGGCTGGTCTGCCGCAGCTGCTGGTGGTGTTCTGCGTGGGGCTGGGTCTCTACGCGCTGATGGCCTCGATCGCCCCGGCGATCATGAGCGAGCTGTTCCCGACCGAGCTGCGCGGCGTGGGCATCGGCGCCTGGTACAACATCACCGTCGCGCTGTTCGGCGGAACTGCGCCGCTGGTGATCTCGTTCCTGGCCAGCCGCGGTCACTCCGACTGGTTCTTCTACTACGTCACCGCCGGCGCCGCGATCGGGTTCCTGACCATCCTCACCCTGCGCGAGACCGCGCACGAGCCGCTGAAGTGAGCGCCGCCCTCGACCTGCTCACCGAGCTGGTGCGCTCCGACACGGTCGGCGCCCGGGAGGGCGCCTCCGCCCGGCGGTGCGGTGAGCTGCTGAGCGACGCCGGGTTCACCGTGGCGGTGCCCGGGTGGGAGCCCGGGCGCGAGCAGCTGGTGGCGCTCACCGGGTCCGGGGACGCCCCGCTGACCCTGACCGGCCACCTCGACACCGTCCCCACCGGAGATCCCGCCGCGTGGGCGGCCGACCCGTGGGGCGCCGAGCGCGACGGCGACCGGGTGCTGGGTCGAGGCACGAGCGACATGAAGTCCGGGGTTGCGGCCCTGCTCGTGGCCGCGGCCGAGCACGCTCGTCGCCCGCACGACTGCCGCGGGGTGCAGGTGGTGCTCACGGCGGGGGAGGAGACCGGCTGCACCGGGGCGCTCGCGCTGCGCGCGGCCGACCTCGCCGCCGGGGGCCCGCTGCTGGTCGCCGAGCCCACCGCGAACCGGCTCGTCCCCGGGCACAAGGGCGTCCACTGGCTCGAGCTCACCGCCGCCGGTCGCGCCGCGCACGGTTCCGCTCCTGAGCTGGGGGACAACGCTGTGGTGCGCCTGGCCCGGGCTGCGGTGACGCTGCACGACTACGTGGGCTGGCCCCGCCACGACACCTTCGGTGCCGTCACCGCCAACGTCGGCGTGCTCGCGGGCGGCGTGCAGCCGAACGTGGTGCCCGACGCCGCGCGGTTGCTGCTCGACACCCGCACCGTGCCCGGGCTCGACGCCGACGCCCACCGGGCCGTGGTGGCCACGCTCGCCGGAGACGGGGTGACCGTCGCCGACCATCTCGTGCTTCCCGTCGTCGACACCGCCGCCGACGACCCGTTCTGCGCGCTGGTGCAGGACGCGCTGCGTGCCGCAGGGCAGGACCCCGAGCCGGCTCCACCGGCGCGGTTCTTCACCGACGCCTCGGTGCTCGCCCCGCTGCTGGGGACCGATGGTGCACCGTGCCCGACGGTGGTGCTGGGCCCGGGCGAGCCCGACCAGTGCCACGTGCGCGACGAGTGGTGCTCGGCGTCGAAGGTGGACGCCGCCGTCGCGGTGTACGGCGTGCTGCTCGACCGGTGGTGCTCCCGCTAGCCTGGGGTGCCCAGCCGGCGCGATGGCCGGTGGGGGTCGACTCAGGAGGACCGTCCGACCCGGGCGTGTGCGAGCCCGGGCGGCGTCGGGTACCCCTCGGCGTGTGCGACGAGCTCCCGGATGAAGGTGGCGACCGCCCTGGGGTGTGAGCGCTGCGGCCAGTGGCCGCTGGCGATGCGCCGGACGAAGAGGGTGTCCACCGTCTCGTGCAGGTCGTCGTAGACGCGCTCGGACAGGAAGGGGTCCCCGGTGGGGATGACGAGCTGCACGGGGACGACGGTCGGGGTCGGGGTCAGGGCTGGGCGCGCGACGACGCCGTGGGCGTTGGCCCGGTACAGACCGAGGCCCGCCACCGCGTCCCGGACCCGGGTGTCCGACATGCCCCCGAAGAACCGGGTCTGCCGTGCCGGGCTGTGCCCCATCCACCGCATCAGCTGATCCGCGACGACCGGCACCTGGAACACCCCGACGTACCACGACCGCAACGCCTGCACGAGCAGCTGCGACCAGGCCCGGTCCTTCACCCGCGCCCGGGTCCACCTCGCCAGCTCGTCGAGTCCGGGCCCGGAGATCGAGGTGAAGGAGGCGATGCGCTCGGCGGCGCCGGGCGCGCGCACCGAGGTCCACGTCGGCACCGACCCCCAGTCGTGTGCGGCCAGGTGAACGGTTCCGGTCGGCGCGACGGCATCGAGGACCGCGTGCAGGTCCCGCGCGAGCTGCTCGATCCGGTACCCGTCCCGGGCCACCGGGCGCTCGGACCGTCCGGCCCCGCGCACGTCGTAGGTGACGACGTGCAGCTCGCTGGACAACAACGCGACGACGTCGTCCCAGACGGCCGAGGAGTCCGGGTAGCCGTGGATCAGCACGACCGTCGGTGCTCTGGTCGGCCCGTGCTCGGTGACGGCCAGACCAACACCGTCCGACGCCGTGACGGTTCGAGATCGACTGCTCATGCCCGCCCTCCTGTCACTACCGGCGACGACGGCCGGCGGTGACCATGCCGGGGTGCACGTACTGATCGCGCCGCAGCTGTCGTTCGCCTCAGGTGCGCGTGCGGGACACCCGCTTCCAGGACCGCTCGAGGTGGGTGGTCATCGCCGCGGAGGCGGCCTCGGCGTCACCCCGGCGAATGGCCCTGACGATGCGGGCGTGCTCCGCGTGGGTGGAGTGTGCAGGGCCGCTGCGGTACCACAGGCGGTACATGTGCATGTGGTAGTGCAGACGGGTGAGCGTGTCTGCGATCATATCGCGCCCGGCGGCCCGGATGACGAGGTCGTGGAAGACGGTGTCGGCCTGGGCCATGGCGCGGTAGGCCTGGTAGTCCTCGCCCGGACCGGCCTTGGGGAACTCCTTGAGCAGCACCGCCAAGTCCTGGACGGTCTCCGGCGCGGCCTGTGACGCCGCGAGCCCGGCACAGTGCGGTTCGAGGAGCAGGCGCAGCTCGAACAGCTGGTCCAAGGCGTCGTCGTTCATCAGCGGGGCCACGCTGTAGCCGGCGAGCGCCCGCTTGGTCACCAGCCCGTCCGCTTCCAGCCGGGCCATGGCCTCTCGGACGGGAGTCGGCGAGACGTCGAGATCACGAGCAAGGGCGTCGATGTTGAGCCGTTCCCCGGGATCGATCCGGCGGTCCATGATCAACGCCTTCACCGTCTCGTACACGCTGTCGGACAACGCCTGCCGACGCGGACGTGTCACACCCGTACCGATGTCGACCACGACAACCTCCCAGCTCCCACTGCTCGTGCCGCCGCCTCGACGACCCTGACACCTTCACCTTCGGCGCGGGAACAGGACTTCGGCATCGTCTCACGCCGGTCGGCCTGAACGCCTCGATGCCTCCGGAAACGCCTCGGTCACGACCCTTGACCGAGGCCGGGGGTCGCTCTACTGTGTTCCAACATCCTATAGGAAACGGAAGGACGCAGAGTGAGCAACCACAAGCTCCGTACGACCGTGGCGGCGGCGGTAGCCGTCACCACGCTGACCTTCGTGAGTGCGTGTTCGAGCAGCAGCGGCTCCAACGGCTCCGGTGGGAGCACCGACGGCGTCGGGAAGATCGGTGTCTCCACTCCGGTCGCGAGCACTCCGTTCTGGGATGCGTTCTCCTCGGCGATCGCGAAGGACGGCAAGACCCAGAAGCTCGATCTGCTCTCGGTCGTCAACGCCAACAACCAGGCCGGCAAGCAGGTCAGCGACATCCAGACCATGCTCACCCAGGGCGCGAAAGGCATCGTGCTGAGCCCCGTTGACAGCGGCGCCATCTCGGCGACCCTCAACACCCTGGCGTCCAAGAAGATCCCGGTGGTCGCGGTGAACGATGCACCCACCTCGGGGAAGGTCGCGATCGTGGTGCAGGCGGACAACACCGCGTACGGCGCGGACCAGTGTGAGGCAATGGTTAAGGCGGGCATCACTTCCGGCTCGGTGGTGAACATCCAGGGTGACCAGAGCAACGTGGCGGGCCGCCAGCGCTCGGCTGGCTTCGAGGACTGCATGAAGCAGAAGGCTCCGACCGTCAAGGTGCTGCGCGTCGCCACCAAGTGGGATGCGCAGTCGGCGACGAACGGCCTGCAGACCCTGCTGTCGGCCAACCCTGACATCAAGGGTGTGGCGATGGCGGCGGGCGGTGCGTTCCTGCCGGCGGTGATGTCGGTGCTCCAGAACAAGGGCCTGCTGGTGAAGAGGGGCGACCCCAAGCACGTCTTCCTCACCTCGATCGACGGGATCGAGCTCGAGTACAAGGCGATCTCGGACGGCTACGAGGACACGGTGGTTGCGCAGCCGGTCGAGGACTACGCGAAGTACGGCCTGGAGTACATCGTGAAGGCGATGAAGGGCGAGTCCTTCAAGGCCGGCCCGACCGACCACAGCTCGACCATCACCGAGGCGAACGGGTACCTGCTCGACCAGCTGCCGGCGAAGATCATCACCAAGGACAACCTCAGCTCGGTGTACACCGGGTCATGAGCGACCCGCAGGCGGTGGCCGGCGCCGCGGCGGCCACCGCCGACACCAGGCCGAGCGCGGGGACCTCGCCCCCGTTGGTGGCGGTGCACGCCATCTCCAAGAGCTTCGGCCCCACCCGCGCGCTGACCGACGTCAGCCTCGAGGTGCGGCCCGGCCGGACCCGAGCGCTGCTGGGTCGCAACGGCGCGGGCAAGTCGACCCTGGTCTCGATGCTCACCGGCATCGGGACTCCCGACGCCGGCACCGTCGCCTTCGGGGGTGAACCCGCGCCCCCTCCTGGCCACACCGCCCAGTGGCGGCAGCGGGTCGCGTGCGTCTACCAGCGTTCGACGGTCGTGCCCTCGCTGACGGTCGGGGAGAACCTGTTCCTGAACCGGCAGCCCATGCAGGGCCGACGGATCGCGTGGCGCACCCTGTATCGCGAGTCGGCCGAGCTGCTCGAACAGTGGGACATACCCGTGGATCCCCGCACCGCAATCTCGACGCTCACCGTCGCCGATCGTCAGCTGGTGGAGATCGCCCGGGCGCTGTCGACCGGGGCCAGGTTCATCATCCTCGACGAGCCCACCGCCAAGCTCGACGCCGGCGACATCGCCCGGTTGTTCCGCACCATGCACGACCTCCAGGACGCAGGCGTCACGTTCCTCTACATCTCGCACCACCTGCACGAGATCTACCAGGTCTGCACTGACGTCACCGTCCTGCGCGACGGTCGCAACGCCGGCGACGGTGAGGTGGCCGATCTCGACGCCGACGCGATCGTGACGATGATGACCGGTGAGGCGGGCACCTCCGCGCTCGCGTCGCCGCTCGCGCGCACGCTGCCCGAGGACACCGAGGTGCGGTTGAAGCTGGACGGGCTGTCCAGCACCCGCGCGTCCGAACCGTTCCGCGACGTCGACCTCGACGTCCGGGCGGGGGAGATCGTCGGCCTGGCGGGCATCGACGGATGTGGGAAGGCCGGCGTCGCGGAGGTCGTGGTCGGACTGGCCAAGGGATCCGCGGGAACGGCCACGCTCGGTGGTCGCACCTACACCTCGACCACGGTGCCGAGGGCGATTGCCTCTGGTCTGGGGTTCCTCGCCCAGGACCG
>JBDTDI010000052.1:0-8109 GCA_039923155.1 Mycobacteriaceae bacterium | reverse complement strand
AGACCGTGCCCGTGCTCGCCCCCAGCAGCACGGGACTCGGGCTGGGGGTGACGCCGATCGGGCCGACCTGGGACCCGTCGCACTACTTCCTCGGCGCCGACGGCCAGGGCCGGGACGTGATGGCCCGGATGCTGTACGGGGGCCGCAACAGCCTGCTGATCGGGTCGTCCTCGGCACTGCTCTGCTGTCTGCTCGCCGGCGTCATCGGTATCCTTGCGGGCTACTTCGGCGGCATCGTCGACGGGGTGCTGTCGCGGCTGCTCGACGTGGTGTGGGCCTTCCCGGTCTACCTGCTGGCGATCAGCCTCTCGGTGGTCCTGCTGACCAGCGGGCTGCAGATCGGTCCGATCTACATCGGAGCGGGAAGCCTGTGGCTGCCCGTGCTCATCATCGGCATCGTCTACGTTCCCTACGTCGCCCGACCCATCCGGGGCCAGGTGCTGGCCCTGAAGGAGAAGGAGTTCGTCTCCGCCGCAATCGGGGTCGGGTCGTCCGACCTGCGAATCATGCGTCGCGACGTCGTGCCCAACGTTGCGCCGACCGTGGTGGTGTTCCTGCCCCTGATGACGGCACTGGCCATGCTCACCGAGTCCGCCCTGTCGTTCCTGTCCGTGGGGGTGCAGCCCCCCCAGGCCAGCTGGGGCACGATCATCAACGACGGGCTGAACCTGCTGTACACCAGGCCGACGGTCACCATTGCCCCCGGGATTGCGATCGCGCTGACTGCAGTGGTGCTCAACCTTTTCGGTGACGGAATCCGTGAGGCGCTGGACCCCCGGGCACGGCTGCGGGGCGGTGCCTGATGACGCGATTCGCCGTGAAGCGGTTCGGGGCTGCGATCTTTGTGCTCGTCTCGATCTCGGTGCTCGTGTTCCTGATCTTCTTCGCCACTCCCGGTGTCGACCCGGCTGCGCGGATCGCGGGTCGAAACGCCGACCAGGCCACCTTGGCGCAGGTGCGGGCCGAGTTCGGGCTCGACAAGCCCCTTCCGGTCCGTTACGCCCTGATGATGAAGCACCTGTTCATCGATCGTGACCTGACGTCGTTCGTCAACCGCGGTGTACGGGTCATCCCGCAGATCGTGGCTGCGGTCCCGGTGACCTTGTCCCTGGTGCTGGGGGCGGCGGTCATCTGGATGGTGGTCGGTGTGGCCATGGGCACGCTGGCCGCGGCCTGGCGCGGGCGGGCAGCCGACCCGGTGATCGTGCTGGTCGGTGTGGTCGGGGTGTCGATCCCCGTCTACTGGCTGGGCGAGGTGGTCAACCTGGTCACGCAGAGCCGGCTGCACGACAGCGTCTTCTCGTGGGTGCCGCCGCTGGGTTACGTGCCGCTGACTCAGAACCCGGCCCAGTGGGCGTTGCACCTGCTGTTTCCTTGGCTGACCCTGGCCGTGCTGTACGCGGGCATCTACGCCCGGGTGCTGCGCTCGGAGATGATGAGCGCGCTCGACGAGGACTACGTGCGAACGGCCCGGGCGAAGGGGGTGTCGGAACGGCGGATCCTGATCAGGCACGCCCTGCGGTGCTCCCTGATCCCGATCGTCTCGCTGTTCGGCCTCGACTTCGGGGCCCTCGTCGGGGGTTCCGCGTTGTTGACCGAGGTCGTGTTCGGGCTTCCCGGGGTGGGTCGTCTGACCTACACGGCGCTGCAGAACCTCGACCTGCCGGTCATCCTCGGCACCGTCCTGTACGCCGCGTTCTTCGTGGTGCTCTCCAACGCCGTGGTCGACCTCGTCTACGCCGCGCTCGACCCACGGGTGAGTCGTGTCTGAGCCGCTGCTCCAGGTTGAGGACCTCCGCGTGAGCTTCCGCAGCCGCCGAGGAACTGCCGTTGCCGTCGACGGCCTGTCGTTCTCGGTCGATCCCGGCGAGGTGTTGGGGGTGGTCGGGGAGTCAGGGTCCGGCAAGAGCGTGTCGATGATGAGCCTGCTGGGACTCATCCGGGACCCGAACTGCACCGTCGAGGGGACCGCCCGCTTCCGTGGTCGCGACCTGGTCTCGATGTCGGACAAGGATCTGCGCGTCCTGCGGGGCCGCGACATCGCCATGATCTTCCAGGACCCGATGACCTCGCTCACCCCGGTGTACACCGTGGGCTGGCACATCGCCGAGCAGCTGCGGGCGCATTCTGCGGTGTCGAAGAAGGAGGCGCGGTCCCGCGCCGTCGAGCTGCTCGCCGAGGTGGGTATCCCCGATCCGGCACGGCGGGTCGACGACTACCCGCACCAGTTCTCCGGAGGCATGCGCCAGCGTGCGGTCATTGCGATGGGGCTGGCCAACAACCCCTCGCTGCTCATCGCCGACGAGCCGACGACGGCGCTCGACGTGACCACGCAGGCTCAGGTGCTCGACCTGCTGCGGCGGCTGCGCCAGGACTACGGCTCGTCGATCATCCTGATCACCCACGACATGGGCGTGGTGTCGCAGCTGGCGGACCGGGTCCTGGTGATGTACGCGGGCCGCGCAGCCGAGGAGGGTCCGCGCCAGGAGGTCTTCCACCACCCCCGCCATCCCTACACCTGGGGGCTGCTCGGGTCCGTGCCCCGGGCACGCGCGCCGCGCGTTCGCCGGCTCCCCGCCATCCCGGGGACGCCCGCCTCCGCGCTGGCGGTCTCCCCAGGCTGCGCCTTCGCCCCTCGGTGTCGGTTCGCCCACGACAGCTGCGCGGAGCGGCCGCCGCTGGAGGGCGCCGACCATCTCGATGCGTGCTGGCTGCCGCGGGACCGTCGGGGCGAGCTGCGGCACTCGCTCGACGAGGCCGCGATGGCTGCGGGTGACCCGGGTCAGCAGGCAATCGTGGTGCCCGAGGAGGAGGAGTTCGAGTGACCGAGCGCGGTGAGGTGCTGTTGCAGGCCACCGATGTCGTCAAGCACTTCCCGGTGGGTGGGTCGTCGTTGCGACGCGGGGCGAGACCAGTCGTGCACGCCGTCGACGGGGTGTCGCTCCAGGTGCGAAAGGGGGAAACCCTGGGCATCGTGGGCGAGTCAGGCTGCGGAAAGTCCACCTTGGGTCGCTGCTTGGTGCGCCTGACCGACCTGACGTCCGGACGGGTGGAGCTGGCTGGGCGCGACATCACGACGCTCTCGCGGCGGAGGCTGCGACCCGTGCGCCGCGACGTCCAGCTCGTCTTCCAGGACCCGTACTCCTCGTTGAACCCGCGCCGTCGGGTCGGTGACATGGTCGCCGAGGGGATGGAGGTGGCCGGGGGACGTAGCAGCCGTCAGATCGCTGCGCGGGTGGCCGAGCTGTTCGAGATGGTGGGCCTGTCAGCCGACCACGTGGACCGCTACCCGCACGAGTTCTCCGGGGGGCAGCGACAGCGGGTGGGCATCGCCCGAGCGCTGGCCGTCGACCCCCAGCTCATCGTCGCCGACGAACCGGTCTCGGCGCTGGACGTCTCCATCCAGGCGCAGGTGTTGAACCTGTTTGCGGACCTGCAGGACGAGCTTGGTCTGACCTACGTGTTCATCGCCCACGACCTCGGTGTGGTGCGACACGTGTCCGACCGCATCGCGGTGATGTATCTCGGGGAGATCGTGGAGGTGGCGGAGGCCGACGACCTCTACGACGCGCCGGCCCACCCCTACACCGAGGCCCTGCTGTCGGCCGCGCCGGAGATCGACGACGGCACGACCGATCTGGCCCCCGAGCGGATCGTCCTCGTCGGTGACGTGCCCAACCCGGTGAACAAGCCGACGGGCTGCCCGTTCCACCCGCGCTGTCCACACGCCCAGGCCCGGTGCGAGGTGGAGCGTCCGCCGCTGGTCGCGGTGGCGCCCGGGCGGCTCACTGCGTGCCACTTTCCGCTCATCACCTCTGACGGTGCCCCGGTGGGCCCCGAAGTCCGCCGTCAACCCGCAGGGTGACCCCAGGGGCTCAGCGCCTCGTCCACGCCCGCCTCAGCGTCAGCACGTCCCGCATCGTGCGGCGTAGTTCCTCCACCGCACAATAGGTTTTCTGAAATCCTTTTGCTCTTGCGGACCTCGACATGTCAGCCCCGTGCTGTAGACAGTCCCCGTGCTTCAACTCCACCGCGCGGAACGGACCTCCGAGCTGGTGGCTGCCCTCGCGCTGGTGCTGACCGAGCCGCCGGCCGACCCGTTCGCCACCGACGTCGTCGCCGTGCCCTCACCCGGGGTCGAGCGGTGGCTGGCCCAACGCCTCTCCACGGTGCTCGGCGCGGGGGGGAACCACGACGGCATCTGCGCCGGGGTGCGCTTTCCCTCCGCTGCGGCGCTGGTCAACGAGGCGGTGGGCGCGGCCACCGGCACCGCGCCCCGCGACGAGGCGTGGACGAACCCCACCTGGGCGCTGCTGGAGGTCATCGACGCCTGCGTCGACGAACCGTGGTGCGCACTGCTCGCCCACCACCTCGGCGCCGACGACGAGGCCCGCGCTGCTCCGCGCCGCGGCCGCCGGTGGGCAACCGCCGACCACCTGGCGCAGCTGTTCCGCTCCTACGCCGCGGAACGTCCGAACCTGGTCGCGGCGTGGGCTGTGGGCGACGACACCGACGGCCACGCCGACGAGCTGCCTGAAGACCTGCACTGGCAGGCCGAGCTGTACCGACGCCTGCGGGAGCGCCTGGGCCCTAACCCAGCCGAGCACCTCGACGCGACCTGTGACACGCTCCGGGCGCAGCCGCACCTCGTGGGGCTGCCGGCACGCCTCAGCGTGTTCGGGGCGACCGCGCTGCCCACCCGCGCCCTCACCGTCCTCGACGCCCTGTCCGAGCACCGCGACGTGCACCTGTGGCTACCGCACCCCAGCCCCGCCCTGTGGTCGCGGCTGCAGACGACGACGGCCACCCGGCGCTGCACCGACCCGACCGCGACCACCGCGCAGCACCCGCTGCTGCGCAGCCTCGGCCGCGACGTCCGCGAGCTGCAGCTCCGCCTGCCCCCGCGCCACGACACCCACCACCGGGCACCGGCTCGCACCGCCCCACCCACCCTGCTCGCCCGGCTGCAGGCCGACATCCGCGACGACCAGCCTCCCGCGCCCGGCCCCGGCGACGGGACCATCGAGCTGCACGCCTGCCACGGACCCGGCCGGCAGGTGGAGGTGCTCCGGGAGCTGCTGCTGCGGCTGTTCGCCGACGATCCCACCCTCGAGCCCCGCGACGTGCTCGTCCTGTGCCCGGACGTCGAGACCTTCGCCCCGCTCATCTCCGCCACCTTCGGTCTCGGAGCGGACCTGCCGCACCCCGGCGGGGCACTGCGGGTGCGCCTGGCCGACCGCAGCCTGCGCCAGACCAACCCGTTGCTGGACGTCGTCGCCCAGCTGCTGGACCTCGCGCACAGCCGGGTCACGGCCAGCCAGGTTCTCGACCTGGCGGCCACCGTCCCCGTCCGCGCGATGTTCGCCTTCACCGACGACGAGCTGGAACGCATCCGGGGCTGGGTGTCGAGCGCCGGGGTGCGCTGGGGCCTGGACGAGAGCACCCGCGAACGCTTCCACCTCGGCTCCACGGTGCAGAACACCTGGCGCACCGGCCTGGACCGGGTGCTGCTCGGGGTCACCACCGCCGAGGACGAGCCGGTGACGCTGGGCACCGCGTTGCCCCTGGACGACGTGGACTCGGGCGACGTCGAGCTCACCGGCCGCCTCGCCGAGCTGGTCGACCGGCTGCAGGACGTGCTCGCGGCCCTGGACGGGGAGCACCCGGTGCAGCACTGGGTGGCCACGCTGAACACCGCCCTGGACACGTTGTGCGCCACCGCCCCCGACGACGCCTGGCAGCTCGCGCAGGCCCGCCGCCAGCTCGCCGCCGCCGCGGACGGAGGTAGCGGGGTGCTGCGCCTGGCCGACCTGCGGGCCCTGCTGGCCCACCGGCTACGAGGGCGACCCACCCGGGCCAGCTTCCGCACCGGCAACCTCACGGTGTGCACCCTGGTGCCCATGCGCTCGGTGCCGCACCGGGTGGTGGTCCTGCTGGGCATGGACGACGGCGTGTTCCCGCGGGTCGGCGCCGTCGATGGTGACGACGTGCTGGCCCGCAACCCGTGCATCGGCGAGCGCGACGTGCGCAGCGAGGACCGTCAGCTGCTGCTGGACGCCGTGGTCTCCGCGGGCGACCGGGTGCTCGTACTGCACACCGGTGCCGACCCGGTCAGCGGGGCCACCCGCCCACCCGCCGTCCCGATCGGGGAGCTGCTCGACGTGCTGGAGACCATGACCGGCCGTGCCCGCACCGAGCTCGTCCAGCGACACCCGTTGCAGCCCTTCGACGCCCGTCAGTTCACCGGGGCGGCCCCGTTCAGCTTCGACCCCGTCAACCTTGCCGGCGCGCTGGCCGCCACCGCACCCCGACAGCCGTCACCGGCTCGTGTCGCGCTACCACCGTGCCCCGGCCCCGTGGCCCTGGAGGACCTCGTCTCCTTCGCCGAGCACCCGGTGCGGGCCTACCTGCGCCAGCGTCTGCAGATCAGCCTGCCCGGCGAGGACGACGAGGTCGACGACGCACTGTCGCTGCAGCTCGACGGGCTGACCCGGTGGGCCGTGGGCAACCGGCTGCTGAACGCCACCCTGGCCGGACTGAGCACCACCGACGCCGAGCGCACCGAGCGCCTGCGCGGGACGTTGCCTCCCGGGCGTCTCGCCGTCACCGAGCTGGCGGAGGTGATCCCCAAAGTCGAAGCCCTCACCGCCGAAGCATCTGTGCTGCTTCGGGACCCGGCGCGGACGGTCGACGTCCGGCTCCAGGTCGGCGGACGCGAGCTCAGCGGCACGGTCGCAGGGGTGCGGGGCGAGGTGGGCCACGGCAGCGTCGTGGCGGTCAGCTACTCGAGCCTGGGCCCGAAGCAGCGCGCCAAGGCCTGGGTGCTCGCCCTGGCCCTCGCGGCCACCGAGGGGGCCGGACAGGCGGTGACGGTCGGCCGCTACGGCCGCCGGGCCCGAACCTCCACCCTGGTCGCCCCGCCCGACCCGCTGGGCGTGCTGGCCGAGCTGGTCGACCTGCGCGAGCGGGGCCTGTGCGAGCCGCTGCCCCTGCACCCCGACCCGTCCGAGTCCTACACGGTGAACCGTCGCAACCCCGACGACCCGTTCGAGGCCGCCGCGAAGAAGTGGGTCGGCAACGACTTCGTCCCCGGGACCGGTGCGGACCGCCACCACGTCCAGGTGTGGGGCGCCAGCGCCCCGTTCACCGTGTGGAGCGAGCAACCCGCGCGCCTGGACGAGCAGCGGGAGGGTGAACGCACCCGCTTCGGCGTCCTTTCCCGTCGCTTCTGGGAGCCGCTGCTGGCCGCGGAGCAGATGTCATGACGATCGAGAGCCCCACCGCGTTCGACCTGTGCGGCCCGCTGCCCACCGGCACCACAGTGCTCGAGGCCAGCGCCGGCACCGGCAAGACGTTCACCCTGGCGGCCCTGGCCACCCGGTTCGTGTGCGAGGACGTCAAGCTGTCCGACCTCCTGCTCGTCACCTTCGGCAACGCCGCCTCCCGTGAGCTGCGCGACCGGGTCCGCGAACGGATGGTCACCGCGGAGCAGGGCCTGCGCGAGCCCGCCGCGGCACGAAAGCAGACCGACGACCCGGTGCTCACCCTGCTGGCCACCGGGGACGCCGGCGACGTCGAGCTCCGCCACGAACGGCTGGTCCGGGCCCTGGCCGGGTTCGACGCCGCCACCATCGCGACCACCCACTCGTTCTGCCAGCAGGTCCTTACCGGCCTCGGCACCGCCGCCGACACCGACCCGGTCGCGGTGTTCACCGAGACCATCGACGACCTGCGTCAGGAGGTCACCGACGACCTCTACCTCCGCGCGTTCGCCCACGCGAGCGGCGCCGCCGCCCCGTTCCTCACCCCCGCCGGGCTGGAGAACCTTGGAGCGGCCGCGGTGGGCAGCGATCGGCAGGCGCGCCTGGAACCCGCTGGTGCGGAGGGAGTTCCAGGTCGGCGCCGCGCTGCCACCCAGGCGGTGCGGGACGAGGTGGCCCGTCGCAAGCGGGCCCGCAGCCTGGTCGACTACGACGACTGGCTCACCCAGCTCCGCGACGCCCTGACCCACCCCGTCACCGGAGGCGTTGCCCGCCAACGGGTCCGGGACCGCTACAGCGTCGTGATGGTCGACGAGTTCCAGGACACCGACCCCGTCCAGTGGCAGGT
>JBDTDI010000051.1:0-5638 GCA_039923155.1 Mycobacteriaceae bacterium | reverse complement strand
GGCACGCGGCACGAACGCCTCCACCAGCACCCCCAGGCAGGCGGCCCCGAGCAGGATCAGCAGCGGGCTCAGGGCACCGTAGGCGATGGCCGGAGCCTGCACGGTCTCGCTCTGCGCGAGCAGCACGGATTGCATCAGCGGACTCCGTCGACGGTGGTGGCGGGGGTGACGACCGGTGTGGGTTCGCCACCGACCCCGAGCTCGTTCATCGTGGCCGTCACCGACGGCGTGATCACGTTGAGCACGGGTTGCGGGTAGAAGCCGAGCAGCACGATCAGCGCGACCAGCGGCGCCAGCACGGCCACCTCGCCGCGGGTCACGTCTCGCAGCCGTCCGGCGGCCTCAGCCTCGAGGATGGCGGCGCCGCCGGCCGGGCCCTGCATGGTGCGCTGGTAGACCCAGAGCGCGTAGAGCGCGGCGAAGATGATCCCCACCGTGGCCAGGATCGTGTACACCGGCTGCGTCGGGAACGACCCGACGAGGACCAGGAACTCCGACACGAAGGCGTTGGTTCCTGGCAGGGCCAGCGCCGTCAGCGCCGCGACCAGGAACAGTCCCGCGAGCACCGGGGCGGAGCGGGCCATTCCCCGGTAGTCGGCGATGCGTCGGGAGCGCCCACGCTTGATGATCATGCCCACGACCAGGAACAGCAGGGTCGTCGCGATGCCGTGGTTCACCATGTACATCACCGCCCCGGTGCCCGCCTGGGTGGTGAACGCGAACACCCCCAGGGCGATGAAGCCGAAGTGGGCCACGGACGTGTAGGACACGTACCGCTTGAAGTCGCTCTGCCCGACCGCCAGCAGCGCTCCGTAGAGCACGCCGATGACGGCCATCACGAGGACCAGCGGGGCCAGGCTGCGGCTCGCGCTGGGGAACAGGGGCAGGCAGTAGCGCAGGAACCCGAAGGTGCCCACCTTGTCCAGCACACCGACCAGCAGCACGCTCGCCCCGATCGGGGCCTCGGCCCCGGCGTCGGGCAGCCAGGTGTGCAGCGGAACCAGCGGTGCCTTGATGGCGAAGGCGAAGAAGAAGCCGAGGAACAGCAGGATCTGGGTGGTGTGCGGGAAGGACGGCGCCACGGCCACCAGCTCGCGCCAGTCGAAGGTGCCCCCGGCCGCGCCCCTGGCGTTGGACCCGGCCACGTAGAGACCGATGACTGCGGCGAGCATGACCAGCCCGCCGAACAGCGAGTACAGGAAGAACTTGATGGCCGCGTACTGGCGCCGGGGTCCGCCGAACCGACCGATGAGGAAGTACATCGGGACGAGCATGGCCTCGAAGAACACGTAGAACAGGAACACGTCGGTCGCGAGGAACACGCCCATCATGGCGCTCTCCATGACCATGATCAGGGCGAAGAAGCCGGCGCTGCTGCGCCCGCCGGGCAGCTCACCATCGGTGCTGCCCTCGCTCCAGCTGTAGCCCAGCACCAGCGGCACCAGCAGCGCGACCAGCACGACCATGACCAGGGCGATGCCGTCCACCCCGAGGGCGAAGTGGGCCCCGAAGGTGGGGATCCAGTCGACCGAGAAGCTGCCCTGCAGGCGGGTGCCCGACGCCGCTTCGCTCGTGGAGTACTGCGACCAGGCCACTCCCACCAGCACGAGCTCGACCAGGGCGAAGGCCATGGCCACCGCCTTGGCCGGTCGGTCGGCGGCGTGCACCGCCTTGACGTGGGCGGCGGTGGTGTGGGCGGTGGTGGTGTCCGGGGAACCGGCCGGGTAGGCGGGCGCGCCGGCTCCGACGAGCTCACGGGCGGGCGTCGCGGCGGGACGGGTCGACATCCGGGCCACCAGCGGCACCACGATCGAGCCGACCAGCGGGAGCAGCAGCAGGACGAGCAGCACGGCGCTCACGCGGCACCGACCAGCAACAGGGTGGCCGCGATGACGACGCTGCCACCGAGCATGCCCAGGGCGTAGCTGCGCACGAACCCGGTCTGCAACCGCCGCAACCTCGCCGAGCTGCCGCCCAGCAGCGCCGAACCGCCGTTCACCACACCGTCCACCCCTCGGTTGTCGAGGAACACCAGTGCACGAGTGAGCCAGGTTCCTGGCCGCGCGATGAGCGCCTCGTTCACGGTGTTCGCGTACAGCTCGTTGCGTGCGGCCGCCACCAGCACCGACACCCGCTCCGGTCGTTGCACCGGCACCGGTGACCGTCCGACCAGGGCCCAGGCCACGCCGACCCCGAGCGCCACGGCGACCAGGGTGGCCGCGGACACGACCCCGACGGGCACCGGAGACAGCTCGTGGGTCTCCACCAGCTCACCCACCGAGGGTGAGAGCCAGCCGGCGAGCCGCTCGCCGTGGGTGAGCAGGTACCCGGCGCCGACGGAGCCGACGGCGAGCAGCACCATCGGCACGGTCATGCTCGGCGGACTCTCGTGCGGGTGGTACGCCGCACCGTCCGCGGCGCGCAGGTTCTCCCACCGCTTCTCCCCGAAGAACGTCATGAGCATCAGCCGGGTCATGTAGAACGCGGTAACACCGGCGGCCAGCAGCGCGACGCCACCGAAGACCCAGCCCCGCCAGCCGCCCTCGGAGAACGCGGCCTCGATGATCGCGTCCTTGGTGAAGTACCCGGACAGGAACGGGAAGCCGATGATGGCCAGGTAGCCGAGACCGAAGGTGACGAAGGTGACCGGCATCAGCCGCCACAGACCCCCGAACCGGCGCATGTCGGTCTCGTCGTTCATCCCGTGCATCACCGACCCGGCGCCCAGGAACAGGCCGGCCTTGAAGAAGCCGTGCGCCAGCAGGTGGGCGATGGCCAGCGCGTAGCCGGCGGGGCCGAGACCCACGGCCAGGATCATGTAGCCGATCTGGCTGACCGTCGAGTAGGCCAGCACCTTCTTGATGTCGTCGTAGGCGCAGCCGATCACGCTGCCCAGCAGCAGGGTGATGGTGCCGATGATGACGACCACCAGCCGCCCGTCGGCGCTGAGGTCGAAGATCGGGTTGGACCGGGCGATGAGGTACACCCCTGCGGTGACCATCGTCGCGGCGTGGATCAGGGCCGAGACCGGGGTGGGGCCCTCCATGGCGTCGGGCAGCCAGGACTGCAGCGGGAACTGCCCGGACTTGCCGGCGGCCCCGAGCAGCAGCAGCAGGCAGATCGCGGTGACCGCCCCCGGCTGGGTCCGGGCCAGGTCACCGATGCCCGCGAACACGCCCTCGTAGCTGACGGTGCCCAGCTTGGTCCACATCAGGAAGATGGCCAGGGCGAGGCCGACGTCACCGACCCGGTTCATCAGGAAGGCCTTCTTGGCTGCGGTCGCGGCCACCGGACGGTCCTGCCAGAACCCGATGAGCAGGTAGGACGCCAGGCCCACCCCTTCCCAACCCAGGTACAGGCTGACGAAGGTGCCGCCCAGGACCAGCACGAGCATCGCCGCGACGAAGAGGTTGAGGTAGGCGAAGAACTTGGTCCGGCCCGGGTCGTGGCTCATGTAGCCGATCGAGTAGACGTGGATGAGCAGGCCCACCCCCGTGATCAGCAGCACGAAGGTCAGCGACAACGGGTCCAGGCGCATGCCGAGGTCCAGGCGGAAGCTGCCGACGTCCATCCAGGAGAACAGGTGCACCTCACGCACCCGGTCGGCGGGGTCCAGGCCCCGCACGTCGGTGAACAGCAACAGCCCGTAGACGAACGCGGCGGCCACCGTCGCGGTGCCGAACCAGTGGCCCCAGCCGTTCGCCCGGCGCCCGGCCAGGAGCAGCACGGCCGCACCCAGCGCCGGCAGCGCCACCAGCAGCCACGACCAGCCCTGCAGGCCACCGGCCCCGGGCACCGGCTTGGCCAGCCCCTCCGCGAGCACCGGGGTCAGCCCGCCGGCCAGCAGCGTCAGACTCATCGGGAAACGCCCCTCGTGATCGTAAGCACGGTCAGTACTTCAGCAGGTTGACGTCGTCGACCGACGCGGAGCGGCGGGTGCGGAACACGGCCATGATGATGGCAAGCCCCACCACCACCTCCGCGGCGGCCACGACCATCACGAACAGGGAGATCAGCTGGCCCTGCAGGTCACCGTTGATCCGGGAGAACGTGACCAGGCTCAGGTTGACCGCGTTGAGCATCAGCTCCACGCACATGAACACCACGATGGCGTTGCGGCGCACCAGCACCCCGACGGCGCCGATGGTGAACAGCAGCGCCGACAGCAGCAGGTAGTACGTCGGTGTCATGCGTCGGTCTCCGCCCCGGCCCCGGTCAGCGAGTGCGGCCCTCGCTGCTGGCCCTCGCCCCGGACCTGGGCCAGGTCCCTGGTGAGCCGGCTGGAGATCGTCGCGTCGAGCAGCTCGGACAGCGAACCGGGCGCGATCGAGCCGTCGGGCAGCAGCGCCGGGGTGGCCACCGAGTCGGTGGTGGCGAAGACGCCGGGTCCGGGCAGGGGCGAGATCCGCGTGCCCTGCAGGCGGGCCACCACCCGCTCCCGCTGGCTGACCTTCTGCCCGCCCCCGGCACCGGTGTAGGCGAGCACCATGGCCCCCAGGGCTGCGGTGATCAGCAGCGCCGAGGTGAGCTCGAAGGGGAACAGGTACTGGGTGAACAGCAGCGCGCCGACCTGCCCGACGTTGCCACCCCCGGTGCCGTTGACGGCCTGCAGGCCGACGGACGGGACGCTGGTGAGCGCCCGGGCCAGCGACGCCACCACGATCCCGGCGAAGCCGAGGCCGAGGACGGCCGCGGCCAGACGCTGCCCGCGCAGCACCTCGACCACGGAGTCCGAGGAGTCCCGGCCGACGAGCATGAGCACGAACAGGAACAGCATCATCACCGCGCCGGTGTAGACGATGATCTGCACGAAGCCCAGGAACGGTGCCTGCTGAACCATGTACAGCACGCCGAGGCTGAGCATGGTCAGCACCAGGAACAGCGCGGAGTGCACCGCGCTGCGGGCGAGCACCAGCGCGACCGCCCCGAACAGGGCCAGCGGCCCGAGGATCCAGAACGTGACGGCCTCGCCCGTGCTCACCGTGTCACCCGCCTGCGCCAGCAAGCTCGGAGCCTGCGCCAGCAGCGTGGCGCTCATGCGACCCCCGTCCCGGGGCCGCGCACGGTGGGTTCGCCCTCCGCCGGGGCGCGCGCCAGCTCGGGGCCGCGGACGTAGTAGTCGTCCTCGTGCTCACCCAGGCGCATCGGGTGCGGCGGTTGCTCCATGCCCGCCAGCAGCGGTGCCAGCAGGTCCTCCTTGGTGTAGATGAGGGACTGCCGGTTGTCGTCGGCCACCTCGTACACGCCGGTCATGGTCAGCGAGCGGGTCGGGCATGCCTCGACGCACATGCCGCAGCCGATGCAGCGCAGGTAGTTGATCTGGTAGTCCGCGCCGTACCGCTCCCCGGGGGAGTAGCGCGCCTCCTCGGTGTTGTCGCCGCCCTCCACGAAGATCGCGTCCGCCGGGCACGCCCAGGCACACAGCTCGCAGCCCACGCACTTCTCCAGACCGTCGGGGTGACGGTTGAGCTGGTGGCGGCCGTGAAAGCGCGGCGCCGCGATCTTGACCTCCTCCGGGTACTGCTCGGTGGCGGCCTTGGTGAACATGGTCGCGAAGGTGAGGCCGAAGCCCTTCACCGGGTCAAGCAGGCCCATGACGGTCCTTCCTGGTCAGGGTGGTGGAGCCGGCACGCAGGTC
>JBDTDI010000050.1:0-3890 GCA_039923155.1 Mycobacteriaceae bacterium | reverse complement strand
CCCGTGCTGGAGCTGGCGCGGGAGATCGAGGACTTCCCCCGCCACCTCGGCATCCATTCCGGAGGCATGGTCATCTGCGACCGCCCCGTGGCCGACGTGGTGCCGGTGGAGTGGGGGCGGATGCCCGGGCGCACCGTGCTGCAGTGGGACAAGGACGACTGCGCCGCCGTGGGCCTGGTGAAGTTCGACCTGCTGGGCCTGGGCATGCTCACCGCCCTGCACCACGCCGTGGACCTGGTGCGCGAGGTCGAGGGCACCACCGTCGACCTGGCCCGGCTCGACCTCGGCGAGAAGGCCGTCTACGACATGCTGCAGCGCGCCGACTCGGTGGGTGTGTTCCAGGTGGAGTCCCGCGCCCAGATGGCCACCCTGCCCCGCCTGCGCCCCCGGGTGTTCTACGACCTGGTCGTGGAGGTGGCGCTGATCCGCCCCGGGCCCATCCAGGGCGGCTCGGTGCACCCCTACATCCGTCGTCGCAACGGCCTCGAGCCCGTCACCTACGAGCACCCCTCGATGGTGCGGGCCCTGGAGAAGACCTTGGGCATACCGCTGTTCCAGGAGCAGCTCATGCAGATCGCGGTAGACGTCGCCGGGTTCACCGGCGCCGAGGCCGACGAGCTGCGCCGCGCGATGGGCTCCAAGCGCTCGCCGGAGAAGATGACCCGGCTGCGCACCCGTTTCTACGAGGGCATGAGGGCCACCCACGGCATCGGTGGGGACGTGGCCGACCGGATCTTCGAGAAGCTGTTCGCGTTCGCCAACTTCGGGTTTCCGGAGAGCCACTCGTTGAGCTTCGCGTCGCTGGTCTTCTACTCCGCGTGGTTCAAGCTGCACCATCCGGCGGCGTTCTGCGCGGCCCTGCTGCGCGCCCAGCCGATGGGCTTCTACTCCCCGCAGTCGCTGGTGGCCGACGCTCGGCGGCACGGGGTGACGGTGCACGGCCCGGACGCGGCCTGCAGCGGGGTGCTGGCCGGGGTACAGATCGGGCCTGACGGCGCACCCGAGGTGCGTCTCGGGCTGGGTGCGGTGCGCACCGTGGGCGACGCGGTGGCGGAGCGCATCGTCACCGTCCGGGACACCCGTCCGTTCGCCGACCTGCTCGACCTCACCCGACGGGTGGGGCTGAGCACCGCCCAGGTCGAGGCGCTGGCCACCGCCGGGGCGCTGGGCTGCTTCACGCTGACCCGTCGGGAAGCGTTGTGGGCGGCAGGGGCGGCGGCGGCGGAGCGGGCCGACCGGCTGCCCGGCACCGGGGTGGGGATCACCGCCCCCGCGCTGCCCGGCATGAGCGACACCGAGCTGGCGGTGGCCGACGTCTGGGCCACCGGGGTGAGCCCGGACAGCTACCCCACCCAGTTCCTGCGCCCGCAGCTGGACGCGCTCGGGGTCCTGCCGGCCGACCGGCTGCTGGGGGTGGTCGACGGCACCCGGGTGCTGGTCGGGGGAGCCGTCACCCACCGGCAGCGCCCGGCCACCGCGGGTGGGGTCACCTTCCTCAACCTGGAGGACGAGACCGGGATGGTGAACGTCGTCTGCTCGCCGGGACTGTGGGCCCGCTACCGACGTCTGGCCCGTTCCAGCCCCGCGCTGCTGGTGCGGGGCCGGGTGCAGAACGCCGAGGGTGCGGTGACCGTGGTGGCCGACCACGTGCAGCGCATGGACCTGCGGGTGGCCTCCACCTCCCGCGACTTCCGTTGAGCTCCGGCGCCCCGCTAGATCGCGGACGGCCGATCGGTGTGGTGCGCCGGTTCGCACTGGATGGTGGTGTGCACCACCCCGTAGTCATCCGCCAGCAGCGCCAGCACCCGGTCCAGCACCTCGTGGTAGTCGAACCCGTCGGCCACGCGGACGTGCCCGCTGGCGGTGTCCATCCCCGAGGTCAGCGTCCACACGTGCAGGTCGTGCACCTCCACCACCCCCGCCAGCCCACCGATGCGCTGCGCCACCTGCTCGACGTCCACCCCGGCCGGGGCGGCCTGCATGAGGATGTGCACCGCCTGCCGGGACAGCACCCAGGTCCGCGGCAGGATGAACACCCCGATGGCTGCCCCGATGATCGGGTCGGCGTAGCCCCAACCGGTGGTTGCAATGACCACCGCCGCGACGATCACGCCGACCGAGCCGAGCATGTCGCCCAGCACCTCCAACCGCGCACCCCGGATGTTGAGGCTCTCCCCGGCGCCTGCGGTCAGCAACCGGAAGCTGATCACGTTGACCACGAGACCCACCACGGCCACGACGAGCAGCGGGACGCTGGCCACCACCGGCGGGTCCGCCAGCCGACGGGCCGCCTCCACGAGCACGTAGACGGCGACGCCGAACAGCAGCACCCCGTTGGCGAGCGCGGCGAGCACCTCCAGGCGGTAGAAGCCGAACGAGCGCTGCGAGGTGGCCGGTCGGGCGGCCAGGGTGATCGCGGCCAGCGACATGCCGAGGCCGAGCACGTCGGTGGCCATGTGCGCGCCGTCGGAGAGCAGCGCGAGCGACCCGGTGAGCAACCCGGTGGCGATCTCCACGACCATGAAGACCGCGGTGAGCACGAAGGCGATCGCCAAGGGTCGACGGTGCTGGCCGCCGGCACTCGCGGCGCCGTGCCCGTGCCCATGACCCATCGCCGCTCCTGTAGGTCGATCTCAAACCCGATCTCCAAAAGTATAGCGACATGCGCATGTCTGCAAACTGGGAAACGGAAACGGTGATCAGCTGCTGCCTCGCGTCCAGGTCAGACCAGCGGTTCGAGAGCACCCATCGCCACCAGCCGGGCGACGGAGCACGGCAGCACGAAGGCCGTGCCCCCACCCGGTTGGCCGAACCACGGCACGGCCTCTCCGGCGAGCGCCTCCACGCCACGTCGCAGCGTGAACGCGGCGTACGGCCGCCGACCGTGCTCGCGAGGCAGCGAGCGCAACGGCCAGGGCGTGTGGGCCACCCACACGAAGGTGCCGCTGCTCTCGCCCAGGCGGTCGACCGTGGCTCCCACGGGCAGCACCACCCGGCGCAGGCGCCGCAGCAACGACAGCGGCGGGTCGGCGGGCCCGGGCTCGAACGGCCCCTCGGGCCGCACCACGTCCAGCAGCACCCGACCCAGAGCCAGTGCGGCGGCGTCGCGCACCGTGGCCTGCGTGCCACCAACCTCGATGCCTCCGCACTGCGCACACCACCCGTCGGCGGACCGACCCACCCGCCAGCCCGACCCGGGCCCGTCGGTGACCACCACGGCGTCGGTCGGGAGACCGCAGGCCGACAAGCTCGTGCGCAGCAGGTCCGCGGTGTGCTGCGCCTCCCGGGCGCGGCGTACCCAGGAGGGAAGTGTGTGGGCGGCGAGGACCGCCGGGTCGGCGCACACCTGCGCCCACTCGACACCCCCAGACATCACCGGCTCACCCACGTCGGTGTCGAGGGTGAACCGGTCGGGGGGGAGCCAGACGGACCCGTGCGGTGAACCACAGCGGACCGAGGCCGCGCAGCTGGGCGAACAGCACTGCTGCGACGGCGGGCACCGCCAGGTCGACCGCGCCGGAGCCGGTCAGCGCGCTCGCCTCCTGCTCGACCCGCTCGCCCACCTGACGGTGCACCAGCTGCGCGGCGCGCCACCCCGGCGGACACTGCCCGAGCAGGGCCTGCGCCAGCGCGGCCACGAGCACCTGCTGCCCGGCCATCTGCACCCCCACCTCCCCCGATGAGCCCGCATCCCGGAACTGATCCTCGCGCACCGGGCCGAGCCAGGGCGAGGAGGCTCGCGCCGGCCGCCACGCGAGGATGGTCACGCCCGCCGCCACGCGAGGATGGTCACGCCCGCCCCACCTGGAGGAGATCAGCAGATGACCCCCGAGACCCCCGAGACGGTCGAGCACACCGACCTCGACCTGTCCGACACGGTGCACGCCGAC
>JBDTDI010000049.1:0-11254 GCA_039923155.1 Mycobacteriaceae bacterium | reverse complement strand
CTGTTGACGATCCACACGATTCGCGACGCCAAGAGCCGCGGCAAGACGGTGTGGACCGAGCAGACCCACGAGTCGATGGACCTGTCCAACGGTGGCACCGCACTCGGGATCGCGGTGGCGCTCGGGGAGATCGAGATGCCCACCGACGCCGACGTCATGCACAACCGGGGGCTGTACTCGGCGGTCGCGTCGTGCTCCTCGGGTGTGGAGCTCGACCGGGCGCAGGTGGTGGTGGTCGGCAACGCACGGGGGATCGGCGGTCGCTACCGCGTCGGGCACAGCGTGATGGCCGACGCGCTGGACTCCGACGGCATCTGGGCGGCGATCCGTGACGCCGGCCTCGAGCTGCCCGAGCGCCCGCGCACCAGCGACCTCGACGGCAAGCTCGTCAACGTGTTCATCAAGTGCGAGGTCAGCCAGGACGGCACCGTGCGCGGTCGTCGCAACGCGATGCTCGACGACTCCGACGTGCACTGGCACCGCCAGATCAAGTCCTGCGTCGGTGGCGTCGCCGCCGCCGTCACCGGTGACCCGGCGGTGTTCGTGTCGGTCTCCGCCGCCCACCAGGGCCCCGATGGCGGCGGACCGGTCGCAGCGATCGTGGACCTGGGCGCGTGAGGGGCAACGGTTGCGGCGCGTGGGACCGGTCTGGGCGGGGGCGCGCGTAAGGTCGCTGGACGTGAGAAGTTCCCGTCTCCTCTACGGCGCGTACGAGCGGGTGCTGCTGCGTCAGCTGGACGGGATGACCCGCCCCCGCCACGTCGGCGTGATGTGCGACGGCAACCGCCGCTGGGCCCGCGAGGCCGGGTTCCTCGACGTCACCCACGGGCACCGGGTGGGCGCCCGCAAGATCGCCGAGGTGCTCGGCTGGTGCGACGAGGCCGGTGTCGAGGTGGTCACCCTGTACCTGCTCTCCACCGACAACCTGCAACGCTCCGCGAGGGAGGTCGAGCCCCTGCTGGAGATCATCACCGACGTCGTCGACGAGCTCAGCGGGCCCGAGGCCAACTGGCAGCTGCGCATCATGGGCTCGTTGGACGTGCTGCCGGTCGCCACGGCCACCCGACTGAAGGAGGCGGCCGAGCGCAGCGTGGGGCGCCCGGGGGCCCAGGTCAACATCGCCGTCGGCTACGGCGGGCGCCAGGAGATCGTCGACGCGGTCCGCACGCTGCTGACCGAGCACAGCGGCGACGACCCCGCGTCGCTGGCCGAGGCGGTCACGGTGGACGCGATCAGCGCCAACCTCTACACCTCCGGGCAGCCCGACCCCGACCTGTTGATCCGCACCTCCGGTGAGCAGCGGCTGTCGGGGTTCCTGCTCTGGCAGAGCGCGCACTCGGAGTTCTGGTTCACCGACGCCTACTGGCCAGAGTTCCGCCGCGTCGACTTCCTGCGGGCGCTGCGGGACTACGCCGCCCGCCACCGCCGCTACGGCGGCTGATCGGCGCTGCCGCTACGGCGGTTGATGGGCGCTGCCGCTACGGCGGTTGATCGGCGCTGCCGCTACGGCGGTTGATCACCGGTCCCGGACCTCGGCGAGCACCTCCGCGGTGTGCTCACCGAGGGCCGGCGCGTGCCTGCGCAGCTCGACCGGGGTGGCCGAGTAGCGCACCGGGTGGGCGACGACGCGGTAGTCGCCCTCGGTGGGGTGGGTGCCGACGTCGAGCAGGTGCCCCTCGGTGACGTAGGGGTCGGCGGTGGCGTTGGCGATGTCCAGCACCGGCGCGAACGGGACAGAGTGCTCGGCGCAGATCAGCTCCCACTCGGCGTTGGTGTGCAGCGGGGCCACCTCGTGGATCGCGGCGTACAGCTCGCGCCAGTGCAGCGCACGCTGCGCGGGGCTCGCGAAGCGGTCATCGGTGGCCAGGTCGGCCCGTCCGACGGCGGTGAAGAACGCGGTGATGTCACGCTCGTTGTAGGGCAGGATGCACGCCCATCCGTCCGCGGTGCGGGCGGCGCCGTGGCCGTCGGCGAGCGAGCGAAGGTAACCCACCTCACCCTCTGGTGGCTCGAAGCTGGTGCCGGCCAGGTGCTCCAGCAGCGCGAAGGTGAGCAGCACGTCGGTCATCGGCACCTCCACGTGCTGGCCCTGCCCGCTGGCCCGCTGGTGCACCAGGGCGGCGAGCACCGCGCCCACGATGGTCAGTGCGCACACCTTGTCGGCCATGATCGTGGGCACGTACGTGGGGGAGCCCGTGGCCCGTCGCATGAGGTCGGTGAGGCCGGAGGCCGACTGGACGATCTCGTCGTAGGCGGCCCGGTCGGCCCACGCGGAGTCGCTGCGGAAGCCCTGGGCGGTGCAGTGCACGAGGTGGGGGTGCAGCTCACGCACCGCGTCGGGGCTCAGACCGAGCCGGGCCAGCGTGCCGGGGCGCATGTTGGTGACCACGGCATCGGCGGTGTCGAGCAGCGCGTGCAGCTCGGCCATCCCGGTCGCCGACTTCAGGTCCAGCACCACGCTGCGCTTGTTCCGGTTCACCTGCAGCAGCAGCACTCCCATGCCCTCGTGCCGCTGGGGCATGGTGCGTCGGGTGGAGTCGCCGGCGGGGGCCTCCACCTTGATGACGTCGGCACCCATGTCGCCCAGGATCTGGCAGGCGTAAGGCCCCATCACCACCGACGACAGGTCGACGACCCGCACCCCGTGCAGCGGCCCGCTCATGCGTTCACCACCCGGACGACCACGGCCTCCCAGGGTCGCAGCACCCCGGGACCGGGCGCGGTCTCGCTGTTGCTCAGCAGCAGCTCGCCGGACAGGTCGAGCTCGACGTGGGCGGGCGTGCTGGAGAGGTTCGCGGCCACCGTCAGGGTGGTGGTGGGGGTGGTGCGGGTGAAGGCGTACACCTGCTCGTGCTCGGGCAGGAGCAGGGTGAACAGTCCGTCCACCACGGCAGGCTCGGTGTGCCGCAGGGTGATCAGGGCCCGGTAGTGGTGCAGCACCGAGGTGGGTTCGGCGCGCTGGGCCTCGACGTTGACCTCGGTGTGGTCGGGGTTGACGGCGATCCACGGGGTGCCGGTGGTGAACCCGGCCTGCGGCCCGGCGCTCCACTGCATCGGGGTGCGGGCGTGGTCGCGGCTGGCCACCGCCAGCGTCGCCAGCACCGCCCCGGGGTCGGCGCCCTGCTCGGTGGCCTCGGCGAAGTAGTTGAGCGACTCCAGGTCCCGGTAGTCGTCGATGCGGTCGAACGGCATGTTGGCCATCCCCAGCTCCTCACCCTGGTAGACGTAGGGCGTGCCGCGGTGCAGGTGCAGCACCGTGGCCAGCGCCTTCGCCGAGGCCACCCGGTGGGCGGGGGAGTCGTCTCCGTAGCGGCTCACCGCCCGCGGCTGGTCGTGGTTGTCCCAGTACAGGGAGTTCCACCCCACCCGCGCCAGCGCGTCCTGCCAACGGCCCAGGCTGGCCTTGAGCGCCGGCAACGACAGCGGCCGCACGTCCCACTTGGTGGCGCCCCGGTCGAGGTTGACGTGCTCGAACTGGAAGACCATGTCGACCTCCGCGCGGGCCGGATCGGTGAGCAGCACCGCCTCGGCGGTGCTCACCCCGGGCATCTCGCCGACGCTGAGCACCGCCTGCGGGCGGCCGGCGAACACCTGCGTGTGCATCTCCTGCAGGAGCTCGTGCAGCCGCGGCCCGTGCTGGAAGTACGGGCTGCCGTCGCCGAACCGTGCGCCGGGGGCCACCTCGCCGTCGGGCAGTCCGGGCACCTTGGAAAGCATGTTCACCACGTCCATCCGGAAGCCGTCGACGCCGCGGTCCAGCCACCAGCGCATCATCTCGTGCACCGCGGCCCGCACCCGGGGGTTCTCCCAGTTCAGGTCGGGCTGCGTGCGGCTGAACAGGTGCAGGTAGTACTGGCCGCTGTCGGGGTCGCGGGTCCAGGCCGGGCCGGAGAAGAACGAGCCCCAGTTGTTGGGCGGCTCGCCGTCCCGGGCGTCGCGCCACACGTACCAGTCCCGCTTCGGGTTGTCCGTCGAGCTGCGCGACTCGACGAACCACGGGTGCTCGTCGGAGGTGTGGTTGACCACCAGGTCCATCAGCAGCTTCATGCCCCGCGCGTGCAGCGCCGCGATCAGCTCGTCGAGGTCGGCCAGGGTGCCGAAGGTGGGGTCGACGTCGCGGTAGTCGCTGATGTCGTAGCCGTTGTCGTCCTGCGGTGAGCGGTACACCGGCGACAGCCACACCACGTCGACGCCGAGGTCGCTGAGGTGGTCCAGGTGCGCCGTGATGCCCGGGATGTCACCGATCCCGTCGCCGTCGGAGTCGGCGAAGCTGCGCGGATAGACCTGGTAGACGACGGCGTCGGCCCACCACGGCTTCTGGGCCGGCTTCTCGGGGGACTGTTGAGAGGTGCTCACGGTGGTGATGTTGCCAGGTGGTGGGAGCATGCCCGCATGAGTGCCGAGCGCATCGAAGTCCAGCGGGTGATCGCGGTGACCCCGCCCGAGGTGTTCACCGTGCTGTGCGACCCCGAGGGTCACCTCGCCATCGACAGCTCGGGGATGCTGCAGTCGGTCCACGGCGACCGGGTGTCCGGCACGGGGGACACCTTCGTGGTGCACATGGACCGCCAGGCCCTGGGTGACCTGCCCCTGGGCACCTACGACGTCACCGTCGTCATCACCCGCTTCGTGCCCGACTCCACCATCGAGTGGACCGTCACCTCCGCGTTGGCGCCCCCGATCGGACACCTCTACGGCTACCGCGTCGAGCCCCACCCCGACGGGACGCTGGTCACCAGCTACTGCGACTGGAGCCAGGTCAGCCAGGCGCACCGGCAGCGGCTCACCTTTCCCGTCGTGCCGGAGAGCTCGCTGCGGGCCTCCCTCGGCATCCTCGCGCGCACCCTGGGTCCCATGCCCGCCGGTGAACGCTACTAACGTCGGCGCAATGGACGCGACGACGCTGGTGCGTGAGTACCTGTTGCTGGGCCTGCGGTTCGACCGGTTGGAGGCGGGCTTCGTCGACGCCTACACCGGCGACCCGGCGCTGCGCCGACAGACCGAGAACGAACCGCGCCCCGACCCGGCGGCGCTGGCCGCCCGCGCCGCCACCCTGCGCGGCGAGCTCGCCGGGGCCGGTCTCGCACCCGAGCGGGAGCGGTTCCTGGACGTGCACCTGCGGGCCCTGGAGTGCAGCGGGCAGAAGATGGCCGGGCACGACGTCGGCTTCGTCGACGAGGTCGACGCCTACTTCGACGTGCGGATCGCCATGGGCAACCCGGATGCCTACCGGCAGGCGCACCGGGCGATGGAGCAGGTGCTGCCCGGCGACGGACCGCTCGCCGCACGGCTCAACGCGGTGCGGGTCCTCGAGGAGGTTCCGCCGGAGCGCCTGGAGGCGGCCGTGCACGCGTTCTCCAGCGCCCTGCGCGACCGGGTGCGCACCGAGTTCGCGCTGCCCGAGGACGAGACCGTCACCTACGAGGTGGTGGGGGACAAGCCGTGGTCGGGCTTCAACTACTACCTGGGCGGCAACCACTCCAAGGTGGCCATCAACTCCGACCTCAAGCAGCGGATGAGCTCGCTTCCGCACCTGGTCGCCCACGAGTCCTACCCGGGCCACCACACCGAGCACTGCCGCAAGGAGGCCGGGATCGTGGCCGGCGGGGCGGCCGAGCACACCGTGTTCCTGGTCAACACCCCGCAGTGCCTGATGGCGGAGGGGCTCGCCGACCTGGGGCTGGACGCCGTCGTCGGCCCCGGCTGGGGTCTGTGGGCGCAGGAGATCTTCGCCGATCTGGGTCTGCGCTTCGACGGCGTGCGCGCGGAGCAGCTGGAGGAGGCGTCGTCGACGTTGCTGGGGGTGCGCCAGGACGCTGCCCTGATGCTGCACGACGCCCACGCCGACCCGGAGGACGTCATCGCCTACCTGCAGCGCTGGCTGCTGGTGCCGGCGCCCCGGGCCCGGCAGATGCTGCGGTTCCTGTCCGACCCGCTGTGGCGGGCGTACACCACCACCTACGTGGAGGGCTACCAGCTGTTGCGCACCTGGTTGGACGCGCGCGGTGCCGACGAGCCGATGGGCCAGCGCTACCGGCGCCTGCTCGACGAGCCCCTGGTGCCGGGATCCATCCGGGACGAGCTGGCCGGCTGAGCGGATCCGGGGTCGGCCCCCTGCGTGTCGCACCAGCAGGACCCGCCGTGGGCCGTAGCGTCGGCCGGGTCGGGTGGTGGGGAAGCCACCCGTCCGGGAGGTTCTCAGTCGTGGTCATCACGAGGGGGCCGGCACCCGGCTCTCGTCCCCGTCGCTGACGGAGACCGGGGGACGGACCGGCCCAGCTGATCCGCACTCGCGGGCGCCGCGGGTGCGTAGGAGCACCCGTGGACGCTGTCGCTCGCCGCACGTACGTTCTCGACACCTCCGTCCTGCTCTCCGACCCGTGGGCCATCACCCGCTTCGACGAGCACGACGTGGTGCTGCCGCTGGTGGTGATCTCCGAGCTGGAGGGCAAGCGTCACCACCCCGAGCTGGGGTGGTTCGCCCGGGAGTCGCTGCGCCTGCTCGACGACCTCCGCCGGACCCACGGCCGCCTCGACCAGCCGATCCCCATCACCGCCGACGGTGGCGTGCTGCACGTGGAGCTCAACCACACCGACCCGTCCCTGCTGCCCTCCGGGTTTCGCACCGACTCCAACGACTCCCGGATCCTGGCCTGCGCGCTGAACCTGGCCGCCGAGGGGCGCGACGTCACCCTGGTCACCAAGGACACCCCGCTGCGGGTGAAGGCGGGAGCGGTGGGCCTGCCGGCCGACGAGTACCGCGCCCAGGACGTGGTGAACTCCGGGTGGACCGGGATGGCCGAGCTCGGGGTCAGCGCCGCCCAGGTCGACGAGCTGTTCGCCGCCGGGCACCTCGACCTCGACGAGGCGCGGGAGCTGCCGTGCCACACCGGGGTTCGGTTGCTGGCGGGCACGCAGAGCGCGCTGGGCCGGGTGGGCGCGGACAAGCAGGTGCAGCTGGTGCGGGGCGAGCGTGAGGCCTTCGGGCTGCACGGACGCTCCGCCGAGCAGCGCATCGCCCTGGACCTGCTGCTGGACGAGAGCGTGGGCATCGTGTCGCTCGGCGGCCGCGCCGGCACCGGCAAGTCGGCGCTGGCCCTGTGCGCCGGGCTGGAGTCGGTGCTCGAGCGCCGCGCCCACCGCAAGGTGGTGGTGTTCCGGCCGCTGTACGCCGTGGGCGGGCAGGACCTGGGCTACCTGCCCGGGTCGGAGGCGGAGAAGATGGGGCCCTGGGGCCAGGCGGTGTTCGACACCCTGGAGGGCTTGGCGGACCCCGCGACGATCGAGGAGATCCTCGCCCGCGGCATGCTCGAGGTGCTGCCGCTGACCCACATCCGGGGCCGTTCGCTGCACGACTCCTTCGTCATCGTCGACGAGGCGCAGAGCCTGGAGCGCAACGTGCTGCTGACCGTGCTGTCCCGCCTGGGGGCCGGATCACGGGTGGTGCTGACCCACGACGTGGCGCAGCGGGACAACCTGCGGGTGGGCCGCCACGACGGGGTGGCGGCGGTGATCGAGAAGCTCAAGGGGCACCCGCTGTTCGCCCACGTCACCCTCACCCGCAGCGAGCGCTCCCCGATCGCCGCCCTGGTCACCGACATGCTGGAGGAGTTCGGCCCCGGCCTGCCCTGACCTCTCACGCGCGCAATTAGCACGCTCCTTGTACGGAAACGGGGCCGTTCGCGTACAAGGAGCGTGCTACTTGCCCGGTGGGGGACGGCGTCAGGCGGCGCCGAAGGTGGCCAGCACGGCGGTCGCGGTGAACACGGCCGAGCGCACCAGGTTGGCGCGCAGCAGGTCCCGGTGTGCGGCGGGAGAGAAGCCGCGGGCCAGGCGCTGGTGGGCGGGCACCGCCAGCCCGACGGTGAGCAGCACCCCCGCCAACGCCCCCAGTGCGTGCACCACGCTGAGCGCGCCGAACGAGGACAGGAGCCACCACAGCGTCGCGGCGCCCTGCACGATCCAGGCGGGACCGACGGCGAGGGTGATCCGGCGGGAGTGCCCGGCGTGGTGCGCAGTCCACCGGGATGCGGGGACGTCGGCGAACGCCGGGTAGGCGGTGGCCTGCACCGTCCACCCCAGCCCCGCCAGCCACCAACCCGCGGCGGCGGCGAGCAGGGCCGCCGTCACCGGCGAGTCACCGCCGCAACGTCACGACTGGCGCACCTGCGCCATGGCCAGCACGTCAAGGCGACGGTCCAGCTCCTCCTCGCTGAGCTTGTCCGGCACGAGGCCCCGCTCGAGCACCACCTGCCGGATCGTCTTGCGCTCGGCCAGCGCCTGCTTGGCGACCTTGGCCGCCTCCTCGTACCCGATGGCCGAGTTCAGCGGGGTCACGATCGACGGGGAGCGCTCGGCCAGCTCGCGGCAGTGCTCCTCGTTGGCGACGAGCCCGTCCACGCAGCGGTCGGCGAGCAGTCGGGAAGCGTTGGCCAGCAGCCGGATCGACTCCAGCAGATTGCGGGCCATCACCGGGATCTGCACGTTGAGCTCGAAGCTGCCCGAGGCGCCGGCCCACGCGATGGCCGCGTCGTTTCCCACCACCTGGCTGCACACCTGCAGGGTCGCCTCGGGGATCACCGGGTTGACCTTGCCGGGCATGATCGAGCTGCCCGGCTGCAGGTCCGGCAGCGACAGCTCGCCGAGACCGGTGAGCGGGCCGGAACCCATCCAGCGCAGGTCGTTGCAGATCTTGGTCAGCGACACCGCGACCGTGCGCAGCGCCCCGGACGTCTCGACCAGGGCGTCCCGGCTGGCCTGGGCCTCCATGTGGTCCACGGCTTCGCTGAGGGTCTCGAGCCCGGTCGCGTCACGCAGCGCCGACACCACCGCGGCCCCAAACCCGTTGGGCGCGTTCAGCCCGGTCCCGACGGCGGTGCCGCCGATCGCTAGCTCACCCAGGCGCGGCAGGGCCGCCTGCACCCGCTCGACCCCCGCGGCCACCTGGCGGGCGTAGCCGCCGAACTCCTGGCCGAGGGTGACCGGCACGGCGTCCATCAGGTGGGTGCGGCCGGACTTCACGACCGTGGCCCACTGCCGCTGCTTGACCACCAGCGTCGCCTGCAGGTGCTGCAGGGCAGGGACGAGCTCGGTGACGGCGGCCTCGCTGGCCGCGAGGTGGGTGGCGGTCGGGAAGGTGTCGTGGGAGCTCTGGGAGGCGTTGACGTGGTCGTTGGGGTGCACGTCCACCCCGGCGCGGCCGGCCAGGGTCGCGATGACCTCGTTGGCGTTCATGTTCGAGCTGGTGCCGGAGCCGGTCTGGAACACGTCGATGGGGAACTGGTCGTCGTGCTCCCCGGCCGCGATGGAGTCCGCCGCCGCGGCGATCGCGGCCGCCTGCTCGTCGGTGATCACCCCGAGCTGGGCGTTCACCCGAGCGCACGCGGCCTTGAGCAGGCCCAGCGCCCGGATCTGCGCCCGGTCCAGCCCTCGACCGCTGATGGGGAAGTTCTCCACCGCGCGCTGGGTCTGCGCCCGCCAGAGCGCGGCTGCGGGCACCCGCACCTCGCCCATCGTGTCGTGCTCGATCCGGAACTCGTCAGCTGCCACGTCCTTGGGGTCCACCGTCATGCCCGCAGACCTTGCCACCGACGGTGCACCTGCTGCACGTGCCCCCCGGGGTGCCTACTGTGGCTCCCACACCGCCGTGCAGCGAGGAGCCTGGATTGAGCCGGACGACGTGCGACCTGCTGGTGGTGGGCGCGGGCCCCACCGGCCTCTACGCGAGCTTCTACGCGGGCTTCCGCGGGCTCTCGACGGCCGTGGTGGACACGCTGCCCGAGGCCGGGGGCCAGGTGACCGCCATGTACCCCGAGAAGCTGATCTACGACGTGGCCGGCTTCCCCGCCGTCCGGGGGCGCGACCTCGTCACCGGCCTCGTCGCGCAGGCCGCCCGGTACGAGCCCACCTACCTGCTCGGCGAGCAGGCCGCGACCCTCACGGGCACCGACGACGGCTTCGAGGTGGGCCTGGCCGACGGCGGCACGGTGGTGACCCGTGCGGTGCTCGTCACCGGCGGGCTGGGCACGTTCACCCCCCGACCGCTGCCGACGGGGGCGGGCTGGGCCGGGCGGGGGCTGGTGCACTTCATCCCCAGCATGGACGTCCACGCCGACCAGGACGTGGTCGTGGTCGGCGGCGGGGACTCCGCCTTCGACTGGGCGCTGGCCCTGCACCCGGTCGCGCGCAGCGTCACCCTGGTGCACCGCCGGGCCAAGTTCCGTGCGCACGCGGGCACGGTGGACGCGGTGAAGGCCCTCGGCGTGGAGCTCGTCACCGACGCCCAGGTGGCCGACTTCCTCTCCGACGCCGACGGCCACCTGGTGGGGCTCGACGTGCTGGTGGGCGGGCAGACGCGCACCCTGCCGGCGCAGACCGTGGTCGCCGCGCTGGGCTTCACCGCCGACCTGGGCCCGATCACCGAGTGGGGCCTGGACATCGACCACCGCCAGATCACGGTCGACTCCACGATGCGCACGGCCCGCGACCGGGTCTACGCCGCGGGTGACATCTGCACCTACCCGGGCAAGGTGAACCTCATCGCCACCGGCTTCGGCGAGGCCGCCACCGCGGTCAACAACATCGCCGTGGCGCTCGACCCCGACGCACACCTGTTCCCGGGGCACTCGTCGGCGGAGTAGGGCGGGCGCGGTGAGCACCCCTGCACGCCCCACCCGGCCGGCCACGCTCAAGGGCGGTCGAGGGGCGTCCTTCGGCGAGGCGGCCGCGGCCTACCGCGAGGCCACGGCCGACCGGGGGCTGCTGCGCCGGGTGGCCGTGCTGTTCCGTCCCTACCGCCGCTCCGTGGCCGGGCTCGGCGGGCTGATCGCGGTGACCTCGGGCCTCGGCGTGGTGAACCCGCTGCTGGTGAAGGCCGTCTTCGACCGCGCCCTGTTCGTGGCCGGCGGGCCGCGGCTGGGCCTGCTGGCGTGGCTGTGCGGGGCGATGGTCGTGGTGCCGCTGGTCAGCTCGGTGCTGGGGGTGGGCCAGAGCTACCTGACGAACAAGGTCGGCCAGCAGGTGATGCGGGACCTGCGGGCGCGGCTGTTCGGCCACCTGCAGACGCTGTCGCTGCGCTTCTTCACCGCCACCCGCACCGGGGAGATCCAGAGCCGCCTGCAGAACGACGTGGGCGGTCTCCAGTCGGTCATCACGACGACGGCCAGCTCGGTGCTGGGCAACCTGGTGGTGCTCGTGTCCACCCTGGTCGCGATGCTCGTGCTCTCCTGGCCGCTGACGGTGCTGAGCCTGGCCC
>JBDTDI010000048.1:0-16350 GCA_039923155.1 Mycobacteriaceae bacterium | reverse complement strand
CGGGCGGCGAGGGCGACGGCGTCGCGGATCTTGTTGTGGTCGTCGACCGCGTCGTCGGTCTCGTCCTCGGCCTCGGAGCTGCCGTGCTTGAGTAGGGACGGGTACAGCACCTCCTCCTCGCACTGGGCGTGGGTGTCCAGGCGCTGGGCGAGCGGCGCCCATGCGGCGGTCAGCTCGTCGGGGGTGCGCGCGTCGTCGAGGCGGGCGAAACCGCGCCGCAGGTACTCGTGGTCGTCCATGACGAGGGAGGTGACGTCGGCGGTGCTGATGTCAGGGAGGGTCATGAATACTATGGTAGGCGGGCTATGACGGTGTCGCCAGACAAGATTGTCCATTCTCCCCCTCAGTCCTGACGGCCGCGGAGAAAGAAAAATAGACATTCCTCGCGAAGACTCCACATCGTCTGGCGACGGCTTCATCACGCCTTCTCAGGCTCAGCACGGTGGCCGGTGAACAGCCGTGCCGGCGTTTTGTGCGTGTGTCACGGGTCGCAGAACCAACCGAAGGGAAGGGTTCATCGACCTGCGGGGCGGGGAGTGTCGAGCCGAGGTGTTGGTGGCCCCGCCGGCGGTGTTGTGTCGGGGCTCGTCGTCGGCGTGTCGTCGTGCAGCAGCGGGGAGCGGGCGAGGATCAGGGTGCTGACGACGATCAGCACGGCCCCGAGCGCGGCCAGGGCGAGCCAGCCCCCGCCACGAACACGCTCGTGAAACACCGCGATACCGAAGACGGCGGCGACGATCGGGTTGGACAGGGTCAGCGCCGGCTGGGAGGCCACGAGGGTGCCCGCTTGCAGAGCCTTCTGAAGCAGGAACACGAAGCCTGGACCCAGACCGATGAGCAGGTAGGTCTGCCACGACGTCAGCACCCCCCCGAACCCGGCGTGGGAGTGGGCGCCCGCCACCGCCGCCAGCAGGGCCGCGGTGAACCCGAACCCCATGCCGGTCGCCACCCCCAGGTAGGCCGCCCGGGCGGGTCCGTGGGTGCGGAAGCCGAGCACGATCAGCACGACGACGACGCCCAGCGTGATCGCGGTACCCAGCAGCCACCGTCCCAGCGGTGCGCTGTAGGGGTCACCCCCCGAGGGGCGCACGGACTCCAGCAGGACCGCGAGCCCGATGCTCATCCCGGCCACCGCACCCCACTCACGTCGGTGCAGACCGCGGTGGAACACCGCCGCCGCCAGCAGCAGGGTGAAGCTGAGCTCGACGATAAGGACCGGTTGGACCAGCGCGATGGGTCCGGTGGCCAGTGCCGCCGCCTGCAGCAGGAAACCCACGCCCATCGCGGCGATTCCACCCACCCACAGCGGGGTGCGGATCAGTCCGAGCATGAGCTGCAGTGCTGAGGCGTGCTCGTCCTGGGTCGTGGTGGCCTTGCGCTGCAGCACCGACGCCGTCGCGTTGCCCATCGCGGCCGCGACCGCGAGCAGGATGCTCAGCATCGCGATCTCACGGTAGATCTCCGGTGGACGGTTCCCAGACGAGGGCCAACATGAGACGGGCGCGGTGGTCGGGGTCGTCGAGGTCCGGACCGAAGAGCTCGTGCAGCCGCGCCAGCCGGTAGCGCACGGTCTGACGGTGCACGTTGAGCTCCTCGGCGACGGCCTGGCGGTCGCCCAGGTTGCGCAGCCAGCTGCGCAGCGTGTCGCGCAGCATCGGCCGGGACCCGGCGGCCGCACCCTGCAGCGGTGCGAGGCACTGCTGTTGCAGCAGGGCGATGAGCGCGGGGTTCTGGTGCACGATCACCGCGTCGAGGTGCTCGTCGACCACCAGAGGGTCGTGGACCAGCGCGCCCGAGTGCAGCAGCCGTGCGGCCAGCTCGGCGGTGCGGGCGCCGGCCGGCAGCTGCGCCACCGTCCCGCTCGGGCCGATGACCGCGCCGGCCCCCCGCAGGGCGTCGACGATCTGGGTCCGCCGGCCGGGACCGTCCGGGTCGCAGACGATGGCGCCGGGCAGGCCGTGTCGGCGCAGCAGCAGGCAGTCGCCCCCGAGCTTGGACAGCGCCCTCGCCCCGACCCCGTTCTCCGGGTCGACGAACACGACGGCGGCGTGCTGCGGCAGGCGCCAGCCCGCCCCCATCGCAGCGGCCTGCACGGCGGCAACCTCCGCGTGCTCGGACAGCAACGTCTGGGCGAGCTCGTCGCGGCGGCGGGCGTGAGCTTCTGCCGCCGCGGACTGCTCGGCGACGTAGCCCTCGGTGGATGCTGTGCTCAGCTCCTCGACGAGGGAGAAGAGGGCCTCGGCGAGCGCGGCGAGGTCCGCGGGCTGCACGCCCGAGTCCATGGCGGTGCTTGACACGTGGTGCCAGGCGACCCGACCTCCGACGTGGTACGCCGAGATCAGGGTCCGCAGGGCGACCCGCGCGGTCCACTGGGCGCGCCCGACGCTCGCGAACAGGCTGAGCACCGGCTCGGGCAGCGTCATCAGCCCCGGCGACGGACTGTCCGGGACGTCAGCGGCCGCGCGGCACAGCTGGGCGTGCTCGACCATGGTGGACATGGCCGCCTCTGCGGCCTCCACGACGCCACCGCCGCGGCTGTCCACGAAGTCGGCGTACTCCGGCGCCACGGGACGCAGCATCACGGCGACCTCGTCCAACAGGGCGGGCACCCCGGCGACTAGGGCCGCCGCCACCGACTCCCAGGGCGATTCCTGTCGAAGTAAAGATTTGTCATCACTCGCGTCTGCCCGTGACGACACCGTTGAACGTGATGTGCTCAACCGTTCACCTCCCAGGCTGGCTTACAACACCTTCGCCCCTCGACCGTAGATCGTCGTCTGGTCAAACGCCGAACCATTCTTCTTCTTTCTCCTCAGCCACTGCGTCGGTGCGCCCGCACTCGCTGTGCAGCACCGCGAAGACCTCGCCGATCGCCGGGCCGAGCTCGTCGGCGTCGGCGACGACACTCGGGTCGACGGTCACGGAGAAGCTCAGCTCGCCCGACCAGGGCATCACGCCGATGGACCACCCGACGCGTTCGGCCAGGGGCAGGACCGGGTAGGCGTGGGCCACCCGCGCGCCGGCGAAGTGGTGAGTCCTGGCCCGCCCGGGAACGTAGGAGACGATCACGTTGAAGAAGTCTGCGCAGTACACACGACGGGCCAGCGGACCCTGCAGCGGATGGGGCAGCAACCCGATGAGGCGGACCACCAGCTGGGCGGCTTCCGGCTGGCCCCCCGAGGTGCCCGCCGACACCTGCTGCCGCACGCGCCGCAGCCGCTCCAGCTCGGGCATAGCCCCGATCGGCAGGTCCACCCGGCCCGCCCCGGTCCAGTTGCCCCACCCCCGGCTGAAGGGGTCCCGCCGGAGGGACACCGGCACGATCGCCCGCAGGTGCAGACCTTGCGAGTCCTCACCGTGCGCCACGAGGAGGCGATGAACCGCCCCGGCAACCAGGCTCAGCGACAGGTCGGTGCTGCGCACGTGCAGCTGGTGCGCGGTGCGACGGACCTGGGGCGCCGGCAGGACGGACAGCACGAGGTGCCGACGGGGTCCGGGCAGGGGGCTGTTGGCTGGCGCGGCACCCGCCTTTCCGGCCCGGGCCAACCGCCAGATTCCGGCCGGAACCGATGCGGCGAGGCCGAGCGCGGAGCCTGGTCGCCGCCCGTGGAGCGGGGGGGCGACGGGAGCGGCGGCCGCCGGAGCCGACGGGGCGTCGAGCATGCCGCCGATGGTCTCGATCACGGCGATTCCGTCCCCGAGGCTGTGGTGCAGCTTGATCAGCACTGCGCTACGTCCGGATTCGAGGCCGGTCACCAGCTGCACCGCCCACAGCGGTCGGTCCCGGCGCAGCGGGGTCGAGACGAAGTCGTCGACAGCCGCGCTCAGGCCGGTCGCATCGGTGACCGCGCGGAAGCTCAGGTGCTCGTCGAGGTCGACGTGGGCAGCAACCCCCCACCGGGGCCGGCGCCAGCGTCCTCGGGGCACCAGCACCTTGCGCAGGGTGGGAAGCTTCTCGACGCGCTCGGCGAGCAGGGCACGGACCGTCTCGGCGGCCGGGGCGCGCCCGTCGACCGGGTCGAGCAGCAGCACCGTGCCCACCTGCTGGGCGACGTCCGGGGTCTCCACGTGCAGGAAGAAGGCGTCCCCCGCGCGTACCCGCTGCTCGGCCGGCTGCCAGTACGAGGTGGCAGGGCCGATGGTGCCCACGGTGTCCTGCCGCAGCGACGCGAGCCGGCGCAGCGCGGAGTCGAGGTCGTGGCCGACCAGGTGACGACCGATGGCGACCACCATCGCCCGTCGCCGCTCGGGCTCCGCGACCAGGTTGGTGACCGCCGCGGTCAGGTCGGCGCCGGTCGGGCACAACAGCGCCAGCCCCGAGGACGCCATCAGCTCGGCGTTCGCCCGCCCGTGCGCCGCGATGGGGTCGAACATCACCACCGGAACACCGCTGGCCAGGGCCTCCAGCGATGTCGCGCCACCGGCGTTGGTGACCACCACGTCGGCGGCCCGCAGCCACTCCGGCATGTCCGAGACCCAACCGAGGGGGCGCAGCCGCTCGGGCGGCAACCCACGAGCCAGCAACCGCTGCCGCAGCGCGGCGTTGCGCCCACAGACCACCACCACCGACACCCCGGGGTCGGCCGCGAGCAGCGCGCTCACACCCGCATCGACGTCGCCGAAGCCGTAGGCGCCGGTCGAGACCAGGGCCACGAAGCCATCGGGGCTCAGGTCGAGGCGCTTGCGCGCCAGCCCTTGGTCACCAGGGGAGAAGTTCGTGGTGACCGGCGGCGCGCACACCTCGACCCGGGCGCGCGGCTCGGCCCGCAGGGCGACCGGGACGGCGGCTTCGTGCATCACCAGGTGCAGGTCGAGGTCGCGGTAGACCCAGAACGGGTGCGGTGCGAAGTCCGACACCCACGCCCCGACCGGGGTGCGCAGGCCCCGGTGTCGGCGCAACCACCCCAGCCCCGCGCTGCCCAGCGGGTACACCGACAAGATCAGGTCGGGGACGAAGTCGTTGAGCACCGTCTGCAGCCGGCGTCCGCACCAGGCCCCGACCACGTGCTTGGAGGACGCGGCGAACCAGTGCCACCGCACGAGCGAGGCGTAGAAGAACTCGTAGAGCCACGGCGTGCTCTGCACGTTGACGACGTAGATGCGCCGGAACAGCGGCCCCACGCCGGGCCCCATGGCGTCGAGGGTGTCCACCCACCGGACCTGGGCATCCGGCCACAGCGCCGCGCACTGCTCCTCCAAGGCCCGAGCGGTGGCGTTGTGGCCACCCCCCATGTCGGCGGTGACGATCAGTATTCGGCGCGGGCCGGTCTGCGACAGCTCCATTGTTCCTCCGTCATTCGTTATCGTCGATCAGATGGACCTGCGGGGCGCGGTGGTCGTCGTTACCGGCGCCAGCAGCGGAATCGGGCGCGCCAGTGCGGAGCTGCTGGCGCGGCGGGGCGCGACGGTGGTCGCGGTGGGCCGGGACGAGGCGACGCTGGCCGAGCTCGCCGACCGTCTGCGTGGTTCGTCGTGCGTCGTCGACCTGCGGGACGCGGGCGGCGCGGCGGCGGTGGTGGAGCACACCATGGCCGTGCACGGGCGTCTTGACGCGGTGGTGATCAATGCGGGTGTCGGCCACGCGGGTCCGGTGCTGAAGATGGGTCCGCGGCGCATCGCCGAGCTCGTCGACCTCAACGTTCGGGGTGCGCTCATGCTCGCCGCCGCCGGCGCGGAGGCGATCACCCGTCACGGTGACGGCGGAGCAGTCGTCCTCGTCAGCTCCATCGCCGCCGCGGTGGGGGTCCCGGGGGAGAGTGTCTACTCCGCGACCAAGGCGGCGGTGGAGTCGTTCGCACCCCTGCTCTCCGAAGAGCTGCGCGGGCAGGGCATCACCGTGTCCACCGTTCTGCCGGGCGTGGTGGACACCGACTTCTTCCGCCGCCGCGGCGCCCCGTACGAGCGCCGCTTTCCCCGTCCGATCCCGCCCGAACGGGTGGCGGCGGCCGTCGTGAAGGCCGTCCAGAACGGCACCCCGCGGCAGGTGGTGCCCCGCTGGCTGAGCGTGCCGGCCCGTTTGTCCGCCACCACCCCCCGGCTGTACCGGGTGCTTGCCCGATACCTGGGCTGAGGGTCCGGCTGCGCTAGATGACGTCATGACGTTGCAACAGTCGGAAGGCGACCAGGCCCGGGAGCGCCGGGAGCCAGAAGGTGAGCACCCTGGAGGTGAGGACGGCCGCGACGGCGTTGGCAGGACTGATCCCGATCGCGGTCAGCCCGGCGATGGTGGCGGCCTCGACCGCGCCGAGCCCACCGGGGGTGGGAACGAGCTGGCCGAGGGTGGATCCGACGACGTACACCGCGAGCACCGCCAGCAGGGGAAAGTGGGGTTGGAAGGCGGCGAGCGTCGCGGCCAGGCCACCGGCCTGCAGTGCGAGGAACACGATCGCACCGCCGAAGAGCTGCAGCGTGCGGACCGGTCGGCGGAGCACCGGTGCCAGCTCGCGGACCACCTCGCGCAGCTGGAGGTGCAACGGTGTCCAGACGCGTCGTCGTCCTACCGGTGAGGCCAACAGCGCGACGAGGGCGACGAGGGCGACACCGGCCGCGATCACCGGCCAGCCGGTGGGGATCGCAATGTCGTCGACGGGGACGGCGCCGCCGATGACCAGCACGCTCAGGGCGGTGACGATGCCGGTGACCGCGCCGACCATCGCCCGGTTCAGCACCACGACCCCCACCGCGTGGGCACGGGTGAGCCCTGCCCGCTCGAGGAAGACGACGTTGATGCCGTAGAAGCCGACCCCCGCCACCGTGGTGCGGCCGGTGAACGCGGCGGCGAGCTGCACGGTCATGGTCTTGCCCAGGGGCAGGGTCGTGCGGCTCGAGCCCAGGATGGTCACCGCCGACGCCGCGACCCCGGCGAACCCGGTCGCCGTGGCGACGGCGATCCAGCGCCAGTCGGCGCGGTACAACGAGGCTCGAACCTGCGCGAAGCCCGACAGCTCGGGCAGCAGCAGGTAGATCGCCAGCCCGACGGCGATCAGCACCAGCAGCGTCACCGGGCGCACCGGCGAGCGGAACCGCGGTGACGGGTGACCGATCTGGTCGGCCAGCGCCTCCCTCAGCTGGGTGAGCCGACTCCGGCCCCCGCTGAGCTGACGGCGCAGCGGCCCCCGCATGGCCAGCCACTGCAGGTGCGGCAGCGCGTCGCACAGCGCCTGGGTGGGCACCGACCGCACCGCGCTGTCCACCGCCCGTTCCACACCCACCACCGACGCCACCGACGCCAGCAGTTCCGCGACGTCCTGGGGCACCTGGCCGGCGGGACCGCCGACCCGGCTGGAGGTGAAGTCGATGATCAGTGGCTGGTCGTCGTCGTCGAGGAGGATGTTGTCGGCCTGCAGACCGTGGTGGGCGATGTTGTTCTCGCCGAGCAAGCTCACGCAGCCCCAGATGCGGTCGAGGACGGTGTCGGTGACGTCGTGCCCGGCGACGGTGCAGAGCCGGCGGCCGACGACGCGGCGACGGAGCAGGAACGGTGGTCCGTGCTCGATCTCGCCCGCCAGCACGAGCGGGACCACCCCGACGCCGGCGCGTTCGGCGAGCAGCGACATGTACGCGGAGTGCGCGACCTCGTGCGCCGGCGTCGTCAGGGTGGGTTCGTAACGGTCCTCGACGGAGGCGAGCAGGCGACGCCAGCGGTGGGCGGGTCCGGTCAGCCGGTGCAGGCGGCGCACCACGGTCATCCGCAGCTGCTCACCGGAGCCGGTCGTGATATCGAACTCGAACGGACGCAGCCAGCGCCGAGGTACGGCCACCACCTCGACGCAGGGCAGGCCTGCCTCCTCCAGCGCTGTCCTGACCGCTCGCTCGGACGTCACCCGTCCCGGTGCGCCGAGCACCAGGTGCCAGACGATGCCGGTTCCCCAGCCGAGGACTACCCCGACAGAGGCGCCCACCGGCAGGCTGTGTCCACCGAACACCGCGGCGACACCCACCACGACGACCAGGGGCCAGCCACCGCTACGCACACCCCGGGTGAGGTAGGGCGCGCTCACCGTCACCAGGGCAGCGATCACCGCCTCGCGCACCGACGGGAACGGGAAGGCACCGGACGGCAGCGCTGTCGGCAGGGACGCGAGCAGCCCGGCCGGGATGGTGCGGGGGGTGGTCAACCAGTGCAGCAGCAGCGTCAGCAGCCACGCACTGACCCCGGCGGCCGCCAACGACGAACCCAGCCGCAGCCGACCGGCGTACAGGGCGACACCGGTGCTGAGGACCACACCCGGCCACGAGCCGCACCAGGACACGACGTCGAGGAGGCCGGCGGACCAGCTTGGGAGACGCTCGATCTGGGTGAAGATGGCCAGCTCGACCGGGTTGATCCCCGGCGCTCGCGCGATGAGCACGCCCGCCAGGACGAGGCCGGCCGCCACGAGCACGCGGAGCAGGTCGACGGGGTGTCGTCCCACCGAGATGCGCAGCCGGGCGTAGCGCCCAACCCGCGGGGGTGGACGCTCGCCGCGCGGCTGCGCGGTCACTCGCGGTCGGCGGCGGTGACCTGTGCGTGCGCGGCGCCTCGCTCGGTCCCGAGGGCCTCGAGCACCGAGACCGCCACCCCCACCGCGGTCAGACCTTGCCCGGTGAGCACCGCGTCCCGGGAGCTGTGGGGATAGAACCGTTGGGTCAGGCCGAGGCTGCACACTCGGCTCGTCAGCCGCGCTGCCCGCACGGAGCGGGCAACGGCGTCCCCGACACCGCCGGCCACCCCGTTGTCCTCGACGGTGACGACCAGCGCGTGCTCCCCGGCAAGGTCGACCAGCGCGGGGTCGACGGGCAGGACCCAGCGGGGGTCGACGACGGTCGCAGGCACCCCGAGGCGGCCCAGCAGGGTGGCCGCGTCGAGGGTCACGACGGCCATGGCGCCGACCCCGACCAGCAGCACCGCGGCCCCGGGGCAGTCCACCAGCACGTCGGCCGACCCCACGGTGGCGACCGCGGCCAGCTCGCGGCCGGGGAAGCCCTTCGGGTAGCGCAGCGCGGTCGGACCGCTGTCGTCGGCGACGGCTTCGCGCAGCAGCCCGCGCAGGGTGACGGCGTCCCGAGGGGCCGCGACCCGCAGCCCGGGGACCAGGCCGAGCATGGAGAGGTCCCACATACCGTTGTGGCTCGGGCCGTCGTTGCCGGTGACACCGGCCCGGTCCAGCACGAACGTCACCGGCAGCCGGTGCAGCGCTACGTCCATCAGCACCTGGTCGAAGGCACGGTTGAGGAAGGTGGCGTAGATCGCGACCACGGGGTGCAGGCCGCCCATGGCCAGACCCGCCGCCGAGGTCACCGCGTGCTGCTCGGCGATGCCGACGTCGTGCACGCGGTCCGGGTGGGCGACGCTGAAGAGGTGCAGGCCCGTGGGCCGCAGCATCGCTGCGGTCAGCGCGACGACGTCGGTGCGTTCGGCCGCCACCGCCTTCAGCTCGTCGGCGAACACCGACGTCCACGAGGGGGTGCCGGCGGCCGGGCCCCCGGAGGCGGCGCGCGCGGGGCCGACGGTGTGCATCCGGTCGGCCTCGTCGGTCTCGGCCGGTGGGTAGCCGCGCCCCTTGGTCGTGACGACGTGCACCACGGTCGGTGTGTGGGCTCGGCGGGCGTCCGACAGCGCGGCCTGCACCGCGGCCACGTCGTGGCCGTCGACCGGGCCGAGGTAACCGAGCCCGAGGTTCTCGAACACGCTGGGGCGCGCACCGCCCCGCAGGGCGGTGAGGTGCTCGGCGAGGCCGCCCACCGTGGGGGCGTAGGAGCGCCCGTTGTCGTTGAGGACCACGGTCACTGCGTGTCCGCGGGCCGCGCCCAGGTTGTTCAGCGCCTCCCACGCCATCCCCCCGGTGAGCGCTCCGTCGCCGACCACGGCGACGGCGTGGCGGTCGTGCTCCCCGCGCAGCGCGAACGCTGCCGCCAGGCCGGCGGCGTAGGACAGGGCCGTCGAGGCGTGCGAGTTCTCCACCAGGTCGTGCTCGCTCTCCGTCCGGCTGGGGTAGCCAGAGAGCCCACCGGGCTGGCGGAGGTTGTTCATCTCCGCCCACCGGCCGGTCAGCATCTTGTGCACGTAGCTCTGGTGCCCGGTGTCGAACACGATTGCGTCTCGGGGGGAGCGGAACGCGCGGTGCAGGGCGAGGGTCAGCTCGACCACACCCAGGTTCGGCCCCAGGTGCCCGCCCGTCCGGGTGACCGAGCCGATGAGCACGGCCCGAATGTCGGCGGCCAGCTCGTCGAGCTCCGCCGGACCCATGGTGCGAAGCTGGTCCGGGGTGATGGGCTGGAGCCGGGGTGTGGGCTGGGGTCGGGTGTCGGGCCGACGCCGCATGCGCAGCTGCGGCAGCACGGCAGTCATGGCGGCTCAGCCTCCCGTCGCGGCCCGGATCGACTCCCGCAGCGACCCCATCGTCGCCATCACCGCGGTGGGTTCGTAGCCGCAGTGCGCCATGCAGTTCTCGCACTTCGGGTTGTTGCCCCGGCCGTAGCTGTCCCAGTCGGTCTCCTCGATCAGCTCGCGGTAGGTGGCGGCGTATCCCTCGTCGAGCAGGTAGCACGGCTTCTGCCAACCCAACAACGAGTAGGACGGGATGCCCCACGCGGTGCAGGCCAGCTCACGCTTGCCCTCCAGGAAGTCCAGGAAGATGGGGGAGTGGTTGAGCCGCCACTTCTTCCGCCTGCCGTCGCCGAAGGCCTTGGCGAACAGCTCACGGGTCTGGTCGACCCCGAGCCAGTGCTCCTGGTCCGGCGCCTTCGGGTACGCGAAGCCCGGCGAGATCTCCATGTTGTCGATCTTGAGGTCATCGGTGAGGTAGTCGAGCACGTCGATCATGTCCTGGGCGGTGTCACCGTCGAAGAAGGTGGTGTTGGTCATCACCCGGAAGCCGGCTTCCTGGGCCATCTTGATCGACGCGACAGCCTGGTCGAAGACCCCGTCCTTGCACACCGAGGCGTCGTGGCGGTCACGCAGGCCGTCGATGTGCACCATCCAGGAAAAGTTGCGGTGGGGGGTGAACTTGTGCAGGTGCTTGGGCATCAGGACCGCGTTGGTGCAGACGAAGACGATCTTCTTGCGGTCGAGCAGCTGGCGCACGATCTCGTCGATCTGCGGGTGCATCAGGGGTTCGCCGCCGGCGATGGACACCATCGGCGCACCGCTCTCCTCGATGGCCGCGACAGCCTGCTCGACCGGCATCCGTTGCTTGAGCAGCGAGGCGGGCTGGGCGATCTTGCCGCACCCCGCGCACTGGAGGTTGCACGCGAACAACGGCTCGAGCTCGACGAGCAGCGGGAACTTCTCCCTGCGGAGCACCTTCTGCTTGAGCAGGTAGCCGCCGAGTCGGGCGGTCTGGCGAAGGGGCATGGCCATGATCAGGAAACCTCCTTGGGTAGGGCGAAGTGGGCGTCTTCTTCTGTGACGGTGTGCTCGCGCACGGTCACTGGCCCGAGCCCGGACAGGGCGTGCACGAGGTCGTCGACCAGGTGGGGAGGCGCCGACGCGCCGGCGGTGAGGCCGATGCGCCGCACGCCGGCCAACCAGCGCAGGTCGACCGCACCGGCGTCCTCGACGAGCTGGGCGCGGGTTCCGGCACGACGGGCCACCTCCACGAGGCGCTGCGAGTTCGACGAGCTCGCGGAACCGAGCACGAGCACCAGCTCGGACTGGACGGCCACCTCGCGGACCGCCTGTTGACGGTTGGTGGAGGCATAGCAGATGTCGGCGCTGCGGGGACGGCTCATCGACGGGAACCGCTCCCGCAGCACGCGCGTGGTCTCCTCCGCCTCATCGAGGGCCAGGGTCGTCTGCATCACGTACGCGACGTGGTCGGGGTCGAGGGCCTGCACGCGAGCCGCCTGCGCGGCGTCCTCCACCACCTGCACCACCGAGGGTGCCTCGCCGGCGGTCCCGACGACCTCCTCGTGGTCGCGGTGCCCGATCAGGAACACGGTGTTGCCCGCCTCGGCGTAGCGGCGGACCTCCTGGTGCACCTTGGCCACCAGGGGGCAGGTTGCGTCGACCACCGTGAGCCCGCGCTCGCGGGCCTGCTGCCACACCTCGGGGGACACGCCGTGCGCGGCGAGCACGACGCGAGCCCCACGGGGCACCTCGTCGAGCTCGGTGACGAACACCGCGCCGCGACGCTGCAGCTCGGTCACCACGTGGGTGTTGTGCACGATCTGGCGGCGGACGTACAGGGGAGCACCGTGCTGGTCCAGCGCACGCTCGACGGTGTCGATGGCGCGCTCCACCCCCGCGCAGAACGAGCGCGGCCCCGCCAGGAGCACCTCGCGGTGGCCCAGGGCGCCCGCCCAGTCCGCGAGGGCCGGCGCGCCGGCGCGCAGCGCCCGCAGCGCGCGAACCCCCCGGGCTGCGGTCGCGGGCCGCAGCAGAGGGTCCGCGGCGGTGTCCACGACCGCGCGCACCACCGCGAACGGATAACCGTCGGCGGCGGCCGCGAGCCCGGCGCTCTCCATGTCGACGGCCAGCGCACCGGTGCCGGCGAGCTCACGGCGGCGAGCGCCGTGCACGACGTCCTCACTGGTCACGATCGGTCCCAGGTGCACGGTCAGGCCCAGGCGGCGCAGCGCTGCGGCCAGCAGGGGTGCGGAGGGGCTGGACACGGTGGCGTCGGGGCCACGCACCTCGCTCGCGACGACGAGGTCACCCGGCCTGCACCTCGGGTCGAGCCCACCACCCACGCCGGCGACCAGGGTCGGGCGCGGACCCGCGGCGACGGCACCCATCCCGGTCCGCACCACGTCGACCCCGCGGAGCGGGCGGGCCAGCACGGCGTGCTCCACCCGCAGGGGGGTGCAGACCACGGGCGCCCTCATGCGGACGCACCTGACGACGTCACGCGCCGGTACCGGCCGAGCGCCGAGAGCGGGAACACGATTCGGTACAGGTGATAGTTGATGTAGAAGTCACCCGGGAACCCGGTGCCGGTGAACTGGGGCTCGTCCCAGCCGCCGTCCCCGCGCTGGGTGCGCACCAGCCACTGCACCCCGCGCTCGACCGCCGCCGTCCGCTCTCCCGCGGCCAGCAGGGCCAGCAGGGCCCACGCGGTCTGCGAGGCGGTCGAGTCGCCGCGACCGACCCAGGCCGGGTCGCGGTAGGACCGCAGGTCCTCACCCCACCCCCCGTCGGGATTCTGGTGCTCGTCCAGCCAGCGCACCGCGCGGCGAACGGGTGCGGCGTGGGTCGGGACGCCGGCCGCGACCAGAGCGGGCACCGCGGCGCCCGTGCCGTAGACGTGGTTGGCCCCCCACCGCCCGAACCACGACCCTCCCGGCTCCTGCGCGTCGAGCAACCACTGCACCCCGCGTCGGCACACCGGGGTGTCTGCTCGTCCGTCGGCCGCGAGCATCTCCACGACGTGCGCGGTGACGTCGGCGGTGGGCGGGTCGATGACGGCGCCGAAGTCGCAGAAGGGCAGCTTGGTGGCCAGGGTGCGGGTGTTGTCGGCGTCGAAGGCGCCCCAGCCGCCGTCCGCGGACTGCATGCCCTCGAGCCACGCCACGGACCGGTCCAGCACGGGGCGCTCGACCGCACACCGGCGCAGCGCGAGCACGATCTCGGCGGTGTCGTCGGTGTCGGGGTAGTGGCGGTTGGCGAACTCGAAGGCCCACCCCCCGGGAGCCAGCTCGGGCCGTCGCACCGCCCAGTCACCGGCGACGCCGATCTCCTCGCCAATGAGCCACCGCGCCGCGCGGGCCACGCCGGGGTCGTCGCCCTCGACCCCGGCGTCGAGCAGCGCAGTGAGGGCGAGCGCGGTGTCCCAGACGGGTGACTGACACGCCTCGACGCGGCGCAGCACACCGTCGGGTGAGGGCTCGCGAAGAATGAAGTCCTCCAGGCCCGCCAGCCCGGCGACGATCACCGGGTGCTGCAGCGGGTAGCCGCTCAGGTGCAGGGCCAGGATCGAGTAGACCCACGGCGGCTGGATGCCCCCCCACGAGCCGTCGGCCTCCTGCCGCGCCAGGATCCACGCCAACGCGCGGCGCGTCGCGTGCCGACGCAGCCGCCCCACGGGTCGACGGGCGTACACCCCCAGCGCGGTGTCCAGGCGCTGGAAGGCCCCGGCCCACGTCCACGCCGGCTGCCGCGGGGCGGGGGAGAGCCCGCTGCGCAGCTCCTCGACGTCGAAGTCCACGGCTCGGACCGGGCGGAGCGTGCACACCACGGTCAGCGGAACGATGGTCTGGCGGGCCCAGCAGCCCCAGTCGTAGATGTTCAGCGGGACCCAGCTGGGCAGCAGGATCAGCTCCGGGGGCAGGGTCGGCAGCTGCGCCCACGGCCACAGACCGAACAGGGCCAACCAGGTGCGGGTGAACACCCGGGTGCGCTCCAGTCCACCGCTGGCGCGGACGAACTCAGCCGCGGACTGCATGTGCGCGGCGCTGACCTCGTCGCCGGCCAGGCGGAGCGCGACCCAGGCCTCGACCGTCGTGGAGAGGTCTCCCGGCCCACCGTGGAACGTTGCCCAGGTGCCGTCGGACCGCTGCTGCGAGCGGATCCAGCGCGCGGCCTCGGTGGTCTCCTGCTCACCACGGATGCCCAGGAACTCCCGCAGCAGCAGGTCCTCGGCGTCCATGGTGACGTTGGTGTCCAGGTCGCCCTTCCACCAGCCCGTTGCGCTCTGCCGTGCGCGCAGGTGCTCGACGGCCCGGGCCACCGCGTGATCGACGGCAGTGACGGACTCGGTGGTGCCAGACTCGGCGGTGACGGTCTCGGTCAGGGTCATCACACGTCCCGGTCGACGATGAAGCGGCCGAGCGCGAGCAGCTCGGCGCGAGGTCCGGCGGGGGCCCGCACCCCGGCGAGGGCCTGCCCCGCGAGCTCCATCCGTCGTCGGGCCTCCGCGGCCGCCCAGGCTCGACCACCGCCGATCTCGACCAGCTCGGCGGCCCGCGTCAGACCGGCGTCGTCCGTGGTCGGGCTGGAGTACCACGCGGCCAGCTCGTGGGCGGCGGCATCGTCGGCAGCCAGCGTCCAGGTGACGGGCAGTGACTTCTTGCGGGAACGCAGGTCCGACAGCACCGGCTTTCCGGTCACTGCGGGGTCGCCCCAGATGCCCAGCAGGTCGTCGACCAGCTGGAACGCCGCCCCGAGGTGGCGCCCGTAGGCGCTGAGCGCCGCGACCACCCCGGCGGGAGCCCCGGCGAGGACCGCACCGATCGCGGCGCTCGCTGACAGCAGGGCGCCGGTCTTGCCCACGGCCATGCGCAGGCACTCCTGCACCGTGACGCGGTCACGGGACTCGAAGGCCAAGTCCTCGACCTGGCCACGGATGAGCTCGGCGGTCGCACCCAGGAGCAGCCGCGTGGCCGCCGTCGCGTGCGCCGAGCCGCTGTCGCACAACACCTGCTGGGCGAGCACGAGCTGGGCGTCACCGGTGAGGATGGCGCAGGACTCGCCCCAGAGCGACCAGACGGTGGCGCGGTGGCGCCGTTGGGTGTCGCCGTCCATCACGTCGTCGTGCAGCAGGGAGAAGTTGTGGACCAGCTCGACCGCCACCGCCCCCGGGATGGCCTGTTCGGCCGGGGCGCCGGCAAGCTCGGCCGAGAGCAGCGCCAGGGCCGGGCGAACCGTCTTGCCTCCGCCGGACGCGCAGGGTGAGCCGTCGGCGTCGGTCCACCCGAGGTGGTAGGCGGTGACGTCACGGCTGGTGGGGTCGAGGGTGTCCACCGCCGCCCGGAGGGCGGGCAGCACCAGCGCACGGCTTCGATCGAGGACCGGGGTCAGGGCAGTGGTCATGCGGCTCGAGCTCCTTCCGTTGTTGTGGCACCGAGGTTCGTCAGGAGCACGTCCGCGGCGGTGTCACCGCTGCGGACGGCGCCTTCCATGGTGGCGGGCCACCCGGTGTCGGTGTGGGCCCCGGCCAGCACCAGGCCGGGAGCGTGGGTGGCGTTCGGGGGGCGGAACGCAGCGGTGCCCGGTGCTGGGCGGAACGTGGCCGCCCGGGAGCGGGTGACGAAGAAGTCACGCACGAGGGCGTGGCGGGCTGCAGGCACCAGCGCGAACAGCGCAGGCAGGATCAGGCCGCGGACCTCGGCGGTGGTGAGGTCGACGACGTCGTCGGCCGCGGACAGCGACACGGCGAGGTACTGACCGCTGCGCACGCCCGCCGTGGCGGTCCGGTCGAAGACCCACTGCACCGGGCCGCCCAGCCCCGCGAAGAAGTCTTCCTCCAGCACGGGCCGGTCGAAGATGACGTGCACGTTGACGATCGGGCTCGAACCCAGCTGCTGCGCCCAGCCTTTGGGAGCCTCCACCGACCCCGCCGGCGCCAGCGCGGCAGCGGCGAGCGGGGGCACGGCGAGCACCACCGCCTCCGCCGCCACCTGTTCGACCCCGGAACCGCCGTCACAGTGCAG
>JBDTDI010000047.1:0-21503 GCA_039923155.1 Mycobacteriaceae bacterium | reverse complement strand
CGGGCGGCGAGGGCGACGGCGTCGCGGATCTTGTTGTGGTCGTCGACCGCGTCGTCGGTCTCGTCCTCGGCCTCGGAGCTGCCGTGCTTGAGTAGGGACGGGTACAGCACCTCCTCCTCGCACTGGGTGTCCAGGCGCTGGGCGAGCGGCGCCCATGCGACGGTCAGCTCCTCGGGGGTGCGCGCGTCGTCGAGGCGGGCGAAACTGCGCCGCAGGTACCCGTGGTCGTCCATGACGAGGGAGGTGACGTCGGCGGTGGTGATGTCGGGGAGGGTCATGGATGCGACGGCAGGCCCGTGGAGCGTGGCCTGCCGTACTACCGTGGTGTCGGTGTCCACCCCCACGCGAACCCCCGGAGCATCGGTCTTCACCGAGCTGGAGCCGCTGCTGCCACGGGTGAGCAAACCGGTCCAGTACGTGGGCGGCGAGCTCAACGCCAGCCTGAAGGAGTGGGACTCCACCGTCGTCCGCTGGGCGCTGATGTACCCCGACGCCTACGAGGTCGGCCTGCCCAACCAGGGAGTGATGATCCTCTACGAGCTGCTCAACGAGCAGCCCGACGTCCTGGCCGAGCGCACCTACGCAGTGTGGCCGGACCTGGAGGCCCTCATGCGGGAGGCCGGGGTACCCCAGTTCACCGTCGATGGCCACCGACCGGTCGTGGATTTCGACGTCCTCGGGGTCAGCTTCGCGACCGAGCTCGGCTATACCAACATGCTGGCCGCCGTCGACCTCGCCGGCATCCCGCTGCACGCCGTCGACCGCGACGAGCGCCACCCGATCGTCCTGGCGGGAGGGCACGCCGCGTTCAACCCCGAGCCCATCGCCGACTTCATCGACGCCGCGGTCCTGGGCGACGGGGAGGAGGCGGTGCTCGAGATCACCGACATCATCCGCAGCCACAAGGCCGAGGGCTCGCCGGGCGGGCGCGCGGAGCTGTTGCTGCGCCTCGCTGAGTCCGGCGGGGTCTACGTGCCGCAGCTCTACGACGTGGACTACCTGCCCGACGGCCGTATCCAGCGGGTGGTGCCCGCCGACCCGCGGGTGCCGTTCCGGGTCTTCAAGCGCACCACCATGGACCTCGACGCCTGGCCGTACCCGAAGAAGCCCCTGGTGCCGCTTGCGGAGACGGTGCACGAGCGGGCCAGCGTGGAGATCTTCCGGGGCTGCACCCGAGGTTGTCGCTTCTGCCAGGCCGGGATGATCACCCGCCCGGTCCGGGAGCGCAGCATCGAGGGCATCGGTGCGATCGTGCAGACCTCGCTGGCGGCCACCGGCTACAACGAGGTGGGACTGCTCAGCCTCTCCAGCGCCGACCACTCCGAGATCGCCGAGGTGACCAAGGGCCTGGCCGATCGCTACGAGGGCACGGGCACCGGTCTGAGCCTGCCCAGCACCCGGGTCGACGCCTTCAACGTCGACCTCGCCAACGAGATCTCCCGCAACGGTCGCCGCTCCGGGCTGACCTTCGCCCCGGAGGGGGGCAGCGAGCGGATCCGCCGGGTGATCAACAAGATGGTGTCCGAGGAGGACCTCATCCGTACCGTCACCACCGCCTACGCCAACGGTTGGCGCCAGGTGAAGCTGTACTTCATGTGCGGGCTGCCCACCGAGACCGACGAGGACGTGCTGCAGATCGGACGCATGGCCCGCGAGGTGATCAAGGCCGGGCGTGAGGCCAGTGGGCACAAGGACATCCGGGCGACGATCTCCATCGGCGGGTTCGTGCCCAAGCCGCACACCCCGTTCCAGTGGGCGCCGCAGGCCCATCCCGACGTGATCGACGACCGGTTGCGCAAGCTCCGCGCCGAGGTCGGTTCGGACCGGCGCTTCGGCCGCGCCATCGGGATGCGTTACCACGACGGCAAGCCCAGCCTGATCGAGGGACTGCTCAGCCGGGGTGACCGCCGGGTCGGACGGGTGATCGAGCGGGTGTGGCGCGAAGGTGGGCGGTTCGACGGCTGGAGCGAGCACTTCTCCTACGACCGGTGGGTGAAGGCCGCCGCCGACGAGCTGGAGCCGCTGGGGGTCAGCCTGGAGTGGTTCACCACCCGCGAGCGGGAGCGCACCGAGGTGCTGGCCTGGGACCACCTGGACTCGGGGCTGGACAAGCAGTGGCTCTGGGACGACTGGCAGGACGCGCTGAACGCGACCGAGCAGGACGACTGCCGTTGGACGCCGTGCTTCGACTGCGGCGTGTGCCCGTCGATGGGCACCGACATCGAGGTCGGACCCACCGGGCGGACGCTGCTGCCGATCGCGCCGGTGAGCACGGGCAGCCCGGTCACCAACCCCGAGCTGACGGGTGGGTGAGCAGGACCGCGCCGCGAACGACCACCGACGCTGGTGACCTGGCCGACCGCGAGGGGCGCGGGCAGGCGCCGTTCTGCCGAGCCCCAGCCGGAGTCCGGCGCCCTCTTGCTCGGGGGCGGGGCGTCGCGATGGGCGTTGAGCTGATGGTCTGGTGCTCGACACGCTCCTGACCTGGACTGCCGCTGACGGTTCGGTTGGACCCGGTCGGGCGTGACAGGGTTCCCCGGTGCCACGACCAACACGGGCGGTCCTCCTCGTCGTCTCGGTGGTGGCCCTCGCCGCGGGATGCACCGGCGGAGGTGGGCAGACGCTCACGCCCGAGAGCTCGTCGAGCCCTCGCACCACCCCGTCAGCTCCGGCCGGCCCGACGACCGCGGCCGATCCCTCCACCCCCCCCGGCCCGGCGGCGCAGCTGCGCACGCCCCCCGAGCTGCAGGTGGTGGGGGGCGACAACCCGGCCGCGGTGGCCGCCGAGGCGGTGACGGCGCTGTTCGTCAGTGCACCGGTGGCCGTCGTGCTGGGCTCGCCCGCGCGCGACCAGGTCTCGGTGGCCGCGGCGACCGCGAAGACGATGGGCGCACCGGTGCTGCTCGACGGCCCCGTCCTGGCCGAGCAGGTGTCCAGGCTTGGAGCCAAGACCGTCCTGGCCATTGGCGAGGACCCCCAGCTCGCGACGCGGTTGCCGGGCGTCGACGTCGTCACCGACGTGGGCAGGCTGCCCCGAACCTCGCGCCCGACGCTGCTGAGCCAGGTCACGGTGCTGGTGCGCAGCGACGGCACCGACGACCTAGCCGCCGTGGCGGCGTCCGGGGTGGTGGCCGCCACCGCCGCAGCGGCCGGGACCACCCTGATCCCCGCGCCGAGCGCCGATCCCCGGGCGGTCGCTGACGTGGTGACGGCGCTGGCCGCAGCGCCGAAGGGGCCCGTGCTCGCCGTCGGCACCAGCTTCGGGACCCCGACGCAGCTGAGTCCTCGACTGCGGGTGGCCCGCACCGGTGTGCAGCTGCCCGGCGGTGGGCAGGTCATGTTCCCCGGCCGGGCCCTGGTCGCGCTGTACGGACACCCCGGGGGACCCGCGCTCGGTGTCCTCGGCGAGCAGGGGCCGGAGGCGAGCGTGGCCCGCGCCAAGCAGGTCGCGGCCCCCTACGACTCGCTGTACGGCGTCCCCGTCGTGCCGACCTTCGAGATCATCGCGACCGTGGCCAGCAGCTCGGCCGGCGCCGATGGCAACTACTCCAACGAGTTCGGCGTCGAGGACCTGAAGCCGACGGTCGACGCCGCCACCAGGGCCGGCATGTACGTGGTGCTCGACCTGCAGCCCGGCCGCGCCGACCCCCTCGAGCAGGCCAAGGCCTACACCTCGCTGCTCATGCAGCCCAACGTCGGCCTCGCCCTGGACCCCGAGTGGGCGCTGGGACCGGGCCAGCTGCCCGTGCAACAGATCGGGTCGCTGCCGGCGAGCAAGATCAACGAGGTGACCCGCTGGCTGGGCGACCTCACTGCGAAGGCCAACCTGCCGCAGAAGGTCCTGGTGCTGCACCAGTTCCGCTTGTCGATGATCGGGAACGAGTCACAGCTGGACACCGGCAACGACCAGGTTGCGGTGCTCATCCACGCCGACGGTCAGGGTGGGCGCGGCCAGAAGGAGGCCACCTGGAACGCGATCGTCCGCGCCGCTCCGCCTGGGGTCTTCTTCGGCTGGAAGAACTTCTACGACGAGGACCCGCAGATCGCGAGCCCCGCCGACACGGTGCGCCGCACCCCCGAACCGGTGATGGTCAGCTACCAGTAGGCGCTACCGTGCGTGTGCGACCCGCCCGGGCACGAGCCCCGGACCGAGACCCCAGGAGGGCCCCTGCCCGCCCAGCACGAACCCAACCCCTCCGCCGCCGGAGTCCAGAAGATCCGCCTGCGCTACGCCAAGCGTGGGCGGCTGCGGTTCACCTCGCACCGTGACGTGGCCCGGGCCTTCGAGCGTGCGCTGCGTCGCGCCGGGGTGCCGATGGCCTACTCGCAGGGCTACAACCCCCACCCGAAGATCTCGTGGGTGGGCGCAGCGCCGACCGGGGTGGCCAGCGAGGCGGAGTACGTGGAGATCTCGTTGATCCGGTTCCTCGACGCGGCGCTGGTGGGCGCGGAGATAGACAAGGCCCTGCCGCCGGGCCTGGACATCGTCGACGCGGTGACCTCCGCCGGGGGGTCGCTGCCCGAGCGCATGCACGCCAGCCGGTGGGAGATCACCGTCGATGGTGTCGGCCCCGAGCTGCTCGCCGATGCGGTGGCCCGGTTCATGGCCGCCGACGCCGTCGGGGTCCAGCGACTGACCAAGGACGGCCGCCGCGAGCTGGACGCCCGCACCCCGGTGATCAGCATGCGCGTGTCGAGTGGCGCGTCGGAGAACCCCGGTGGGTGTGGGATACTCGACGCGGTCGTGCGGCAGGTCAGTCCCGCTGTGCGTCCGGACGACGTGATGAGTGCGCTGAGGATCGTCGCCGGCCTCGAGCCACCGGTGCCCGTGAGGGCGCTCCGGGTGGCCCAGGGCCCGCTCGACGACGACGGTGTGCTCGGCGATCCCCTCGCCGCGGATCGGGAGGCCGGCCCTTCGGGACCTGGTGACCCGCCACGGAGAGGACCGGACGTCGTCGCGACCGGCACCGCATAGGCCCCACCGGGTCGCGGCGGTGAGAGACCCGTTCCACCCCGGCGCCCACACGGGCGCCGCGTCCGACGAGCCGGTCCCCGTGTGGCCGCGTCCCACCCGACGGGTGGACGCGCCCGGGGGCCCGAGGAGAACACGTGGCCCAGTCCGTGCCGCCCGAGAACACCGTTGCGCCAACCGAAGAGCTGCCCGCCCGCATGCGGGTGCACGCCCTCGCCAAGCTCTTGGGCACCACCAGCAAAGTGGTGCGGGGCGAGCTCACCGCGCTAGGACACGCGGTCAGCAGCGCGCAGTCCAGCGTCGAGCGCGCCGTCGCCGAACGCGTTCGAGCCACCCTGACCGGTAGGCCAGGCGCGGCTGAGCCCGTCAGCCCCGAGCCCGTCAGCGCCGAGCTCCCGACCCCCGAGCCGTCTGCCGCTGAGACCGCGGTTGCCGCGCCGCTGTTCATGGCGCCCGAGCCGGTCGCCTCGCCGCCCCGCAGGCGCCGTGCCAGCCGACCCGCGGCGCCGGCTGAGCAGGCTCTGCCGCCCACCTTCGAACCACCGGCCCCGGCACCCGCACAACAGGCCCCGACCAGCGACGAGTCCGACGACAGTGCGGCGGATCGGGCGGCGGAAGCCCCCGCGCGCGCTCCCCGGCGTCGGCGATCCTCCACCCGGGCCGCGGCCCCGGCCGAGGTGAGCACGCCCGACCACGAGGCGCAGCCGGACGGCGACGAGAAGACCGACAAGGGTCAGGGATCCGAAGCGCCCGGGCGGCCCGACGCTGCTGACGCCGATGCCGATGCCGATGCCGATGCCGACGATGGCAGCTCACGCCGTCGACGGCGGGGTCGGCGCGGGCGGGGCCGCGGACGCGGCGCCTCCGGTGAGGACGACGGCCAGGGCGCCGACGACACCGCCGACGACAACACCGACAGCAACACCTCCGACGAGACCCCTGACGAGACTCCGGGTGACGCCCCGGCGGGCGCCCGTGCTGAGACGGACCCGGACACCGAGAACGACACCGAGAACGACAGCGAGAACGACACCGACGACGGGAACGGCCGCCGTCGCCGTCGCCGTCGGCGCCGGCGCTCCTCGGCGGAGGGCAGCGGTGAGTCCGGCGACGCCGGCGAGACGGGCATCGACCCCCCGAACACCGTCGTGCACGAGCGGGAGCCGCGTGCGCGTCGTGCCCGGGGTGGTGGTTCCGACGAGGTGCAGGGCATCACGGGCTCGACCCGGTTGGAGGCCAAGCGGCAGCGCCGACGGGACGGGCGTGACTCCGGTCGCCGCCGCCCGCCGATCCTCACCGAGTCGGAGTTTCTCGCTCGTCGTGAAGCGGTGGAACGCGTCATGGTGGTTCGAGAGAAGGACGCGCACAGCCAGGTGGCAGTGCTCGAGGACGGAGTCCTCGTCGAGCACTTCGTGACCAGCGCGTCGTCCACCGCGATGCTCGGCAACATCTACGTGGGTCGGGTGCAGAACGTGCTGCCCAGCATGGAGGCCGCGTTCATCGACATCGGTCGCGGCCGCAACGGAGTGCTGTACGCCGGCGAGGTCGACTGGGACGCCGCTGGGCTCGGCGGTCGTGCCCGCAAGATCGAGCAGGCTCTGCACTCCGGTGACCCGGTGCTGGTCCAGGTCAGCAAGGACCCGGTGGGTCACAAGGGTGCCCGTCTCACCACCCAGATCAGCCTGCCCGGCCGGTTCCTGGTGTACGTGCCCGGCGGCGGGTCCACCGGCATCAGCCGCAAACTGCCCGACACCGAGCGCAAACGGCTCAAGGACATCCTCAAGCGCATCGTGCCCGCCGATGCCGGGGTGATCATCCGGACCGCTTCGGAAGGGGTGAGCGAGGACGAGCTGGCCCAGGACGTGCAGCGTTTGCAGGCGCAGTGGGAGTCGGTCTCGGCGGCGGCAGCCAGGGCTACCGAGGGCCCGGGCAAGTTCACCGCAGCCGTCGCGCTGCACGAGGAGCCGGACCTGCTGGTCAAGGTCGTCCGGGACCTGTTCAACTCCGACTTCCGCTCGCTGGTGGTGGCCGGGGACAACGCGGTGGCGACCATCGAGGCCTACGTCGGGCAGGTGGCGCCCGATCTCGCCGATCGGGTGCACCGCCACACCGAGGTCACCGACGTGTTCACCGCCCACCGCATCGATGAGCAGTTGGCCAAGGCGATGGATCGCAAGGTGTGGCTGCCCTCGGGCGGGACCCTGGTCATTGACCGCACCGAGGCCATGACGGTGGTCGACGTGAACACCGGCAAGTTCACCGGCGCCGGCGGCAACCTCGAGGAGACCGTCACCCGCAACAACATCGAGGCGGCCGAGGAGATCGTTCGGCAGATGAGGTTGCGCGACATCGGCGGCATGATCGTCGTCGACTTCATCGACATGGTGCTGGAAGGCAACCGTGACCTGGTGCTGCGTCGCCTGACCGAGTGCCTCGGCCGCGACCGCACCCGCCACCAGGTCTCCGAGGTCACCTCGCTGGGGCTGGTCCAGATGACCCGCAAGCGGGTTGGTGCCGGACTGCTCGAGGAGTTCAGCACCCCGTGCGAGCACTGCCACGGCAGTGGGGTGGTGGTGCAAAGCGATCCGGTGGAACCCCCGTCGGGCAGCGACGGTGCCGCCGAGAGCTCCGGTGGTCGGTCCGGGCGGGGCCGCAGCGGGAACCGCTCTGCGAACAACGACCGCAGGTCCGATGCCGCACCGGTGATCCTCGACCCCGGACCCCTGGTGCACACCACCCCCCCGGTTCCCGGTCCACGACGTACCGTCGCCTCACCCGCCCCGGTCACCGACGACGTAACCGAGGTCGCCGCCGACGCGCTGGACGCCTCCGAGCTGACGCCCGCCGAGGCCACCACTGCCGAGCCCACCACCGCCGAGCCCACCGCAGCGGTGGAGCCGACACCGCGCAGTCGTCCGCGTCGGGCCTCGCGGAAGGCGTCGGCACCCACGGAGGTGGCGATCGAGGCAGCCGTCGCGGTCCCGGTCGACGAGACCGTGAAGCAGGAGCAGCCGGTGACGGTGGCCCCCGTATCGACCGACGCCAGCGCGCCGGAGGTCGAGAAGCAGAAGCGGGCGCCCAGAGCCCGACGTACCGCGACCCGGGCGTCGGCGCCGGCCGAGGCGACCAGCCCCGAGGTGACCGACCTGGAGCTCGTGGCGGTGGCGGTGGAGCCGGCTGAGACCGAAGCTCCTGTTGCGGCGGAGCCTGCGGTGGCTCCGGTGCGGCCTCGCCGCAGGCGCGCGGCCGGGCGCCCGGCCGGACCGCCGGCCGAGGACGCGGCGTCCGGAGAAGGTCCGGGGGCGGTTTGACCCGGTAGTGGGCCAGCCCGTAACCTCGACTGGTCGCACTGCTGCGACGTGGTCGCTGCGTGCTGACCCGAATCACGATCCCTGAGAGCGAAGACAACTGCGGCACCCCGGACGGGGTGGACGTGGCCCAAGTGCGAAAGAGCAGGAGACTCCCTCCGATGTACGCGATCGTCAAGACCGGCGGCAAGCAGTACAAGGTCACCGAGGGTGACCTCGTCGAGGTCGAGAAGCTCGACGGCGCGCCTGGTGTCGAGGTGAGTCTGCCGGCACTCCTGCTCGTCGACGGCACCGACCTCACCACCGACGCCGAGGCGCTGGCCAAGGTCGCGGTGACCGGCGAGATCGTCGAGCACACCAAGGGCCCGAAGATCCGCATCCACAAGTTCAAGAACAAGACCGGGTACCACAAGCGCCAGGGGCACCGTCAGAAGCTGACGGTCCTCAAGGTCACCGGCATCACCAAGTAGTCGAACCCTTCAGGAGGAACGCTCGATGGCTCACAAGAAGGGTGCTTCCAGCTCCCGCAACGGTCGTGACTCGAACTCGCAGCGCCTGGGCGTCAAGCGGTTCGGGGGTCAGGTGGTCAAGTCCGGCGAGATCATCGTCCGCCAGCGCGGCACCCACTTCCACCCCGGCGTGAACGTCGGTCGCGGCGACGACGACACGCTGTTCGCCCTGTCCGCCGGTGCGGTCGAGTTCGGCACCAAGCGGGGACGCAAGACGATCTCGATCGTGCCTGCGGAGCTCGTCACCGCCTGAGCACGCACCAGCACGACGTTCCGGGACAGGGGCGGGCCGGGTCAGCGCACCCGCCCGCCCCTGTCGTCGTCAACGTTGCGACACGTTCCGCCCTGAATCGTCCTGGCCCCGGTCGTCGAGGCCGGCGAACCGCGTAGAGGAGTTCCGACCATGTCCCGGTTCGTCGACCGTGTCGTCCTGCACGTGAGTGCTGGCAACGGGGGCAACGGCTGCTCGTCGGTGCACCGGGAGAAGTTCGTTCCCCTGGGCGGTCCCGACGGGGGCAACGGTGGCAAGGGCGGCTCGATCGTGCTCGAGGTCGACGTCAGCGTGCACACGCTGCTCGACTTCCACCACCACCCGCACGCCCGCGCGGAACGGGGCACCCAGGGAATGGGTGGGCACCGCGACGGGGCGTTCGGTGGTGACCTGGTGCTGCGGGTGCCGGACGGGACCGTGGTGTGCGACACGGACGGTCGACTGCTCGCCGACCTGGTGGGTCAGGGCACCCGGTTCGTGGCGGCCCGCGGTGGCCGGGGCGGGCTGGGCAACGCGGCCCTGGCGTCGCGCTCCCGCAAGGCGCCGGGCTTCGCGTTGCTCGGCGAGGAGGGCGAGAGCCGCGACCTGGTGCTCGAGCTCAAGTCGGTGGCCGACGTCGGGCTGGTGGGATTTCCGTCCGCGGGCAAGTCCTCGCTGGTCTCGGTGCTCTCCGCCGCCCGCCCGAAGATCGCGGACTACCCGTTCACCACCCTGGTGCCCAACCTGGGTGTGGTCACCGCGGGGGAGACCGTGTTCACCGTCGCCGACGTCCCCGGTCTGATCCCGGGGGCGAGCGAGGGCCGCGGTCTGGGCCTGGAGTTCCTGCGGCACCTCGAGCGCTGCGCGGTGCTGGTGCACGTCGTCGACTGCGCCACGCTGGACCCTGGCCGTGACCCGCTCAGCGACATCGATGCGCTGGAGGCCGAGCTGGCCGCCTACCGCCCCGTCCTGTCGGCGGACTCCGTGCTGGGGGGGCTGGACCAGCGCCCGCGCGTGGTGGTGCTGAACAAGGTGGACGTGCCGGAGGCGGCGGAGCTCGCCGAGCTGGTGGCCCCCGAGCTGGCCGCCCGCGGCTGGCCCGTGTTCACGGTCTCGGCCGCCACCCACACGGGCCTTCGCGAGCTCAGCTTCGCCCTCGCCACCGCGGTGCGGGCCTACCGCAGCGCCAACCCGCCGCCGGCACCCAACCGCACCGTGCTCCGACCGGTCGCGGTGAACGAGAGCGGGTTCACCGTCGAGCACGACCCCGAGCAGGTCGACGGCTTCGTGGTGCGCGGTGTGCGCCCCGAGCGCTGGATCGCCCAGACCATGTTCGACAACGACGAAGCCGTGGGTTACCTCGGTGACCGGCTCGCGCGCCTCGGCGTGGAGGACGAGCTCGCCCGGATGGGTGCTGTGCCCGGGTCGCCGGTGACCATCGGCCGGGTGTGCTTCGACTGGCATCCCTCGACCCCGGCGGGCATGACCATGACCCGCACGTCGCGTGGCACCGACCCCCGCCTGACCGAGGTGGAGCGCATCGGGGCCGCCGAGCGCAAGGTGGCACACCGGGTCCGCCGCGGGCTGGACCCCGAGATCCCGAGCTGATCCGCGTGCAGGCGCGTGCCCAGGTTGCCGCCGCCCGCCGGGTCGTCGTCAAGATCGGCTCCTCCGCCCTGACCAGCGTGGCCGGCGGTCTCGACCGGGCCGCCGTGGACGGACTCGTCGACGCCGTCGCCGCCCGGATCGGTGCGGGCGCCGACGTGGTGGTGGTGTCCTCGGGTGCGATTGCTGCCGGGTTGGCTCCGCTGTCATTGCGCCGGCGTCCCCGCGACCTCGCCACCCAGCAGGCGGCGGCCGCGGTCGGGCAGCTGGTGCTCGCCCAGGCGTGGAGCACCTCCTTCGCCCGGCACGGGCGCACCGTGGGACAGGTGCTGCTCACCGCCGAGGACGTCAGCCGCCGCGGCAACCACCGCAACGCCCAGCGCACCCTCGACCGCCTGCGTGCGCTCGGGGTGGTGCCGGTGGTCAACGAGAACGACACGGTGGCCACCACCGAGATCCGCTTCGGGGACAACGACCGCCTGGCCGCGCTGGTGGCCCATCTCGTCGGGGCTGATGCTCTGGTGCTGCTCTCCGACGTCGACGGTCTCTACGACGGTGACCCGCGCCGCGGTGGGGCCCGGATGGTGCGCGAGGTCAGCTCCGCGGGCGACCTCGACGGGGTGGTGGCTGGCACCGGCGGTGCGCTGGGGACCGGGGGCATGGCCTCGAAGCTCTCGGCGGCGCGGCTGGCCGCCGACGCGGGGGTGCCGGTGCTGCTGGCCGCGGCCGTCGACGCGGCGGCGGCGCTGGGTGCGGCTGAGGTGGGCACGGTGTTCGCGGCCCGGGCCGAGCGGCTGTCGGCCCGCCGGTTCTGGGTGCGGCACGCCGCCGACACCGCGGGCGCGCTGGTGCTCGACGACGGCGCCGTGCGGGCGGTGGTCTCCGCGCGGCGCTCGCTGCTGGCCGCCGGGGTGCGCGGGGTGGAGGGTGAGTTCCACGCCGGGGACGTGGTGGAGCTGCGGGGCCCCGGCGGGCTCGTGGTGGGCCGCGGCGTGGTCGGCTACGACGCCACGGAGCTGGTCGGGGTGCTGGGCCTGCGCACCGCGGAGCTGCCGGCCGACATGCGGCGGGCCGTGGTGCACGCCGACGACCTCGTCGCGGGCTAGGGCGACCGAAGCGACAAGCGGTGCGCCTGGTCCACCCGTCGTAGGAGGAGGCTCCGCATCCGGTGGTTGAACGGGAGCCGAAAGGAGGTGTTGACGCCTGTCCGGGTTGACCCCGGGAGGTGGGGCTGAAGTGGTCGTGCCGCTCCGATCAAGAAGTGATATCGTTGGAGTGATATCGAAGGTGGTAGTCATGGAACAGATCCTGATTCGGAACCTTCCAGCGGGGACCAAGGCTGCGCTGCGCGCGCGTGCCAAGCAGCGTCACCGGTCGGTTGAGGCGGAGGCGCGTGACGTGCTCACCAAGGCTCTGGAGGGCGAGCCCGTGACCATTGTTGATCTCCTGGGCACCGACGAGGGGGCCAACATCGAGTTCGAACCCGATCGCCTGGGCATGGCGGCTCGCTCAGCGCATCTGTGAAGTACCTCTTGGACACCAATGTGGTGTCCGCACTGCGGGTCCGAGGGCGCAACCGGCCCGTCGAACTGTGGGCAGCGTCGGTTCCCGTCGGTGACCAGTTCGTCTCAGCACTTACCATCGCCGAGATCGAGCGGGGAGTGATCGCCAAGGAGCGATCCGACGCTGACCAAGGAGCGGTCCTGCGTCGCTGGTTCGAGGAGAACGTCCTGCCGACGTTCGCCGACCGGGTCCTGGCGTTCGACCTGTCGGCGGCCCGGATCCTCGCGGCCTATCGGGTTCCCGAGTTCGCGTCGTTCGACGACGCCCTCATCGCGGCCGTCGCGGAGGCTGCGGAGATGACCATCGCGACGCGGAACACCAAACACTTCGAACCCCTTGGTGTTTCTTGCCTCAATCCATGGGGCACGACCGCGCCCAGAGACTGAGCCGTCCCGAGAGCGATGGGCGTCGATGGCGGCCATGATCGGGGCGACGGTGCGGGGGCGTCCTGGCAGAGCTGCCCCACCCACTACGCGGCCAACCTGATGGCGGCGACCCCGCAGACGTCCTGGCCGTGGGTGAAGACGCTGCTGCACTCGATCTACGACCAGCCCGACGCCCCCTTGGTGCACGAGCAGAACGACCGGGTCCTGGGCGCTCTGGGCGACAAGCTGCCCAAGGTGGCAGCGCAACCTCGACGCCGCCCGCACCAACGTCGTCGGCGTCTTCCCCGACCGCGACGCCCTCATCCGGTTGGTCGGCGTCGTGTTGGCCGAGCAGCACGACGAGTGGACTCCAGATGCGTCGCTTCATCGGTCTGGACATCCTCACCCGCTGCACCCCCACGATCACCGCACCCCAGACCACCGAGGAGGCCCTACCCGCATCCATCACGGGAACCTAAGACCAACCCCAGGACCACGCGGTGACCGGTTCACACACCACGCCCTCTGACGCGACCTGATCTGCTTGGTGGGGTCGAGGTCTCCAACACCGATCCTGCTCAGCTGCGGGGCTCTGCTCGGGCCGTTTCGTTGTTGGCGTATCTGGTGAGCCATCCCGAGAGCTTCAGCCCCGTGCCCATCTTGCGGGGTTTCTGTGGCCGGAGTCCGAGGAGGCGCAGGCCCGGACGAAACTTCGCCGCGAACTGCATCATCTACGGGTTCTGCTGCACGACAACACGTGTCTGCAGATCGATGCCAGTTTTTGGTGTTGGCGTCGCGGCCCGGACTGCGTGGTTGACGTGCACGAGTTCCTCTCAGCGTGTCGCGACGCCGTCGTTGCTGTTGATTCGGCCGATCGCGAAGGCGTCGAGCGTGAGGGTGCTCGGGCGCTCGCGCTGTATCGGGGGGCGTTTCTGCCGGGCTGTCACGACGACTGGGCGTTGGACGTTCGGCAGGAGCTGGCACGGATTTGTGTGGATCTGTGCGACCGGGTCGCGGCGTACTGGCTCTCGTGGGGAGACCCGGTTGCGGCGGCGGTTTTTGCGCGTCGACGGGTTCTGCAGGAGCCGCTGGAGGAACCGGGGTACCGCTTCCTGATGCGGGCGCAGCGCGAGGCCGGGGACCGTGCGGGCGCGATGCGCGCCTACCACCGGTGTGCTTCGGTGCGGGAGCGCGAGCTCGGGATCGGCCCGTCGTCCTACACCCAGGCGGAGCTTGACGCGGTGCTGTCCGAGAACGGCCCCGGCACGGGCGGGGAACGTATCGGTTCTGCCGACAGCCCGGCGTGGTCGTTGTCGCCGGAACTGGTCGGACGAGAGGTTGAGCGGAGCCGGCTGCAGTCCGCGTGGGACGAGGCGCGGGGAAGATGTCGCCTGCTGGTCGTGACGGGTGAAGCGGGGGTCGGGAAGACCCGGCTGGTGGCTGACCTCGCGGATGCCGTGCACCGGCAGGATGCCCTGGTCGCGACCACACGGTGTTTTGCGGCCACCGGCTCGGTGCCACTCGCGCCGGTGGCTGACTGGCTGCGGAGCCTACATCTGCGGTTGGCGACGCAGCGTCTGGATCCGGTGTGGCGGGCAGAGGTGGGCCGGCTGGTTCCCGAGGGTGCCAGCGCCGCCGATCCGGGCGCCGGCGGCCGCGCGAAGGTGGATGCCTGGCAACGGCTGCGGTTCTTCGAAGGTCTTGCGCGGGCCTTTCTGGCCGTCGATCGACCACTGCTGCTGACCGTGGATGATCTGCAGTGGTGCGACAAGGCGACGATGTCGTGGCTGTCGTTCCTGATGTCCGTACCGTCACCGGTGCCGCTGCTCGTGGTGGCAACGGCGCGCGACCAAGAACTCGGCGCCAGTGAGCTTGCCGGCCGGCTGGATGACATGCGAGCCGTCAGTCAGGCCGAGCTCGTCGCACTGGAAAACCTGTCATCGACGGCTGCGGCGAAGCTCGCAGTGGGTGCTCTAGGCCACTCGGTGAGCGACGAAGAGCTCTCCTTGTTGATGTCGGCGACAGCGGGCAACCCCTTCTTCCTCCTCGAGGTCCTGCGTACAACATCCTTGATCCCCGGACCGGTCGAGCCCGCCGACCTGACCGGTGTGGTGGACAGCCGGTTGTCGCGGCTGTCCGGGCCGGCTCGCGAGGTCGTCGCCCTGGCATCCGTGGTCGGCCGCGACTTCACCTTGGATCTGTTGATCGAAGCCTCCGACCTGGCCGAGGACGTCGTTGTCCGCCAGGTGGACGAGCTGTGGCGCCGGCGAATCCTCGAAGAGCGAGGGCGTGGCTACGATTTCGCGCACGACCTGCTTCGCGAGGCGGCCTACCGCGTGATCAGCCCACCGCGACGTTGGCTGCTGCACCGCCGACTGGCGCAGTCGTTGGACCTGTTGTGTGCCGATCGCCTAGATTCGGTGGCCGCGCAACTCGCCGAGCAGTACGACCGCACTGGCCGACCGGACCGAGCGCTCCCGTTCTACGAACGCGCCGCCAGGCAGGCCACCACAGTGTTCGCCCATGCCGAAGGTGTGCGATTTTGGCAACGCTGCCTTGCGCTGATCGCCGAGCTTCCGGCGAGCAGTCAACGCGACCGCCGTGAGCTGGGTGTCCTCCAGGAGCTGCTTCCGCCCTTGAACGCGTGGCGCGGCTACGCCTCGGCCGAGCTGGAGACCTACGAACGTCGCGCAGCCGTCCTGGGCGAGCGCCTCGGGCTCGCAGAGATCCGGTGCACCGCCGCGATCGCCCTGTTCACCGCGACCTACGTGCAGGGCCGCACCGCGGGGTCGCACGAGTGGGGCGGACGTGCCCTCACGCTGTCCGAGCAGCACCCCGAGCAGGCCGCTCAGGCCCACCTGGCGCTGGCCGGATCAGGCCTGAGCCTCGGACTGATACCGCTGGCCGATGAGCACTTCCGGCTGGCGTGCTCTCTCACGGAGGAATCAGACTCGTTGCCAATCGGGACCCGCACCGAGGTCCATGCTCGAGCCTGGTGGGCACACGCCCGGTGGCTGCTGGGCGATACGGCCGGGGCAGTGGCGGCCAGCGTCGAAGCAGTGGACCATGCCCGGCGCATCGAGCACCCGTGCTCGTTGACGGTTGCCCTGTCGTATGCGGCGCTCACGCGCCAGCTCCAGGGCGACACCCCCGCACTGTGCGCGATCGCGGCAAGCTGACGGACCTGTGCGAGCGCTTTGGCTTCGCTTACTACCGGGGATGGGCAACGATCCTGAACGGTTGGGCAGAAGGCGGAACCGCCGGACTGCGCGCCGCGCGGGCCGGGATCGACTCGCTGGAGCAGGAAGGATCGCTGGCCCGGATGACGTACTGGCTCACTCTTGTTGCCGACCTGCACCGCCGCGAGGGAAACACCGCTGCCGCAACCGCGGTGCTGGACGCCGCCACTTCGTTCGCGTTCGAGCACGACGACCAGTGGTGGCTTCCCGAGGTCCTGCGGGCTCGTGCCGCACTCGATCCAGGCCGCGGGCAGAACCAGCGACTGGAGCGGGCCGCCGAGCTAGCGCAGTCGCAGTCGAGCACGACGCTGCTGGCTCGGTGTCGGGCCGACGTCGACGCACGCTTCGAGATCTGACGTGCTGGGCGTTCTCAGCTGGACCCGAGCCCGAGCCACACCACCCCTGGGGACTCACCCCGTGATGCACGTTCGCGTCCGAGGCTCTACGCGCCTGAGGCCCCAAAGCGTTCGGTGTGCACGTCCGCCGGGTCGTGGCCCACCGTGACGAGCGTGTCGGCGACCATCTCCACGAAGGTGGTGGGCCCGCACACCAGCACCAGCGGATGCTCCTGCGGCGGCAGGGTGTGCCGGGCGAGGACCTCAGGGTTTAGCCGACCCCGCAACCCCTCCCAGCCCGGCGGGGCGTAGCGGCTGAGCGTGGTGGTCACCGTGAGCCCCGGTTGCGTGCGGGCGACGGTGTCGGCCCCGATGACCTCGTCGGGGGAGCGGGCCGACACGAGCAGGCCGGTGGTGGTGCGGGTCGCGCTCCGTTCACGGAGGTTGAGCACGGCCAGGAACGGCACCACCCCGGAGCCACCGGCCACCAGCTGCAGCGGCCGCGGCTCGGTGGGGGTCCACTCCAGGTGCCCCCCGATGGGGCCACTGACCTCCAGCTCGTCCCCGGAGCGGGCTATGTGGGCCAGCCAGGGGGAGACCTCTCCGTCGTCGAGCAGCTCCACCACCAGCTGCAGCCCGTGCTCGCCGGGCGCGGACGCGATCGAGTAGGACCGCTGTGCCGTGTACCCATCGGCGGCGCGCAGCCGGACGTCGAGGTGGTTGCCCGCGCGGTGCCCCGGCCAGCGGGGGACGTCGAGCAGCACTCGGGTGGCGTGCGGGGTCTCGGGCCGGGTGGCCACCACCCGCGCGGGCAGCCAGCGCACCCTCAGCCGCGGTTGGCGTCGTCGTCGCGGTAGCGCTGCTCGCGCCAGGGATCGCCCAGCTCGTGGTAGCCCAGGTTCTCCCAGAAGCCGGGGGCATCGTTGGCGCGCAGCGTGATGCGACGCACCCACTTCGCGGACTTCCACAGGTACAGGTGGGGCACCAGCAGGCGGGCGGGCCCGCCGTGCTCGGGGTCCAGCGGCCGGTCCTCGTAGCTGTCCACCACCCAGGCCTTGCCCCCGGTGACCTCGTGCAGCGGGAGGTTGGTGGTGTAGCCACCGTCGGCGACGAACAGAACGTGGTGGGCCGTGGTCTGCACCCCCTCCAGCAGCACGTCCAGCGACACGCCGCGCCAGTGGGTGCCGAACTTCGACCAGGTGGTGACGCAGTGCAGGTCGGTGGTGACGTCGACGTGCGGCAGGGCGGCGAACTCCTGGGTGGTCCAGCGGCGGGGCACGGCCACCTCCCCGCTCACCTGCAGGTCCCACCGGCTGGGGTGGGTGCGTGGGGTGGGGCCGGTGGAGAGGACGGGAAAATCCTGGCCCACGTCGTGCTGGCCCGGGGGCAGCAGGTGGCCGCTGCGCCGGCGGCGGCCGTGGAAGCCACGGGTTACGGGGGGCACCCCCACAGTCTGCCGGTTCTGCCTCGTGCTGCGGACCGGGACCCCGGGAGGATATGGTCGAACGCATGAGCGAGCAGCCGGAGGGCACCCCCGACACCGATGTCAGCCAGAACCCCGTGAAGGACCCCCAGGACTGGGCCACCGGGGACGAGCCGATGACCGGGCCGCAGCAGAGCTACCTCTCGACGTTGGCCCAGGAGGCGGGCGTCGAGGTGCCCGAGGGCCTGAACAAGGCCAAGGCCTCGGAGATGATCGACGAGCTGCAGAACAAGACCGGCCGCGGTCAGTAGGCCGACGGTCCCCAAGGACCGTCTCCACCCACGGTCAGCTCGTGGCCGCCAGCGCGAACGGCAGCACCGAGTCGGCGCCCGCGGTGCGCAGCTCGTGGGCCGCGACGGTGACGCTCCAGCCGGTGTCCACCCGGTCGGCGACCAGCAGCACCGGGCCGCCCAGGGCGGCAAGGTTGGGGAGGTCCGGGAGTTCCCACGAGCCGAGCAGACCCGCCACCCGGTGCGCCGAGTTGGCCGCGCGCACCGGGGGATGGGTGGCTCGGCGCGCCAACGTGCCGAGGTCGGTGAGCCGGCCGACCCGGGCGAGGTGCTCCACCACGGAGGTCATCAGCACGGGGTGCGTGTCGGACGCGAGGCCGAGCACGCCCACCGGGCGCTGCGCCCAACGCCAGGACGCGAGCACCGCGACGCACGCGGACAGCAGCGCGTCATCTGCCGTGTCGTCCGGACCGTCGAGCAGGCCGCGCAGCCGCTGGCCCCAGCCCAGGTCGGTGAGGCGCCCCACCGCTCGCCCCGGCTCCGCACCGGAGGTGACCTTGCCCGACAGCTCCACCCCCAGCTTGCGCATCCCGCTGGGCCACTGCTTGCGCTCGGGCAGGTCCACCCCGGGCTGTTCCAGGCGCTGGCGCACGAGCTGCAGCGCGGCGGGATCGACGTCGGCCGCCGGTCCCTGCCCGGTACACGTGTCGCAGCGACCGCAGGACCAGCCCGCCACGAGGTCCGGGTCGTCGAGCTGAGCCCGCAGGAACGCCATCCGGCAGCCGGTGGTGTGCTGGTAGTCCAGCACCGCCTGCTGCTCACGCTCGCGGGCGGCGGCCAGTCGGTCGTAGCGCTCGCCGTCGTAGGTCCACGGGGCGCCGATGGACCGCCATCCGCCCCGGACCCGTTGCACCACCCCGTCGACGTCGAGCACCTTGAGCACCATCTCCAGGCGGCTGCGGCCCAGGTCCACCAGCGGCTCCAGGGCGGCGGTCGACTGTGCCCGGTCGGTCTCCAACGCGTCCAGCACGGAGCGCACCACCCGCTCGGCGGGGAAGGCCAACGACCCGAAGTATGCCCAGATCGCCTGGTCCTCCCGGGCCGGCAGCAGAACGACCTCGGCGCGCTCGGTGGCCCGGCCGGCCCGGCCGACCTGCTGGTAGTAGCTGATCGGGCTCGACGGCGCCCCCAGGTGCACCACGAAACCGAGGTCGGGCTTGTCGAAGCCCATGCCGAGCGCGGAGGTGGCGATGAGGGCCTTCACCCGGTTGCCGAGCAGGTCGGCCTCCAGCGACTCTCGCTCGGAGCTCTCGGTGCGGCCGGTGTACGCGGCGACGGTGTGGCCCTGCTCGCTCAGCAGCCCGGCCAGGTCCTGGGCCTGGGCCACGGTGAGGGTGTAGACGATGCCGGACCCGGGCAGCTCCCCCAGGTGCTGGGCGAGCCAGGCCGGGCGTTGTGGGCCGGGGACGGTCACCACCGACAGGTGCAGCGACTCGCGGTCCAGGCCACCGCGCAGCACCAGGGTGTCCTCGTGCCCGGCTCCCACCCCCAGCTGGGCGGCGACGTCCGCGACGACCCTGTCGTTGGCCGTGGCGGTGGTGGCCAGCACGGGGACCCCGTCGGGCAGCTCGGTGAGCAGCGTACGGATGCGGCGGTAGTCGGGTCGGAAGTCGTGACCCCAGTCGGACACGCAGTGCGCCTCGTCCACCACGACGAGGCCGGCGTCGGCTGCGAGACGGGGCAGCACCTGGTCGCGGAAGTCTGGGTTGTTCAACCGCTCCGGGCTCACCAGCAGCACGTCGACCTCGCCCGCGGCGACCTGGGCGTGAACCTCGTCCCACTCGGTCACGTTGGCGGAGTTGATGGTGACCGCACGGACCCCGGCGCGGGCGGCGGCGTCGACCTGGTTGCGCATCAGGGCCAGCAGCGGGCTCACGATGATCGTCGGCCCCGACCCCGCGGCACGCAGCAGCTTCGCGGCGATGAAGTACACCGCCGACTTGCCCAAGCCGGTACGCTGCACGACCAGCGCGCGGCGGCGGTGCACGACCAGCGCCTCGATGGCCGTCCACTGGTCGCCGCGCAGCACCGCCGTCGGTCCGGCGAGCTCGCGCAGCAGGCGCTCGGCGTCGGCCCGGAGCGGTTCGGGTGCCGGCGCGGCCGTCGCGGAGGTTGTGGCGGGGATGGTTGTCGGGGTCACCGCTCCATCGTGCCTGCCGGGTCCGACAGCTCCGGATCCTTCAGCGTCGCGTCGCCGGGTGCGCGGCCTACTCTGGGTGCCGTGACGATCACCGACACGATGCGCGTCGACGATGGCGCGGACGCGCTGGAGCAGGCCGTGCACGACGCGGCTCGCCTGGCCCGAGCCGCCTCGCGTCGACTTGCCCTGCTCAGCCGGGCCGAGAAGGACGCCGCGCTGCACGCGTGCGCCGACGCCGTCCTCGCGGCGGCGCCGGAGGTGCTGCGCGCCAACGCCGCCGACGTCGACGCGGGCCGATCAGCAGGTCTGGACGACGGGCTGCTCGACCGGCTGCGGCTGACCACCGAGCGGCTCGACGGCATTGCCGGCGGACTGCGACAGGTGGCGGGCCTGCCCGACCCCATCGGCGAGGTGGTGCGCGGGTCCACCCTGCCCAACGGGATCCGGCTGCGCCAGCTGCGGGTCCCGCTCGGGGTCATCGGCATCGTCTACGAGGCCCGTCCGAACGTCACCGTCGACGCCGCGGGGCTGGCGCTGAAGTCGGGCAACGCGGTGCTGCTGCGCGGCTCCTCCAGCGCCGCCCGGTCCAACCACGCTCTGGTGCAAGCCGTTCGCGGTGCGCTGAGCGCCCAGGGCCTGCCGGTCGACGCCGTCACCCTGCTCGACGCGACCGACCGGGCGACCGTCATCCACCTCATCCGCGCCCGCGGGCTGGTGGACGTCGTCATCCCGCGCGGCGGGGCCGGGCTGATCGCGGCCGTGGTCCGGGACGCGACGGTCCCGACCATCGAGACCGGCGTCGGCAACTGCCACCTCTACGTGCACGCCGCCGCCGACCTGGGCGTGGCGGAGCGTCTCGTTCTGAACAGCAAGATCCGCAGGCCGAGCGTCTGCAACGCGCTGGAGACCGTGCTGGTGGACCGCGCGGTCGCCGACACCGCGGTGCCACAGCTGGTGTCCGCGCTCCGCCGGGCCGGAGTCACCGTGCACTCCGACGTCGAAGGAGGGGTTGCGCTGGACCTCGTGCCTGCTACCGACGTCGACTGGGCCACCGAGTACCTCTCGATGGACGTGGCGTTGACCGTCGTCGACGGTCTCGATGCGGCGATCGCCCACATCGACACCTGGGGCACCGGGCACACCGAGGCGATCGTCACCACCGATCTCGCTGCGGCACAGGAGTTCACCGACAGGGTCGACGCGGCCGCGGTGATGGTCAACGCGTCCACCGCGTTCACCGACGGTGAGCAGCTCGGCTTCGGCGCCGAGATCGGCATCTCCACCCAGAAGCTGCACGCCCGCGGGCCCATGGGCCTGGTGGAGCTGACGTCGACGAAGTTCATCGCCTGGGGGGACGGGCAGGTCCGCGCGTGAGCAGGCATCATGACCCCCAGTCCAGCCTCGAGGGAGTCCGCACCGTGGATCGTGCCGTAACCGCCACTCC
>JBDTDI010000046.1:0-8410 GCA_039923155.1 Mycobacteriaceae bacterium | reverse complement strand
GCCGCGCGCGGGCGGTGCGGTTCACCTCCTTCGACGGCACCTACACCGAGAGCCTCACCCTCGAGCAGGCCCGGCGCGACGACGTGCTGTTGGCGACGGGAATGCTCGACGGGCCGGTCACCCACGACCACGGCGGTCCGGTGCGGTTGTTCGTAGGACCCATGTACGGCTACAAGAGCCTGAAGTGGCTAAGCGGGATCGAGCTCACCGCCGACGTGCAGCCGGGGTACTGGGAGACCCGCGGCTACGACGTCGACGGTTGGGTGGGCACCTCGAACGGACGAGACGATGAGCCCACCACCTGAGGTGCGGGTGGGCGTCGACCACTCCCGGGACGTGCTGCGCTTCGTCCGGGCCGAGCGTTGGGCGCACGGTGTGGCCGGCGTCCTGACCCTGGTGTGCATCGTGACTGCAGCGATCCTCTACAACGGGATGTTTGCTGTGCTGATCGGCAACCGTCGGCTGGTGGAGCTGGTGCACGTGTGGAGCGGCTTCGCCCTGCCGGTGCCGCTGCTGGTGGCCCTCCTCTCGCGCGCCTACCGCAGCGACCTGCGGCGGCTGGGCCGTTTCGTCGCGGAGGACTGGTTGTGGCTGCGCTCGGCGCGACGGAGGGCCCGCGCCGACGGGGTGGGCAAGTTCAACGCCGGGCAGAAGCTGAACGGGTCGCTGAGCGCAGGCTCGATCCTGGTCCTGCTGGGCACGGGCACGATCATGTTCTTCACCGGGCTCGCACCGCTCGCGCAGCGCACCGGGGCGACGTTCGTGCACGACTGGTTCGCGCTGGCCTTCGGGCTGCTCGTGGTGGGCCACGTCGTCAAGGCGCTGCGTGACCCGCAGGCGATGCGCGGCATCCGGACCGGCTGGGTGCACCGGGCCTGGGTGCACCACGAGCACCCGAGCTGGGAGTCCGAGCTGGCTGAGCGCGCCAACCCGGATCGTGGCACCGGGGCGCGCGCTCCAGAGCGCGAACGGCCGCCACCCCCGCAGGAGTGACGGCCGCCCGACGGGGTGCTGCTCAGCCCAGGCGCTCGCCGGTCTCCGGGTGGAAGGCGTGCTCGTCACCGGTGCGCGCGGTGACCAGGATGGTGTCGCCGTTGCGCGGAGGGACCCGGCCGTCGAAGCGGACCACGAAGTGCTTGGTGATCGACTCGTCGCCGCCGGCAATCTTTCCGTACACGTAGGCGTCGGCGCCGAGCTCCTCCACCAGCTGCACGTTGAGCTTGATGCCCTCGTCGGTGTCACTCATCGAGAAGGCCTCGGGCCGGATGCCCAGGGTGATGGTCTTCAGGCCGGCCTTGGCGGCGGCCTCGGTCACCTCGCGCTTGAGCGGGATCACCGACTCGCCGAGCCGGGCGCCCTCGGGGACCAGCTCGGCGGTGCGCAGGTTCATCCCGGGCGAGCCGATGAATCCGGCGACGAAGGCGTTCCTCGGGGAGTCGTAGAGGTTGCGCGGGGTGTCGACCTGCTGCAGCAGGCCGTCCTTGAGCACCGCAACCCGGTGGCCCATGGTCATGGCCTCGACCTGGTCGTGGGTGACGTAGAGGGTGGTGGTGCCCAGGCGCGACTGCAGTGCGGCGATGTTCGCCCGGGTCTCCACCCGCAGCTTGGCGTCGAGGTTGGACAGCGGCTCGTCCATCAGGAACACGCTGGGCTCACGGACGATGGCCCGACCCATCGCGACGCGCTGACGCTGGCCACCGGAGAGCGCCTTGGGCTTGCGGTCGAGGTAGGCCTCGAGGTCGAGGACCTTGGCCGCCTCGACGACCTTCTGCCGCCGCTCCTCCTTGCCGATGCCCTTGAGCTTGAGCGCGAAGCCCATGTTCTCGGCCACCGACATGTGCGGGTACAGCGCGTAGTTCTGGAAGACCATGGCGATGTCGCGGTCCTTGGGTGGCATCTGGGACACGTCACGGTCGCCGATCTCGATGGCCCCCTCGTCGACGTCCTCCAGCCCGGCGAGCATGCGCAGCGCGGTCGACTTGCCTGAGCCGGACGGCCCGACGAGGACCATGAACTCGCCCTCGGTGATGTCGAGGTTCAGCTTGTTCACCGCGGGGATCGGGTTGCCCGCGTAGATCCGTGAGGCCTCGAGGTACTTGACTCCAGCCATGGTGTTCCTTCCGGTTGTGGTGTGGACCGCACCGGGTACGGGTGAGCGGGGACGAGGTCGGCTGAGACCCCGCTGCTCACCTCACGGTTATCCGACCGGACCGGGTTGCCCGACCCCCGGAGGAGGGCCGGCCCGAGCCGGACGGCGTCGCGGTCGCGGTCACCGTAGCAGTGCCCTGCATCACACCGCACTCGCTTCCCTCCGGCGCGTTCCTGCTCGGCGATTCGCCCACACATCGCTGCCCGGCGGCGGTCTGCGAGGGCGAGAAGTGGGCGAATCGCCCCGGGGGAAAAGGCGGGTTGCATAAGGTTCCATGATCGTGCATGATGTTGCGAATGGTGCGAGTGGCGGTGGCGGGAGCCAGTGGGTACGCCGGCGGAGAGCTGGTGCGGCTGCTGCTGGGCCACCCCGACGTCGAGGTCGGTGCGCTCACCGCGGGCGCCAACGCGGGCAGCGTCCTGGGTGAGCACCAGCCGCACCTGCTGCCGCTCGCCGACCGCGTGCTCGTGGAGACCACCACGGAGAGCCTGGGGGGCCACGACGTCGTCTTCCTCGCCCTTCCGCACGGGCGCTCCGCCGAGATCGCCGCGCAGCTCGACCCCGAGACGGTGGTCATCGACTGCGGGGCCGACCACCGGCTCGCCGACGGGCAGGCGTGGACCCGCTTCTACGGCAGCCCGCACGCCGGCACCTGGCCGTACGGGCTGCCCGAGCTGCCCGGCGCCCGCCAAGCCCTGGTGGGGGCCCGCCGCATCGCGGTGCCCGGCTGCTACCCGACCGCGGCGAGCCTGGCCCTGGCCCCTTCCCTGGCCGCCGGGATCGTCGAGCCCGACGTCACCGTGGTCGCGGTGAGCGGCACGTCCGGCGCCGGCCGGGCCGCGAAGACGACCCTGCTGGGCTCGGAGGTGATGGGCTCGCTGAGCGCCTACGGCGTGGGCGGCACCCACCGGCACACGCCGGAGATCAGGCAGAACCTCACCGCCGCTGCGGGTACCGACGTCCGGGTGTCCTTCACCCCGGTGCTGGCCCCGCTGCCCCGCGGCATCCTGGCCACCTGCTCGGCCCGCACCACCGCCACCACCGAGCAGGCCCGCGCCGTGTACACCGCCGCCTACGGTGACGAACCGTTCGTGCACCTGCTGCCCGCGGGCCGCTTCCCCACCACCGGCGCTGTCCTGGGTTCCAACGCGGTCACGATCCAGGTGGTGGTCGACTTCGACGCCGGGCGGCTGGTGGTGGTGGCGGCGGTCGACAACCTGACCAAGGGCACGGCCGGCGCGGGGGTGCAGTGCATGAACCTGGCCCTCGGCCTGCCCGAGACCGCCGGCCTCTCGACGATCGGAGTCGCCCCGTGACCCCACCGACCGAGCCGGAACGCGACCGCCCCGTCGGCCTGGTCCGCAACCGCGGCGTCACTGCCGCCGCGGGGTTCAAGGCCTCCGGGGTCGCTGCCGGGCTCAAGTCCTCCGGCGCACCCGACGTGGCGCTGGTGCTCAACGAGGGCCCCGACCACACCGCCGCCGGGGTGTTCACCCGCAACCAGGTGAAGGCCGCGCCCGTCCTGTGGACCCAGCAGGTGCTGACCACCGGTCGGCTGCGCGCGGTGGTGCTCAACTCCGGCGGCGCCAACGCCTGCACCGGCTCGCCCGGCTTCGCCGACACCCACGCCACCGCCGAGCACGCCGCTGCCACCCTGACGGGCTGGGGCACCGAGACCGGCGCGGTCGAGGTCGCGGTCTGCTCCACCGGCCTGATCGGCGACCGGCTGCCCATGGACCTTCTTCTTCCTGGCGTCGCCGCGGCCGTGCACGAGCTGGCGGGCGGACTCGTCGGGGGCCTCGAGGCGGCCCGGGCCGTGATGACCACCGACTCCGTCGAGAAGCAGGCGGCCACCTCGACCGGCCGCTGGACCGTCGGTGGTTTCGCCAAGGGGGCAGGGATGCTCGCGCCCAGCCTCGCCACCATGCTCGTCGTGCTCACGACCGATGCCGTGGCCGACAGCGCCACCCTCGACGCGGCGCTGCGCGCGGCCTGCCGCACCACGTTCGACCGTCTCGACGTGGACGGCGCCACCTCCACCAACGACACGGTGCTGCTGATGGCCTCTGGGGCCAGCGAGCACACCCCCGACCTCGAGGAGCTGACCGCGGCCGTCACCGCGGTGTGCGACGACCTCGCCGACCAGCTCATGGCCGACGCCGAGGGTGCCACCAAGCACGTCACGATCACGGTCTCCGGCGCCCGCAACGAGGACGACGCCGTGGCCGTGGCCCGGACCGTGGCCCGCGACAGCCTGGTCAAGACCGCACTGTTCGGCTCGGACCCCAACTGGGGCCGGGTGCTGGCCGCGGTGGGGATGGCGCCGGTGGCGCTGGAGCCCGACCGCATCGACGTGTCCTTCAGCTCCCAGGCGGTGTGCGTCGGCGGGGTCGGTGTACCCGGGGCGCGCGAGGTCGACCTGAGCGACGAGCTCATCAGCGTGGAGATCGACCTCGGCCTCGGGCAGGCGCGCGCCAGCATCCGTACCACGGATCTGAGCCACGCCTACGTCGAGGAGAACTCGGCGTACAGCTCATGAGCGGGCCGTCATGAGCTCGGCCCAGCGCCTGGTCACGGCCGCGCAGAAGGCGGGCGTGCTGGTGGAGGCCCTGCCCTGGTTGCAGCGCTTCCGCGGCAAGGTCGTCGTCGTCAAGTACGGCGGCAACGCCATGATCGACGACGGCCTGAAGCAGGCGTTCGCGCAGGACATGGTGTTCCTGCGCACCGCGGGCATCCACCCGGTGGTGGTGCACGGCGGGGGACCGCAGATCACTGCGATGCTCACCCGCCTGGGACTCGTCGGAGAGTTTCGTGGCGGGCTGCGGGTCACCACCCCCGAGGTGATGGACGTGGTCCGGATGGTGCTGTTCGGGCAGGTCGGACGGGAGCTGGTGGGCCTCATCAACGCCCACGGCCCGCACGCGGTGGGCCTGTCCGGGGAGGACGCCCAGCTGTTCACCGCCGCCCGTCGCACCGCCACCGTCAACGGCGAGACGGTCGACGTGGGCCTCGTCGGTGACGTGGTGGCGGTCAACCCCGATGCGGTGCTGGACCTGGTGCAGGCCGGTCGCATCCCGGTGGTCAGCTCCATCGCCCCCGACGTCGACGGTGTCGTGCACAACGTCAACGCCGACACTGCCGCCGCCGCCCTCGCCGTCGCTCTGGGGGCCGAGAAGCTGGTGGTGCTCACCGACGTGGAGGGCCTCTACGACCGTTGGCCCGACCGGGACTCGCTGCGCTCGACGGTCGGCGCCGCTGAGCTCGCCGGACTGCTGCCCCGCCTGGACGCCGGGATGGCCCCCAAGATGGAGGCCTGCCTGCGGGCGGTCACCGGGGGAGTACCCAGCGCCCACGTCATCGACGGCCGCCTGGCCCACTCGGTGCTGCTGGAAGTGTTCACCTCCCAAGGCATAGGAACGATGGTGACCCCGTGAAGACAACCCTCAGCCCCCTGCAGACGCGCTGGGCCGCGTCCATGATGGATAACTACGGCACGCCGCCGCTGGGTCTGGTCGCCGGCCGCGGCGCGGTGCTGACCGACGAGACCGGCCGGGAGTACCTCGACCTGCTGGGCGGCATCGCCGTCAACGCCCTCGGCCACGCCCACCCCGCCGTGCTCGAGGCCGTCACCACGCAGCTGGCCACGCTCGGTCACGTGTCCAACCTCTACGTCGCCGAGCCGCCCCTGGCGCTGGCCGAGGCGCTGCTCGCCCACGTCGGGGCCCCGGGCCGGGTGCTGTTCACCAACTCCGGCGCCGAGGCCAACGAGGCCGCCTTCAAGATCGCCCGGCGCACCGGTCGCCGCCGGATCATCGCTGCCGAGAACGGCTTCCACGGACGCACCATGGGGGCGCTGGCGCTGACCGGCCAACCCGGCAAGCGAGCCCCGTTCGAGCCCATGCCCGCCGGGGTGGAGTTCGTTCCCTACGGCGACGCCGCCGCCCTGGCCAACGCCGTCGACGACGACACCGCGGCGGTGTTCCTCGAACCGATCCAGGGCGAGGGTGGGGTCGTCGTGCCCCCGCCCGGGTACCTGGCCGCCGCCCGGGACGTCACCACCCGCCACGGCGCGCTGCTGGTGCTCGACGAGGTGCAGACCGGGGTGGGTCGCACGGGCACCTTCTTCGCCTACACCGCCGACGGCATCACCCCTGACGTCATCACCCTGGCCAAGGGCCTCGGTGGAGGACTACCCATCGGGGCCTGCATCGGTGTCGGCGCTGCCGGCGACCTGCTGCACCCCGGCGAGCACGGCACCACCTTCGGCGGCAACCCCGTGTGCTGCGCCGCCGCCCTGGCCGTGCTGCACACCCTCGCCGCCGACGACCTCGTCGCTCACGCCGCGACGCTGGGCAAGGAGATCACCACGACCGTCGAGGGCATGGCCCACCCGCTGGTCAGCCACGTGCGAGGACGGGGACTGCTGCTGGGAATGGTGCTGACCCAGCCCGTGGCGTCGGCGCTGGCCACGGCCGCCCGCAACGCCGGGCTGCTGCTGAACGCCCCCGCCCCCGACGTCCTCCGTCTGGCCCCGCCGCTGATCCTGAGCCACGACCAGGCCCAGACCTTCCTTGCTGCCCTGCCCGCCCTTCTCGACACCGTCCTGATCGACGAGGTGACGCCATGACCCCACTGAACCCCCACCACCAGCCCCGGCACTTCCTGCGCGACGACGACCTCAGCCCGGCTGAGCAGCTCGAGGTGCTGACCCTGGCCGCGGAGCTGAAGGCCGACCCGTACGCCCGGACCCCGCTGGCCGGGCCGCAGGGCGTCGGGGTCATCTTCGAGAAGAGCTCCACCCGCACCCGGTTCTCCTTCGAGGTCGGCGTCGCCCAGCTCGGGGGTCACGCCGTCGTCGTGGACGGACGCACCATGCAGCTCGGCCGTGAGGAGACCATCGACGACACCGGCCGGGTGCTGTCGCGCTACGTGAGCGCCATCGTGTGGCGCACCTTTGCCCAGAAGCGGCTGGACCTGATGGCCGCCGGCGCGAGCGTGCCGGTGATCAACGCCCTGTCCGACACCTTCCACCCGTGCCAGGTGCTCGCCGACCTGCAGACCGTCGCCGAGCGCAAGGGTGGGGTCGGCGCGCTGGCCGGGCTGCGGCTGACCTACTTCGGCGACGGCGCCAACAACATGGCTCACTCGCTGCTGCTCGGTGGGGCCACCGCCGGGATGCACGTGACGGTGGCTGCGCCGCTCGGCTTCGACCCCGACCCCGACATCCTCGTCGCGGCCCAGAACCGGGCCGAGCAGACCGGGGGCAGCGTGCACACCACCACCGATCCCCACGTGGGAGCCGACGGGGCTGACGTTCTCGTCACCGACACCTGGACCTCGATGGGCCAGGAGGACGACGGGCTGGACCGGGTGCGCCCGTTCCGGGCCTTCCAGCTCAACCCCGAGCTGCTGGCCCGGGCTGCGAAGGACGCCGTCGTGCTGCACTGCCTGCCCGCCCACCGCGGGATGGAGATCACCGACGAGGTGCTCGACGGCCCGCAGAGCGCGGTGTGGGACGAGGCGGAGAACCGGTTGCACGCCCAGAAGGCGCTGCTGACGTGGCTGCTGGAGCACCAGGGCGAGCGCAGCGACGGGGAGACGGAGTCGTGAGTGCCCCGACCAGCCGGGTCACCCGCCAGGCCCGCATCCTCGCCCTGCTCGCCGCCCACCCCGTCCACAACCAGCCCGAGCTCGCCGCCCTGCTCGCCGACGAGGGGGTCGAGACCACCCAGGCCACCCTGTCCCGCGACCTCGACGAGCTGGGGGCCATCAAGATCCGCGGCGTCGACGGCGGCACCGGGGTCTACGTCGTCCCCGAGGACGGCAGTCCTGTCCGTGTCGTGCAGGGTGGCACCGACCGCCTCGGGCGCCTGCTCGCCGAGCTGTGCGTCTCCACCGACCACAGCGGCAACCTCGCGGTGCTGCGCACCCCACCCGGGGCGGCCAACTTCCTGGCCAGCGCGCTGGACCGTGCCGCCCTGCACGACGTCGTCGGCACCATCGCCGGTGATGACACCATCGTGGTCGTCGCGCGGGAACCGCTGACCGGCGTCGATCTCGTCCACCGCATCACCCACCTGCAGCAGAAGGAGCACAACCCCCATGCCTGACCGCGTCGTACTTGCCTACTCCGGTGGGCTGGACACCTCCGTGGCCATCAGCTGGATCGGTCGCGAGACCGGCAAGGAGGTCGTGGCCGTGGCCATCGACCTCGGCCAGGGCGGCGAGAACATGGAGGACATCCGCCAGCGCGCCCTGGAC
>JBDTDI010000045.1:0-10381 GCA_039923155.1 Mycobacteriaceae bacterium | reverse complement strand
CGGCGGGTAGATCAGCAACCGGAAGGACGATCAAGATGTCTGCAATCGGATGGAAGGTCGTCTACGGGGGCAAGACCCCGCCACCGGGAGAAGTCGTCCGCCCCGGGGAGCGGCTGTCCTGGGGTCGCACGGTCGGGCTCGGTGCGCAGCACGTCGTGGCGATGTTCGGTGCCACCTTCGTCTTCCCCGTGATCATGGGCCTGAACCCCAACCTGGCGATCCTCATGTCGGGGGTGGCGACGATCGCGTTCCTGCTCATCGTCAACGGCAAGATCCCGTCCTACCTGGGCACCTCGGCGTCGTTCGTGGCCGCGGTGGCGGCGATCCGCGCCCAGGGCGGCGACTCCCGCGACGTCACCGGCTCCATCCTGGTCGCGGGCGCGGTCCTCGTCGTCGTCGGGATCATCGTGCACTTCGCCGGGGGCGGGGTGGTGCAGAAGGTGCTCCCGCCCGCGGTCAGCGGTGCCGTCGTCATGCTCATCGGGTTCAACCTCGCCCCGGTGGTGGCCGGCGTCTACTGGCCCCAGGACGAGTGGACGGGTTTCCTCACCATGACGTTCCTCATCGTCGCCGCGGTCATCTTCCGGGGCTTCTGGTCGCGGATCGCGATCTTCCTCGGGCTGATCTTCGGCTACGTCCTGTCCTGGGTCTTCGACCACGTCTTCGGCATGATCAACTCGATCGAGCCCGGCGGGGCCAAGCCGGTGGAGCACTTCCGCATCAACTGGTCCAGCGTCACCTCGGCCGACTGGATCGGCCTCCCGCAGCGCTCCGTGTTCGCCGCCGACGGCAAGGAGACGATCGTCGGTCTGCACGGGCCCAGCTTCAACCTCACCTTCATCCTGCTGGTGCTGCCCGCGGTGATCGCCCTGATCGCCGAGAACGCGGGCCACGTCAAGGCGGTCAGCGAGATGACCGGGGACGACCTGGACCCCTACCTCGGCCGGGCCTTCATCGGGGACGGCCTGGGCACGGTGCTCGCCAGCTCCATCGGCGGTTCGCCGACCACGACCTACGCCGAGAACATCGGCGTCATGGCCGCGACCCGCGTCTACTCGACCGCCGCCTACTGGGTGGCCGCGTTCGTCGCCGTGCTGCTCGGCTTCTGCCCCAAGTTCGGGGCGATCGTCAGCTCGACGCCCGGTGGCGTGCTCGGCGGGATCACCGTGGTGCTGTACGGCATGATCGGGTTGCTGGGGGCCAAGATCTGGGTCGAGAACCGGGTCGACTTCGCCAACCCGATCAACCTCGTGCCGCTCGCTGCGGGCCTCATCGCGGGCATCGGCGGCGTGGCGCTGAACTTCACCGACACCTTCTCGATCAGCGGGATCGCCCTCGGATCCCTCATCGTGCTGGTCTTCTACCACCTCGTGCGGCCCTTCGCCCCGGCCCACCTGCGGCGGGAACCGCAGGGACGGGACCGGACGTACGAGGGCGGCACGATGATCTCGACCGGTACCGTCGAGACCCCCGAGGGCCTCGAGTCACCCTTCCGCGAGACCCAGGGAGACGATCTGCGGTGAAGCCGTCGGCCTTCGGGTACTCCCGGCCGGAATCCGTCGAAGAAGCACTGAGCACGCTGCACGCACTGGGATCGGGTGCCAAGGTGCTCGCCGGCGGCCAGTCGCTGTTGCCGATCATGTCGATGCGCCTGGCCGCGCCGGAGCACCTGGTGGACGTCAACCGGCTCGCCGAGCTGGCCTACGTACGGGTCGATTCCGGTCGGGTCCGGGTGGGCGCGCTCGCCCGACACGCCCAGGTGCTGCGCGACGCCCCGGCGACGGCCGCGCAGCCCTTGCTGGGTCAGGGACTGGCCCTCGTCGCCCACGCCACCATCCGCAACCGGGGCACCACGGTCGGCAGCATCGTGCACGCCGATCCCTCCGGGGAGATGACGGCGGTGCTGTCCCTGCTCGGTGGCACCGTGCGCGTGGCCACTACCGCCGGTGAGCGGGAGGTGGGTGCCGACGAGTTCTTCCTGGGCCCGATGGAGTCCGCGGTGGGGTCGGGTGAGCTGGCGCTGGAGGCCAGCTTCCCGGTGCTCGACCCGGCGGCGGGCACCGCGTTCGTGGAGGTCGCCCGCCGCCACGGCGACTACGCCGTCTGCGGTGTGGCCACCCACGTCCAGCTCGACCCCGACGGGGCGGTCCGTTCCGCCCGGGCGGCGTACCTGTCGGTGGCGGCCACCCCGCTGGTCCTCGACCTGAGCGAGGCGTTCGGCGCCGACGGTGCGGGTGACGTCGACGCCTTCGTCCGCGCCAACCTCGAACCCGAGCCCGACATCCACGCCACCGCGGACTACCGGCTGCAGCTCGCCGTCGTCCTGACCGCGCGCGCACTGGTCCAGGCGCACGCCACCGCACGCGAGAGGAGCACGGCATGAGCGAGGAGCTCCACGAGGTACGCATCACCGTCAACGGCACGACGCGCGACGTGGCGGTACCGGCCCGACGGCTGCTCTCGGACTGCCTCCGCCACGACCTGGAGCTGACCGGCACCCACGTGGGCTGCGAGCACGGAGTGTGCGGAGCCTGCACCGTGCTGCTCGACGGCGTGCCCACCCGCTCCTGCCTGATGCTCGCCGTCTCCGCCGACGGTAGCGAGGTCACCACGGTGGAGGGCCTCACCGAGCCCGACGGGACGCTGTCGGCGGTGCAGCAGGCCTTCTCCGACTGCCACGGCCTGCAGTGCGGCTTCTGCACCCCCGGCTTCCTGACCACGATCACCGCCGGCCTGCGCGAGAACCCCGAGCCGGACGACGACCAGGCGCGCGAGATGATCGGCGGAAATCTCTGCCGCTGCACCGGCTACCAGAACATCGTGGCCGCGGTTCACCGGGCCGCCGAGCTTCAGGCCGCCGATCTCCAGCGCGAGCGGACCACCTCGTGACCACGAAGATGTTCGGCGAGCCGATCGCCCGGGTCGAGGACGACCGCCTGGTGCGCGGGCACGGCGCCTACCTGGACGACCTCGGCAACGACGCCCTCCAGGTGGCCTTCGTGCGCAGCCCCCACGCCCACGCGGAGATCCTCGACATCGACGTATCCGGTGCGCTGGAGGTGGACGGTCTGGTGGCCATCTACACCCACGAAGACCTGCCCGGGCGCGTCGCCGAGCCGATGCCGCTGCTCATCCCGCACCCCGCGCTGACCCACGGACGTACACAGCTCGCCCTGGCCCGGGACCGGGTCAACCACGTTGGCGAGCCGATCGTCATGGTGGTGGCCCGGGACCGGTACCTCGCCGAGGACGCGGTCGAGCGGATCGTCGTCAGCTACCGGCCGCTGAAACCCGTCGTCGGCATCCAGGCGGCACGCGCGGCCGACAACCTGGTGCACCCCGACGTGCCCGGCAACGTGGCCGCCAACTTCGTGCAGCACAACGGCGACGTCGACACCGCCATCGCCGGCGCGGCGCACACCCTCGAGCTGGACCTGTCCATCGAACGGTCCGCGGCCACCCCCATGGAGGGTCGCGGGGTGCTCGCCCGCTGGGACGCTGAGTCGCACCGGCTGCGGGTGTGGACCTCGACGCAGACCTCCACCGGGGTGCGCGCCGCGGTGGCCGCGAAGCTGGGGCTCGCCCTCGTCGACGTCGACGTGATCACCCCCGACGTCGGGGGTGGGTTCGGGGTGAAGATCATGCACCCGTGGCCGGAGGAGATCCTCGTCCCGTGGGCGGCAAGGCTGCTGGGGCGCCCGGTCAAGTTCACCGAGGACCGCCGCGAGCACTTCGTGGCCAGCGCGCACGAGCGCGCCCAGCTGCACCACGTGCGGGTCGGCTTCGACGACGACGGACGCGTCCTCGGCCTGGACGTGCGGTTCTGGCACGACCACGGGGCGTACACCCCGTACGGGCTGATCGTGCCGATCATCACCTCGACGCAGCTGCTCGGTCCGTACAAGCCCGGCGCCTACCGGGTTGAGTTCGACTCGCTGTACACGAACACCCTCATCGTCACCCCCTACCGCGGCGCCGGCCGGCCCCAGGGCGTGTTCGTCATGGAGCGCACGATGGACGCCATCGCCCGCGAGCTGGGCCTGGACCGCACCGTGGTCCGCGAACGAAACTTCATCCAGCCGGCGGACATGCCCTACGACCACAAGCTGGTCTTCCAGGACGGCCGCCCGCTGATCTACGACTCGGGCGACTACCCCACGCTGCTCGCCAAGGCCAAGGACCTGGTGGGCTGGGACGACTTCGAGACCTACCGCGACGCGGCCCGGGCCGACGGGCGCACGGTGGGCATCGGCCTGGCCTGCTACGTCGAGGGCACCGGGGTCGGACCCTACGAGGGCGGTCACGTCGTCGTCGAACCCTCGGGGAAGGTGAAGGTGGCGACCGGGCTGACCAGCCAGGGGCAGGGCCACCAGACGGTGTTCGCCCAGATCGTCGCCGACGAGCTCGGGGTCGCGGTGGCCGACGTCGAGGTCGTCACCGGGGACACCCGTCGCATGGGCTACGCCGTCGGCACCTTCGCGTCCCGAGCCGCCGTGATGAGCGGCTCGGCCATCGCGCTGGCGGCACGAGCCGTTCGCGACAAGGCCCTCAAGCTCGCGGCGGAGGCGCTGGAGGTGGACCCGACGGACCTGGAGATCGTGGACGGAACGGTCGGGGTCGTCGGCGCGCCGGGGAGCCCGGTGCTCACGCTCGGCACCATCGCCGTGCTGGCGAACCCGTTGCGGTACGCCTTCGACGAGTCCTCGCAGCTGGCCACCCAGTTCGCGGTCGGCGACACCAGCAAGCCGCCGGTGGCCGAGGGCGAAGAGCCGGGGCTGGAGGGCCGCTCCTTCTTCTCGCCGATGCAGTCCACCTTCGCCAGCGGCATCCACGCCGTGGTCGTCGAGACCGACCCGAACACCGCCGAGATCACCATCCTGCGCTACTGCGTGGTGCACGACTGCGGCAACCTGATCAACCCCAGGATCGTCGAGGGGCAGATCCACGGCGGGGTCGCCCAGGGCGTCGGGGGCGCGCTGTACGAGCGGATGGCCTACGACGAGTCCGGCCAGCTGCAGAACGCGTCCTTCATGGACTTCCTGATGCCCTACGTCAGCGAGGTCCCCCGCACGATCGAGATCGACCACCTGGTCACCCCGTCACCGATGAACCCGCTGGGCGTGAAGGGCGCCGGAGAAGCCGGGGTCATCCCGGGTTCGGCCGCCTTCGCCTCGGCGATCGAGGACGCTGAGGGCTTTGTCATCACCGCCATGCCCATCTCACCGAGCGAGCTGTTCGAGCTCCGCCGCACCCACGCTCGTCCCACCCCCGAGGAGAACAAGCCATGAAGGTCAAGGGCGAGGCCCTGTTGCACGCTCCCGTCGCCCAGGTCTGGTCGGCGCTGAACGACCCCGCCGTCCTCGTGCGCACCATCCCGGGCTGTGAACGGCTCGAGGCCACCGGCCCGGACGCCTACCGGATGGTCGTGACCGCCGGTGTGGCCTCGATCAAGGGCACCTACACCGGGGAGGTGATGCTGTGCGAGCAGCAGGAGCCCAGCTCCTTCCTGATGAAGGCGTCCGGGGCCGGCGGCCCCGGCACGGTGAGCACCGAGGTGCGGGTGACGCTGGCCGACGTGGGCGACGGCTCCACCCGGCTGACCTACGACGCCGACGCGGTCATCGGCGGCGCGGTGGCCGGGGTCGGGCAGCGGATGCTGGTCGGCGTCACGAAGAAGACTGCGGCCGAGTTCTTCTCCTCCGTCGACGACGTGCTCACCGGCAAGGCGCAGCCGGTCACGGTTCCGGTTCCCGTGGTCTTCCCCGCCGGGACGGTCGTCGCCGAACCCGGCGTGTTCGTCGCGCCCGCCAAGCCGAGCAGGACCGGCAACGCCGCCATGGGCGGGGACGGTTTCCTCAGCGGGGCCGTGCTCGGCGCGGTGGTGGCCCTGGCCGGAGTGCTCGTGGGCGGGCTGGTGGGTCGACACCGCTGACGTCGGCCGTCTGCGTCACCGGTCCGGCCGCGGCCTTGGCCCGCCTGCTGAAACCCGGTCGGCCCCATCGGCAACATTCGCCAACGACTTTGTGCACTAGTGCCAGTTGACTCGATCCCATGACGCCTGCACACATCCGGATCGGGATCGACACCGGTGGCACGTTCACCGACGTCGTCGCCTTCGACCAGAACACCGGTGAGCTGACCACCACGAAGACGCCCTCCACCCCTGACGACCCGGCGGAGGGTTTCATCGCCGGCGTGCACAAGGTGCTCGGACTGCTCGGGGAGGGTGGCGACGCGCTGGCCGCGGTCAGCCACGGCACCACGGTGGCCACCAACCAGCTGCTGGAGGGCAAGGTCGACGAGCTCGGCTTCATCACCACCGAGGGTTACGAGTTCGTCCTGGAGATCGCCAGGCAGTCGGTGCCCGACGGGTACGGCAACTCCTACTTCTGGGTCAAGCCAGACCGGATCGTGCCGGCGCACCTGGTCAAGACGATCGGCGGCCGCTTGGACCACACCGGCGCCGAGCTGCGCCCCTTCGACACCGAGCGCGCGGTCGAGGTCGCTCGGTGGTTCCGCGAGCGCGGCATCACCACATTGGGGGTGTGCTTCCTGCACTCCTACGCCAACCCCAGCCACGAGCAGCAGATGCGCGACGTCCTCGCCCGCGAGCACCCGAAGGCGGTGGTGTCGATCTCCTCGCAGGTGCTGCGCGAGTACCGCGAGTACGAGCGCTCCATGACGACGCTGGTCGACGCCGCGGTCAAGCCGAAGGTGTCGGCCTACGTCCGCTCGATCGCTCAGCGGCTCAACGACTTCGCGGGCAGCGACACTCCGGTGCCGTTCTACGTGATGAAGTCCAACGGTGGCGTTCTCTCGGCCGACGAGGTCGTGCACCAGCCGATCACCACGGTGCTCAGCGGCCCGGCGGCGGGTGCGCTCGGGGCCGCGCTGATCGCCCGCAACGCCGGCTTCGACAAGGTGCTCACCTGCGACGGTGGCGGCACGTCCACCGACGTGTCCGTGGTGCTCGAGGGCGAACCCACCCTGACCACCGAGGGCAGCGTAGGGGTGTACCCGTCGAAGATCCCGATGATCGACGTGGTCACCGTCGGCGCCGGGGGCGGATCGATCGCCCGGGTGTCGCCCGAGGGGGCGCTCAAGGTGGGTCCGGCCTCGGCCGGGGCCGACCCGGGTCCCCTCTGCTACGGCAAGGGTGGCCGCGAGGTCACCGTCACCGATGCCCACCTCCTGCTCGGCCGGATTCCGCCGCACCTGCTCGGCGGCGAGGTGCCCCTGGACGTCGAGGCCGCCCGTGCCGGGCTCATCGAGCTGGCCCCGCGACTGGGCCTGACCCCCGAGGCGTGCGCGATCGGCATCCTGGAGATCTCCGCCTGGAACCAGGCGAACGCGGTCCGCCAGATCACCGTCAAGCGGGGCCTGGACGTGCGCGACTTCACCCTGGCCACGTTCGGTGGCTCCGGCTCGCTGCTGCTGTGCCGCCTGATCGACATCCTCGGGCTGCGCGGGGTGCTCGTCCCACCGAACCCGGGCAACGTCTCCGCGTTCGGTCTGCTGACCGTGGACGTGAAGAACGACTACGTCCGCACCGCCATCCGGCGTCACGACGACCTGGACCCGGCGACGGTGGAGGCGACCTTCGTCGAGCTGCAGACCGAGGCGGGCACCGCCCTGACCGGGCAGGGCTTTCCGGCGGCCGAGCACCGCTACGACCGCACCGCTGACCTGCGGTACTTCGGGCAGGCCTTCGAGGTGCGGGTCCCGGTGCCGGCCGGGGTGCTCGACCTCGCCGCGGCACAGGCGGTGGCCGACGCCTTTCACGACGCGCACCACGCGCTCTACGGCTACGACTTCCGCGGCGAGGCGACCCAGGCCGTGGAGTGGGTGAACCTGCGGGTGTCGGGCATCGGTCCGATCCGTCGTCCGGACCTGCTCGAGCGCAGCGCCGGTGACGGCAACGCCGAGCGGGCCCGCACCGCGACCCGCCCGGTCTGCTTCGAGACCGCCGCCGGCTACGTCGACGCGGCCGTCTACTGGCGCCCCGACCTGGCCCCCGGCGACGTGCTGGCCGGCCCTGCGATCATCGAGGAGTACGGCTCGACGACGCCGGTGCACCCAGGCTTCACCGTGCGGGTCGACCACCTCGACAACCTGCTCGTCACCACCACGGAGGTATCGGCATGAGGACGCAGACGCTCGCGGGATCCGCGACGGTGGACCCGGTGCTGCAGGAGATCGTCGCCGGCAGCCTCGCCTCGATCGAGAGGGAGGTGGAGACCGCGATCGGGCGAACCTCCCGGTCGCCGATGATCCGCGACGCCCACGACTACCGCGCCGGCATCCACGACCGCCTGCTCCGCAAGCTGACGGGCCGCTCCTACAGCGCGCTGGTCCAGCCGATCGCCCGCGACTTCCCGCTGGAGACGATGCGCCCGGGCGACGTGTACTTCCACAACGACGTCTACCGGTCCGAGGGTGGCATTGGGCACCTGCCCGACCTGTGCGTGACCGTGCCCGTGTTCCACGACGACGGTCAGGGCCCCGAGGTGGTCGCCTTCGTCCAGGCCTTCGGCCACCACGACGACATCGGCGGCGCGGTACCCGGCTCGATGCCCAGCCACGCGAGGAGCGTGTTCGAGGAGGGACTGATGGTGCCGCCGATCAAGCTCTGGGACGCCGGTGTGCCCAACCGGGCAGCGCTGGCCATCATGACCCGCAACTCCCGCATGCCGGACTCGCTGGCCGCCGACCTCGACGCGGAGTGCTCGGCCTGCCTGATGGGCTCGCGCCGGCTGACCGAGCTGTTCACCCGCTACGGCCGACAGACCGTGGAGGCCTGCTTCGACGCCATCATCGCCGGCACCACCGAGACCTTCCGCCGCGAGATCCTCTCGAAGATCCCCACCGGAACCTGGACGTGGGAGGACTACGCCGAGCACGCCGGGGTGGACGACCCGAAGCTGCACACCCAGCGGATCACCCTGACCAAGGTCGGCGAGGACGACCCGGACGGACCGAAGCTCGTCATCGACTTCACCGGCACCGCGCCGCAGGCCAAGGGACCCATCAACCACTGCGGGAACTACGCCGACGGCAACTTCCTCAAGAAGTGGCTCGCACCGGTGCTGCGCAACCTCGCCGACACCCCCGAGCGGATGGCGGAGCTCGACGTCAACGAGGGCGTCGTCGACCTCATCGACATGCGCTTCCCGCCGCCCGGCACCCTGCTCACGCCGATCTTCCCGGCCCCGACCAACGCACGGACCTTCGTCATCCTGCGGCTGCTCGGTGTCCTGTCCGGGGTGGTGGCCAAGGCCGTCGACGGTCGGATGCCCGCCGACCAGGAGACCATCCGCTACACCGGGGTGTACGGCAACGACGACGCCGGCGAGCCCTACCTGATGCGCGAGGTGCTCGGCGGCGGCTCCGGTGGGCGCTACTACGCCGACGGCGAGGACACCATCCACGTCGTCCCCGACTCCCGCAACCTGCCCACAGAGTTCACCGAGGCCCGCTTCCCGTTCATCGTCGAACGGCTCGGGCTGGCCAGGGACTCCGGCGGCGCCGGACAGTTCCGGGGCGGCCTGGGGTACGAGAAGTACATCCGGATGCGCCGCGACGCGCACTTCATGTCCATCGCCGACCGGTCCATCCTGGCCTGCTGGGGCGTCAAGGGCGGCAAGGCCGGGGCCTCGTTCTCGGTCACCATCGACCCGGGTGGCCCCGACGAGCGGGTGGTCGACGCTCTCGCCGACTCCGAGCTCGTGCCCGCCGGCGGCCTCATCCGCATCCGCACCACCGGGGGTGGCGGCTGGGGCGATCCCCTGGAGCGCGACGTCGACCACGTCGTCCGCGACGTGCTGTGGGGCAAGGTGTCAGCCGGTGCTGCCGCCGCCGACTACGGCGTGGTGGTCGTCGGCACGACCGACGAGCCCGCTGCCGACCACGCCGCCACCGACGCGCTGCGCGCGCGGCTGCGGGGCGCGCGCTCGGGGCCGGAGGCCTTCTTCGACCGAGGTCCCGGCTACGCCCAGCTCTCCGGGGGCGCGACATCGGCGGGGTGCGACTTCGTCGGGGCCGGGACGGCCGCGTCCGCGACGGTCGAGTCCGGGGTGGTGGCGTCATGATCGGGCCCCTGTCCGACGTGCTCGTCGTCGACCTGTCCCGCGCCCTGGCCGGCCCGCACGCCGCGATGATGCTGGGTGACCTCGGCGCCCGGGTGATCAAGGTCGAGTCGCCGGGCAGCGGCGACGACACCCGCAGCTGGGGTCCGCCGTTCGTGCCTGGCCCCGACGGGGAGCGGCACTCGACGTACTTCCTGTCGTGCAACCGCAACAAGGAGTCCATCGCGCTGGACCTGAAGAGCGACGACGGCCGGGCCACGCTGACCGAGCTCATCACCAGGGCCGACGTGCTGGTG
>JBDTDI010000044.1:0-2832 GCA_039923155.1 Mycobacteriaceae bacterium | reverse complement strand
CATCGAGGAGCAGGCCCGCGCGGCGCTGACCACGGACGGCCTCGCCGACGGCATCAAGATCAACTGGGTGTGGATGCCGCCGTGGGGGCCGGACAAGATCACCGAGGACGGCCGCGAGCAGCTCCGCGCCCTCGGCTTCACCGTCTGAGGGTCCCCACCAGCCCGCGACGCACCGGCCAGGAGAGGTCCGGCAGCAGCGCCGTCATCGCGGCGGCGACGTCGACCGGTGACGTCCGCTCGCTGAGGTACGCCCGCTGGTGGTGCACGGGCAGGTCCAGGAACGCGGCGAACAGCTCGGGCACCTGGGCGGGGGGCAGCCCGAGCACGACCCGCAACCCGTGTCGCCGCAGGGCGTGCACCGCTCGGGCGGACCGTGGCCACAGCAGCCGCTGCACCTCGCGGGCCGGGTCGTCGGCCTGCGCCGCTAGCGCGACGTGCGGCGCCAGGGCCAAGGACGCGGCCACGCTGTAGCCGGTCGCCGGGTGGACCAGGGGGGCGGCCGCCCCGAGGCGAGGCACCGCGGGCACACCACCGCGCCACTCGGCGGCCGGTAGCGGGGTGTCGAGCGCAAAGCGGACGTGCTCCACCGGCTCGTCCCCGCCAAGCACCACCCCGTGGCCCTGCAGGCGGCGAACCAACCGACGCCGTAGCTCGGCGCCCGAGGGAGCGGGGCGCCCGGCCAGGCAGGTCTCCTCCACCAACACGCGGTCGGAGCCCAGGGGCAGGACGTAGAGAAAGGTCGGGGCGGCACGCGGGTCCACGTCGCGCGGCTGACGCCAGTCCATGAAGAGTGCCTGGGCACCGTCGAGCACCGGCTCGGCGACGGCGCGGTCGACGATGACGCCGTAAGCCACCTGCTGCACACGGCCGGCGACCGAGGCGCTGCGCGCGTCGAGCACCAACCGGGCCCGGACCTGGTGACCGTCAGACGTGGTCACGACGTGGGCGTCGACGTCCACCGCGCGGGTCCGCCGGACCTCGACACCCGCCAGCGACAGCGATGACTGCAGCCGGTCGGTGTCCAGCACCGAGTAGGCCCGGTCCAGCGTGTGGCGACGGGTCGTCCACGCCCCGGGCGCGTCCAGCCGGATGGCCACCGGGGTGGCGGGGTCGAGCTCGTCGCTCCAGGCCCCGTACGTGGCCGCCCACCGCCGGTCCGGGGCCGGGTCGATGCCCGCGACCACCAGACCCGCCGCGGCACAGGCGGACGCCGCGGCGCGACCGGCAGGCCCCAGACCCAGGACCAGCACGTCGAAGATGTCCACCACGTCCCGATCCCACCACGGCAGGCCCTTGGCGGTCGGTCGAGGCAAACCGGGACCCACCTAGGGTGGTGTCGTGCCCCGTCCCGGTGAGAACGCGAGTGCACGGGCCGGGTTCGACGACATTTCCCGACTGCACAGCCGCGGTGAGCTGGTCGCTGCGGTGGGCGCCGCGCAGGTCAGGCTGCGGGGCGGAGGACTGGAGCTGCTGCCCGCCCCCGAGCCGGCCGAGCTGAAATCGCTGGACGCGGTGGCCACCGTGGCCGTGCGGCTCGCCGCGGACGGCAGCAGTCGGCAGCTGACCGGCAGCGGCGAGGGCTGGGCGGTGCAGGGGCAGGCTCACGTCGGGCACGAGGTGGACACCGATCCCGAGCTCCACGCGGTGCTGAGCGGGGCGGGCTTTCGGGGCGCGCAGCGCCTGTCCGCGGCCGAGCTGGCCCCTTCTCAGCTGCTCGCCGGCTGAGCCGGTGTCGCGCACCCGGGAGCTGGCGGGGGGCGGCCGCGAGGTCGAGGTGGAGCCCGACCGGCTGGACCGCTTCTGCGCCGGGGTGGCCGAGCGCCACGGAGCGGTGCTGCACACGGTCGTGGACGTCCACCGGACACGGCTGGACACCGAGGACGGGACCACCGTCGAGATCGTGCCCACCGTCGCGGGGCTGGAGCCCGGCTCGGTGGCCGGGCTCTGGTTGGCACCGCTGCACGCCCACCTCGCGCTCCCGCACCGGGTGGGGTTGCTGCTCGTGCGGGCCGGTGGCCACACCGCCGGGGTGGCGGTGCAGGGCCGGGTGCAGACCAGCTCCACCGCCCGCAGACACGTGCAGGGCCGCACCGCGGCGGGCGGCTGGTCGCAGCAGCGCTTCGCCCGGCGTCGCGCCGGGCAGACCCGCCGCGCCCTGGAACAGGCGGCGGACACGGCGGCGAGGACGCTGCTGGGCCTTCACCTCGACGTCCTCGTGACCGGGGGAGATCGCCGCAGCGTCGACATCGTGCTTGCCGATCCCCGCCTCCGTGCGCTCGCCCCGCTGCTCAGCCCCCGCTGGCTCGACACCCCCGAGCCTCGCCGCGCCACGCTGGACGTGGCGGCAGAGCGGTCCCACGCGGTCCTGGTGCGTCTGCGCCCCTGAGCCGCCAACCGTGCCGCCCCCGCGTGTCACGACCGCCGGGTGAGGAGGAGCGGCGGCAGGTCTCGCTGCTGAACGGTGGACGAGCCGTCGGCCATGATGGCGGGATGAGTGCACCACCCGCCCTGCTCCGGGCCCAGCACGAGTTCGCCAGCGACACCGTGTGGTTGAACACCGCCACGTTGGGCCTGCCCCCGCAGCGCGTCGTGGGTGCGGTGCAGGACGCACTGGGGGACTGGCGAAGCGGTCGGGCCGATCCAGCCCGCTTCGACGAGGCCGTCGAGCGTGCCCGTGCCGGCTACGCCGCGTTGGTCGGGGTGGGTGCCGACAGGGTGGCGATCGGGAACCAGGCCTCGGTGCTGGTCGGCATGGTGGCCTCGTCGCTGCCCGCCGGCGCCGAGGTCCTCACCGCACGGGGTGAGTTCACCAGCGTCACCTTCCCCTTCCAC
>JBDTDI010000043.1:0-10038 GCA_039923155.1 Mycobacteriaceae bacterium | reverse complement strand
TGTTCAGCGGGGCGAAGCGCTGCATGCCCGCTCCCGAGCCGCCTCGGCCGTCACCCACCCGGTAGGTGCCCGCGCTGTGCCAGGCCATCCGGACGAAGAGCCCGCCGTAGTGCCCGGAGTCGGCCGGCCACCAGTCCTGCGAGGTGGTCATCAGGGCGTCGACGTCGGCGATGACGGCGTCCAGGTCCAGCGTGGCGAACTCCGCTGCGTAGTCGAACTCCTCGCCCATCGGGTTGGCGACGGCGGGGTTCTTGCGCAGGATCTTCAGGTTGAGCTGACGGGGCCACCAGTCCTGGTTGTTGCCGCCCTCGGTGGGGTGGGCGAACTGGCCGCCGACGGGGCAACCGCCCGCCTCCTCCTGGCTCATCTTGCTCTCGACGGTGACGTGGTCGGTCTCGGTCACAGGCTTCCTCTTTCAGGCGGGGGTGATCGGGGGTGATCGGGGAATCAGGGGAGGGCGGCGCAGGCTGCGCAGCGGCCCCAGTAGATGACCTCGGCCTCGTCGACGGCGAAGCCGTGATCCTCAGCGGGCACGAGGCAGGGCGCCTCGCCGACGGCACAGTCGACGTCGACGATGGTTCCGCAGGCACGGCACACGAGGTGGTGGTGGTTGTCGCCCACCCGCGCCTCGTAGCGGGCCGCCGAGCCGGAGGGTTCGATGCGTCGGACGAGGCCGGCGTTGGTCAGCACCCGGAGCACGTCGTAGACCGCCTGGTGCGAGACGGTCGGCAGGTGCTGCCGGACGAGCTGGATGAGGGCGTCGGTGGTGGCGTGCGGATGGGCGTGCACCTCGGCCAGCACCGCGACCCGGGGACGGGTCACCCGAAGCGCGACGCCCCGAAGCGCACGCTCGGCTTCTCCGGTCACAGGCATGCGCCCATCATGTCATCTTTCTTGAACGAGTCAAGAAAATGGCCTGCTCCGGCCGACGCTGGACGGGGGGTCCGCGTAGCGTCGCCGCGTGGTCTCCAGCGCTCAGGTCCTGCAGCTCCCCGCCGGTTTCACCGAGGTGCTCGCCGCGGAGCGCGCGGCCTACCGGCTGCCACCGGACCTGCCCGACGTCGCCGAGCACCTCATCCACGCCTACCTGGCGCTGTTGTTCCCCCACTTCACCCGGGGCGCCCACTGCCGCGCCGACGGGGTGGCGGCCGACGCGGACTCCTTCGTCCACCTGCTGGAGCAGGGCCTCGACCTGCCCGACGTCGACGCCGCCACCCGTGCCACCGCGGGGGCGACGCTGGTCGCCGCGCTGCCCCGGATCCGGGCCGCCCTGCTGCTGGACGCTGCCGTCACCGCCGACGGTGACCCGGCCGCGTCCGGGGTCGACGAGGTGATCCTGGCCTACCCGGGCTTCTTCGCCACCGCGGTGCACCGCATGGCCCACCAGCTGCACATCAGCGGGGTGCGCCTGCTCGCCCGGGTCGTGGGTGAGCTGGCCCACCGGGCCACGGGCATCGACATCCACCCCGGAGCCCACCTGGGGGGCTCGTTCGCCATCGACCACGGGACCGGTGTGGTGATCGGGGAGACCTGCGTGATCGGTGAGCGGGTGCGGCTCTACCAGGGCGTGACCCTGGGTGCCCTCGTGGTGAGCAAGGGGATGCGGGCCAGCAAGCGGCACCCGACCGTCGAGGACGACGTCGTCATCTACTCCGGGGCCACGATCCTGGGCGGGGACACCGTGGTGGGGGCCGGCAGCCGCATCGGGGGCAACGTCTGGCTGACCCGAAGCGTCGCACCGGGTTCGGTGGTGTCCACCAGCGCGGGCATCGACCCGCGCCGTCCTCGCGGCGGCACCAGGAACGGGTCCGGGCTCGGAGCGAGGGAAGACACCGACCCCGCCCTGGAGTTCTACCTCTGACCGTACTTTCTGGCACCGGAGGACACATGAAGGCCGACAGCATTCTCGACGTCATCGGGGACACCCCGCACGTGCGGCTCGCCCGCCTCTTCGACGGCCCCGTCGAGGTCTGGATGAAGCTCGAGCGAGCCAACCCGGGCGGGTCGATCAAGGACCGCATCGGCCTGGCCATGATCACCGACGCCGAGCAGCGCGGGGTGCTCAAGCCCGGCGGCACCATCGTCGAGCCCACCTCGGGCAACACCGGCATCGGCCTGGCCATGGTCGCCGCCGTCAAGGGCTACCCGCTGATCCTGGTCATGCCGGAGTCGATGTCGGTGGAGCGCCGCCGGCTGATGGCCGCCTACGGCGCCAAGTTCGTGCTCACCCCGCGCGGTGACGGGATGAAGGGGGCGATCGCGAAGGCCGAGCAGATCGTGGCCGAGCACGACGGTGCGTGGATGCCCCAGCAGTTCGAGAACCCGGCCAACATCGACGTGCACCGCGAGACCACGGCCCAGGAGATCCTGCGCGACTTCCCCGACGGCCTCGACGTGCTGATCACCGGCGTGGGCACCGGCGGCCACATCACCGGGGTCAGCGAGGCGCTCAAGGAGCACTGGCCGAACCTGAAGACCTACGCGGTGGAGCCGGCCAAGTCCGCGGTCATCGCCGGCGGCGACCCGGCCCCGCACAAGCTGCAGGGCCTCGGTACCGGGTTCATCCCCGTCAACCTGCACCTCGACACCCTCGACGGCACCATCGGAGTCAGCGAGGAGGACGCCTACGGCTACGCGGTGCGGGCCGCCCGGACCGAGGGCATCTTCGTCGGCCCGTCCTCGGGTGCATCGCTGGCGGCGGTGGCGCAGAAGCTCCCGGACCTCGAGGCCGGCACCCGGGTGCTGACCTTCTGCTACGACACCGGCGAGCGGTACCTCTCCGTGGAGGGTCTGTTCGACGACGAGGGTGCCGCCGAGCTTTAGGCGTTGTTTAGAAATTTAGCGAGGAATGTCCGGAATAGGAGCCGAACAGGCGGCATGTGGGTGACGTAGCATCGTCCAGCTTGCTCTGACACGCACGAGGTGAATACCTTTCCGCTGTGTCCACCCCCATACCGGAGTCTGCCGGGCTGGCGGCCCCACTGTTGCGCGTCACCGATGTGCGCAAGCAGTTCGGGGCCTTCACCGCCCTGGACGGCGTCAGCCTGACCGTGCGCCGCGGCGAGGTGGTCGTGGTGGTCGGTGCCTCCGGCTCCGGCAAGTCGACGTTGTGCCGGTGCATCAACCGGTTGGAGACCGCCACGTCCGGGTCGATCACCATCGACGGCGTCGAGCTGCCCGAGGAGGGCAAGGCGCTCGCGCAGCTGCGCTCCGACGTCGGCATGGTCTTCCAGTCCTTCAACCTGTTCGGCCACAAGACGGTGCTGGACAACGTGACCCTCGGTCCGATCCGGGTGCGCGGACTGGACAAGAAGCAGGCGCAGGAGCAGGCGCGCGCACTGTTGGAGCGGGTCGGCGTCGTCGGCAAGGCTGACAGCTACCCGGCCGAGCTCTCCGGTGGCCAGCAGCAGCGGGTCGCGATCGCGCGGGCCCTGGCGATGCGCCCCAAGCTGATGCTCTTCGACGAGCCGACGTCCGCCCTGGACCCGGAGATGATCAAAGAGGTCCTCGACGTCATGGTCGAGCTGGCCCGGGACGGGATGACCATGGTCGTCGTCACCCACGAGATGGGCTTCGCGCGTCGAGCCGCTGACCGGGTCGTGTTCCTGGATGCGGGAAAGGTGGTCGAGGTCGCCGACCCGGAATCATTCTTCGGCGATCCGCAGACCGAGCGCGCCAAGGACTTTCTTTCCAAGATCCTGTCCCATTGATCCACACTCGACCACCAACCTGCCGGGTGCTGCCCACAATGACGAGGAGATCTCCATGTATCCGATGACGGTTCGAGGCTCCCGCACAATGGTGTCGGTGCTGGTGTGCATCGGACTCGGGGCGGGGCTGACCGCGTGCGGGAGCTCCAGCACCCCCACCCCGCCGGGGAGTGTGGGCGGATCCACCGCCGCCGGTGGCACCAGCGCCTACGACAGCGTGATCACGGGTGCTCCGGTCGCAGACGCCGCGACGGTGAGCGGCAACGCGTGGGCGGGCGCGATCAAGAAGCAGGGCTACCTCCGGGTCGGCGGCACCGACTCCAGCCCGCTGTTCGACATGCGTGACATCAGCACCGGTGCGCTCACCGGTTTCGACGCGGGCCTGGCGCAGATGCTCTCCCGGTACATCACCGGCGGATCGGACGTCCAGGCGCTGACGAAGCTGACCAACGTCACCGTCAACACCCGGGAGACGCTGCTGCAGAACGGCTCCGTCGATGCCGTGTTCGCCACTTACACGATCACGCCGGCCCGGGCCAAGAAGATCGCCTTCGCCGGCCCCTACTACGAGTCGGGCGACGCGATCATGGTCAAGTCCGGCAACGACGCCATCAAGACGGTGGCGGACCTGGCCGGCAAGACCGTGGCGACCGAGCAGAGCTCGACCGCCGCGCTCGACCTGGAGAAGTACGCGCCCAAGGCGAAGGTCCAGCTGTTCGAGACCAACGACGAGTGCGTGGCGGCTGTGCAGCAGGGCCGGGTCGACGCCTACGTGCTCGACCAGGGCATCCTGATCAGCGCCGCGAGCAGCAACAAGGCCGTCAAGGTGGTGGGGCAGCCGTTCACCAAGGAGCCCTACGGGATCGGCCTGCCGATGAACCAGCCCGCCGCCAAGACGTTCGTCGACGCATGGCTGAAGACGATCTTTGCCGACGGTCGGTGGGCCAAGCTGTGGAAGGCCACCATCGGCACCGTGGTCAAGGGCGACGCCCCCGCGCCGCCGCAGATCGGCTCCGTCCCGGGTTCCTGAGCTGTCGCGGCATGGACGAGATCCTGACGAACTTCGGCACCATCCTCTCCGGGTTCAAGGTCACCCTGGGGCTCACGGCCGTGGGGTACGTGGGTGCGCTGATCATCGGGACGGTGGTGGCCGTCTTCCGAGTGGGTCCGATCGCGCCGCTGCGCGTGATCGGGACGATCTACGTGGAGTTCTTCAAGAACATCCCGCTGCTGTCGTTGCTGATCTTGTTCGTGTTCGGGTTGCCGGACATCGGCCTGACCTACTCGCTGTTCGTCACCGTGGCGGCGGCGCTGGCCCTGTCCGCCGCCGCGTTCGTCTGCGAAGCCATGCGGGCGGGGATCAACGCGGTTGCGGTGGGGCAGGCGGAGGCGGCGAGGGCGATCGGCCTGACGTTCAACCAGAGCCTGCGCTTCGTGATCCTTCCCCAGGCGTTCCGGGCCATGGTGCAGCCCCTGGTCAACACCTTCATCGGGGTGGCGCTGGGCTCGTCGTTGGCCTCGGCCGTCGGGGTGGCCGACCTGACCTACCAGACGCAGTACCTCAACCTGAAGTTCGCGATCAGCTCGACCTTCCTGGTCGCCGGCGCCCTCTACGTGCTGCTGGCGCTCGCGGGGGCGTTGGCCGGTGGGTGGATCGAGCGGAAGGTGGCGATCCGGAGGTGAGTACCACCAGCGTCCTGTTCGACACCCCCGGCCCACGCGCCCGGCGGCGAGCGGTGATCGTCACCGTCGTCTCGGTGGCGGTGATCGCTGCGGTGATCGGGGCCGCCCTGCGCCAGTTCAGCCTCAACGGGCAGCTCAGTGCGGACCGGTGGACCGCGTTCGCGCAGGCCGGCTACGTCCGCTACCTGTTGAAGGGGGTGGAAGGGACGTTGAAGGCAGCGGCCGTGGGAGCGGTTGTCTCGTTTCCGGCCGGGGCCGTCCTGGCCCTGCTGCGGCTGTCGCGCAACAGGGTGGTCAAGACCCTCGCCTCGGCCTACATCGAGCTCTTCCGCTCGATCCCGCTGCTGCTGCTGATCTACGCGTTCCTGCTGGCCCTGCCCGGACTCGGGTTGAACCTGCCCATCTTCGGCAAGCTGGTGGTGCCGATCATCCTGGTGAACACCGCCGTGTTGGCCGAGGTGTTCCGGGCGGGGATCAACGCGCTGGACCGGGGCCAGAGCGAGGCGGCAGCGGCGGTCGGGCTGCGCCACTGGCAGTCGATGCGACTCGTCGTGCTGCCCCAAGCCATCCGAATCATCATCCCCACGCTGGTCACCTCGCTGGTGGCGCTGCTCAAGGACACCACGCTCGGCTACGTGGTCAGCTATCCGGAGCTGATGAAGACGGCCACCAACCTGACCGCCGTCACCCACCTGCTGATCCAGACCTACCTCATCGTCGGCCTGCTGTACGTCGTGGTGAACGTGGCTCTGTCGGCCCTGGCCCGCTACCTCGAGCGTCGCCTGCGGCGTGGTCGGCGAGGGCGGGGTGCGGCCGACGGTCAGGACGGGATCGATCGCAACGACGCGGCGGTCGCCGTGATCCGCTGACCAACCACCACGAGATCAACCACCACAGGATCAAGGAGAACATCAGATGTGTCGTCTGCTCGGGGTCGTCGCCGACCGTGCCCGCACCCCGCGGGAGCTGCTGGGTGCGGAGCTGGACCCGTTCCGGTCGATGTCCAAGGTGCACTGCGACGGCTGGGGTTGCGCGTTCTGGAACGAGAGTGACCAGCTGCGGTTGACGAAGGCGCCGGAGCCGGCTCTCGGCAGCCGGACCTTCGACGAGCTGTGCGACACCGCGCGGACCGATGCCACGCTGCTGCACCTGCGCAAGGCGAGCCCCGGCATGTCGAACCTGGCTGAGAACACGCACCCATTCCTCGCCGGCGGCGTCGCGTTCGCGCACAACGGCTGGGCCTGGCCGAACGACGAGCTCGACGGGCTGCTGACCGACGCGGGGGGCGACGCGCCGGTGGGCTCGACCGACAGTGAGCGCTACTTCCGTCTGGTGCTGGCGCTCGCGCGGGAGGGTGATGTCCTGCAGGCGCTGGACGAGGCGACCTCACAGATCGCCGAGCGGACCGAGTTCCTGTCCCTGAACTGTCTGTTGCTCACCCACGACGCGCTGTACGCGGTGGAGTACTGGGACCCGCCGCGGGTGGCGGCCAAGGGTGACGACCCGGACACCTTCGCCCTGCGGTACCGGGTGGACACCCACGCTGTGGTCGTCGCCTCCTCCGGCTGGGAGCAGCAGTCGCCGGAGTGGACGGCGCTGACGAACCGCCGGGTGCTCGAGGTGCGCCGTGGTGACCTGCGCACCCGCGTTCACCAGCTGCGCGCGACCGCGGCCGCCTGAGAGCTGACGGGCTCGTCGGCCGGTCGGTGTCAGCCGAACGTCACCTCGGCGGTGGTCACCGTGCCGGCCTCGCGTCCCGGGGCCCGGTGGTTTCCCCAGTACAGGTTGGTGTGGGTGATCACCTTGTCCGGCGTCGGGGCGCCCCACTCGCTCGAGTCCTCCGTGGTGTGGGCGTCGCTCACCAGCAAGGCGTCGTACCCCCGTGCTATCGCCCCGTGCAGGGTCGAGCGGATGCACTCGTCGGTCTGCGCGCCCGCGACGACGAGCCGCCCGACGTGACGGGCCGCCAGCACGTCCTCGAGGTCGGTGTCCTCGAACGAGTCGCCGTAGCTCTTGTGCACCAGTGGCTCGGACGCCTCCCGACGCAGCTCGGGCACCAGGGCCCAGCCCTCGCTGCCGCGGAGCATGCCCGTGTCGTTGTGCTGCACCCAGATCACGGGAACGTCAGCTGCGCGGGCCTTGTTGGTCAGAATGACGACGTTGGCGACCACCACGTCGCGCTCGTGGGCACCGCTGACGACGTCGTTCTGGACGTCGATCACGAGCAACGCGGTTCCCGGCCGGCCGGTGAGCGTGGTCATGGTCATCCTCTCGGATCGGGTCGTTCCATCATGGTCACGGTGCGGGCATCACGAAAGGGGTACCGCGGGTCCTTGCTCTGGTGCATTCACCACGGACCTCGGTAGCGTCGCCGGAACACCGCAGCTTCACCGAGAGGACCTTCCCGTGGCCGCACCCCGTCGCAGCACCTCACGCTCCACCTTCGCCCGTCGCAGCTGGAGCTGGCTCATGGCCGACGGTGTCATTGGCGTCGTCGTGGGCTTCTTCGCCCTCGTCGTGCCCGGCTACACCGTCGTGGCTCTGGCTCTGTTGCTCGGCTTCGGCCTGCTGCTGCAGGGCATCACGCAGACCATCGCCGGCATCTCGACGGGGGAGCTCACGGGTCGTGGCTGGGTGATCGCCCTCGGGGTGTTGTCCCTGCTCGCCGGGGTGATCTGCATCTTCCAGCCCGGTGCTGGCCTCTACGCGATCATCGTCGGTGTCACCCTCTGGTTCTTCGCCGCCGGCATCAACGAGATCATCGCCGCGTTCACCTTGTCCGAGGACCAGCTCATCAACGGCGTCCTCGGCGTGCTCACCCTCGTCGCAGGCTTCATCTTCGTGGTGCAGCCCGGCATGGCCCTCGGGACGGCAGCCGTGCTCGCCGGGATCTTCTTCCTGCTCCGTGGCATCGGCGAGATCCTGCTGGCGGTCCGGCTGCGCCAGGTCGGGTGAGGGCCCAGCTGAACCCGAGCATGGTCGTACCCGCCCCGGTACGGTCCGGCACGTGCTGACGCTGATGGCGGTCCACGCCCACCCCGACGACGAAGTGATCTCCACCGGTGGGGTGCTGGCCAAGGCCGCAGCCGCCGGGATCCGGACGGTGCTCGTGACCTGCACCGACGGCAGCGCAGGCGACGGGCCTGGCGGGATCAAGCCCATCGACCCGGCCCACGACCCGGCCGCGGTGGCCGCCACCCGGCGCGCCGAGCTGGTCCGGTCGTGCACGATTCTGGGTGTCTCCCACCTCGAGATGCTCGACCACCCCGACTCCGGCATCCCCGAGTGGCCGACGGCACGCTCGGACCGGGCGTTCAGCAACCTCGCGGTCGAGGACGTGCGGCCCGGCCTGGACGCGCTCCTGCAGCGCTACCGCCCCGACGTCCTCATCACCTACGACGAGAACGGCAACTCCGGGCACCCCGACCACAAGATGACCCATCGGGTGGCCATGGCCTCGGTGGCTGCCCTGGCCGACACCGGTGTTCCCCGGCGGGTGTACTGGGCCGCCATCCCACGGTCCTCCCTCGAGCAGGGACGCGCCGCCCTGGAGGCCGCCGGAATGGACCCGAACCAGATGCCCGACCCGTCGATGGGCACGCCGGACCAGGCGCTCGCGGCCCGGGTGGACGTCAGCGCGCACGCGCAGCAGAAGCGGGACGCGCTCGCCGCCCACGCCAGCCAGTCCGACGGCGCCTTCCTGCTGGGGCTGTCCACCGACCTCAGCACGCAGATCTTCAGCCAGGAGACCTTCGTCCAGGCGGTGCCCCCGTGGACGGGCGGCCAGCCGGTGACCGACCTGTTCCACGGGTTGGAGGACGGGGCCGGGCAGCTGCGTGCGCGCTGAGCGTGCGGCTCAGGACCCGAAGATGGGCGGGCGACGCTGCAGGAAGGCCTGTACGCCTTCTCGGCCGTCCCGGCTGGCCGCGCAGGCGGCGATGGCCTCCGCCTCGTGCGGCAGGTGTTCGGTCAGGGTGCGCTGACGGCCTTCCCGCACCAGCGTGCGGATCGCGGCGTGTGAACGGGCGGGGCCGTGGGCGAGCGCGGTGGCCACCTCCAGCGCGGTGGACCGGACGGCGTCGTCGTCCACCAACCGAGTCATCAGGCCCCACGCGTAGGCCTTCTCCCCGTCGATGACCGCGTCGGTCAGCAGCACGTCCCGCGCCCGTGCGGCACCGATCGCGCGAGGCAGCGACCAGGACATGCCGCCGTCGGGACTGAAGCCGATCGACGGGTACGCCGGTCGGAAACGGGTCCCGGGCCCACGCACGATGACGTCCGCGGTGAGCGCAGTGCTCATCCCCGCCCCCGCAGCCCAACCGGTGACGGCGGCGACCACCGGGACCGGCGCCGAGGTCAGCGCGGTGACGGCGACGTGGAAGCGAGTCGCCATCTCCCCGACGGCGGCCTCCGGGTCGTCGGCCGCAGCGAACGCGGCCACGTTGCCACCGGTGCAGAAGTTCGCTCCGGCGCCCTGCAGCAGGACACAGCCGATCTCGGTGGTGTCACCTCGAAGCACGCGGACCAGCGCGGCGAGGGCGGCGTCGTCCATCGAGGCGCCCTTGTCGCCGGTGGAGACGGCGACGTGGAGCACGCGGTCGGTCAGCATGACGCCGGTCTCGATCATGACCTCACCCTGCCACGC
>JBDTDI010000042.1:0-4583 GCA_039923155.1 Mycobacteriaceae bacterium | reverse complement strand
GCCGGGGCCGGTGGCGCTGCACCTGGTGGTCGGCGAGGAGGACGGCGGGCTCGGCGCGTTCGGCACCTTGGCCCGCGGGCACACCGGCGACGCCTGCGTGATCACCGAACCGACCTCGGGCACCCTGATGACCGCCAACGGTGGTGCGCTCACCTTCACCTTGCGCGTACCTGGCCTGGCCACCCACGGCAGCACCCGCCACGCCGGGGTCAGCGCGATCGACGCCTACCTGCCGCTGCACGCCGCCCTGGCCGAGCTGGAGCGAGCCCGCAACACCGAGCGGGACCCGCTGATGGCCGACCACCCGGTGCCCCACACCCTGTCGGTGGGGACCGTGCACGCCGGCGACTGGGCCAGCACCGTGCCCGACCTCCTGGTCGCGCAGGGTCGCCTCGGGGTGCGCCTCGGCGAGGACCCCGCGCACGCCCGCGCCGAGCTGGAGCAGTGCGTGGCGCAGGTGTGCGCCGGGCACCCGTGGCTGAGCGAGCACCCCGCGACGGTGACGTTCACCGGGGGTCAGTTCGCCAGCGGACGCCTCCCGTCGGGCCACCCGCTCGGCGCCCGCGTCGCCCGGGCCCACGCCGACGTCACCGGCGCGGCACCGCCCCGGGAGCGGGGCGGCCCCTACGGCAGCGACCTCCGCCTCTACGCAGGCGCCGGGGTACCGACCCTGCAGCTGGGGCCCGGCGAGGTGCGCGACGCGCACAGCCCCCACGAACACGTCCTCCTCGCCGACGCGGTGGCCGTGGCGCGCACCCTGGTCCTGGTGGCGCTGCGCCGCCAGGACCATCGCGCGTCCTAGCTCAGCGCACCCCGAGGGCCGCCGCCGCCGTGGGGTCGCAGTCGTCGAGCAGATCCAGGGTGCGGGTCTGCTCGTCGGCCTCACCGACTGCGGTGGTCGCCTGGTGCAGCGCCGCGACCGCCCGCAGGAAGCCGCGGTTGGGCTCGTGGCTGTAGGGCACCGGGCCGAAACCCTTCCACCCGTTGCGGCGCAGCTGGTCCAGGCCGCGGTGGTACCCGGTGCGGGCGTAGGCGTAGGCCTGCACGGGTTCACCCGCGGCCAGCGCGGCCTCCGCGAGCGTGGCCCAGGCGATGCTGGCCGAGGGGTGCTCCGCGGCGACCGACGTCGGGTCGGCCCCGTTCAGCAGGTCCGACTCGGCGTCCGGGTCGCCGGGCAGCAGCGTGGGTTCTGGGCCGAGCAGATCGTGGTGGTGCAGGCTCATGGTCCTCAGCCTGCCAGCATGCGGCCAGCGGAGTGCAGGTCATCGCACGCCTTGGACACCCGGGCCGCCATCGACGTCTCGGCCAGCTTCAGGTAGACCCGCGGGTCGTAGACCTTCTTGTTGCCCACCTCGCCGTCGACCTTGAGCACGCCGTCGTAGTTGGCCATCATGTGCCCGGCGATGGGTCGGGTGAAGGCGTACTGGGTGTCGGTGTCGACGTTCATCTTCACCACTCCGTAACCGATGGCTTCGTCGATCTCGCTGGTCAGCGAGCCGGAGCCGCCGTGGAAGACCAGGTCGAAGGGCTTGGACCCCTCGGGCAGACCGAGCTTGGCCGCGGCGACCTTCTGACCCTCCTTGAGCACCTCCGGGCGCAGCTTGACGTTGCCCGGCTTGTACACCCCGTGCACGTTGCCGAACGTCGCCGCCAGGATGTAGCGCGCACCCTCGTCGCCGGCACCGAGGGCGTCGATGGTCGCGGTGAAGTCACCCGGCGCGGTGTACAGCTTCTCGTTGATGTCGGCCTCGACGCCGTCCTCCTCGCCGCCGACCACGCCGATCTCGATCTCCAGGATGATCTTCGCCCTGGCTGCGGCGGCCAGCAGCTCCTTGGCGATCTCCAGGTTCTCGCTCAGCTCCACCGCGGAGCCGTCCCACATGTGGTTCTGGAACAGCGGTGCCCGCCCGGCGTCGACCCGCTGCTGGCTCAAGGCGATCAGCGGGCGGACGTAGGTGTCCAGCTTGTCCTTGGGGCAGTGGTCGGTGTTCAGCGCCACGGTCACCGGGTACTTCTCCGCGACGACGTGGGCGAACTCGGCCATCGCGACTGCTCCGGTGACCATGTCCTTCACCTTGGTTCCGGAGGCGAACTCCGCCCCACCGGTGGAGAGCTGGATGATGCCGTCGCTCTCCGCGTCGGCGAAGCCCCGCAGGGCGGCGTTCAGCGTTTCCGACGACGTGACGTTGATGGCCGGGTAGGCGAAGCCACCGGCCTTGGCACGGTCCAGCATCTCGGCGTAGACCTCGGGGCTCGCGATGGGCATGGCGGTCGACCTCCAGTCGGGCGGTTGTCGTCGGTGTGAGGGGCGGTGGTGGTCCGAGTATGTCAACCCCGGTCTCGCACGTGCCCAACGGTGGCCCGGGCGTCGGTACCCTCGTCAGGTGACGACCGCGACCCTCGCCCTCGGCCCGGAGTTCATCCAGCCCAACTTCCTGCTCGGCCACTTCGGGCTCGCGGGGCTGCTGCTCGTGGTCTTCGCCGAGTGCGGACTGCTGGTCGGCTTCTTCCTGCCCGGTGACTCGCTGCTGTTCACCGCCGGGCTCATCTCCGCCGGTGGCGCCGTGCTGGGGGGCACGCCCATCGACGCGTTCGCCCCGCTGTGGGTGCTGCTGGTCACGGTGCCGGTCGCGGCGGTGGCCGGTGACCAGCTCGGCTACCTCATTGGGCGCAAGGCCGGCCCGACGATCTTCACCCGCGACGACTCCCGGCTGTTCAAGCGTCGCTACGTCGTCGAGGCGCACGAGTTCTTCGCCAAGCACGGCAGCAAGGCCATCATCCTGGCCCGCTTCGTCCCCATCGTCCGCACGTTCATGCCGGTCACCGCCGGGGTGGCGCAGATGCCGTACCGCACCTACCTGCCCTTCGACGTGGCCGGCGGCGTGCTCTGGGGCGCCGGGGTCACCACCCTGGGATACTTCCTGGGCCAGATCGACTTCGTGGCCCAGCACATCGAGGTCATCCTGCTGCTGATCGTCGCCGTGTCCGTGGTGCCGATCCTGGCGCAGGTCATTCGCAGCCGCACCGCCGGACGCTCGGCCCAGAGGACGGCTGGGCCCACCTCCGGCCCCACCGCGTGAGCCGCGTTCGGGGCCGGGCCCCAGGGTTTGCGCTGGCCCTCGTGGTGGCCCTGGTGGCCACCGGGCTGGGTCGGCTCGAGCCGGTGATCGGTGGCCCGGTGTTCGGCATCGTCGTCGGGATCGTGGTCGGGGCCCTGCTTCACCCCGGCGCACGGGTGCGGCCGGGTCTCGCCCTCGCCGCCGGTCCGATCCTGAAGGCGTCCATCGTGGTGCTGGGGGCCACGCTGTCGCTGAGCCAGGTCGTGACGGTGGGGCTCGGCTCGCTGCCGGTGATGCTGGGCACGCTGGCCGTCGCGCTGATCGGGGCGTGGCTGATCGGGCGGGCGATCGGGGTCCGGGGCGACACCCAGGTGCTCATCGGGGTGGGAACGGCCATCTGCGGGGCGTCGGCGATCGCCGCCGCAACCGCCGTCCTCAAGCCCAAGCCCTCGGTCGTGGCGTACGCGATCGGCACGATCTTCACCTTCAACGTCATCGCCGTGCTGGCCTTTCCCCCGCTCGGTCACCTGTTCGGGATGGACGCCCAGTCGTTCGGGCTGTGGGCCGGCACCGCCATCAACGACACGTCGTCAGTGGTGGCGGCGGGGTACTCGTTCTCCTCCGACGCTGGGCCCTACGCCGTCGTGATCAAGCTGACGCGCACCCTGACCCTCATCCCGATCGTGATCGCACTGGCGGTGTTCGCCGCCCGCCGGGACGCCCACCAGGAGGGCGCTGGTGACGGGTTCTCCTGGCGGGCACTGCCCTGGCGCAAGCTGCTGCCGGTGTTCCTGCTGGGCTTCCTCATCGCCGCGACGCTGGACACCCTCGGCGTGTTTCCCGCCTCGACCCACTCCGCCATCACCCTGCTCGGCACGTTCATGATCACGATCGCGCTGGCCGGCATCGGACTCGGACTGAACATCGGTGAGCTGCGCGCCACCGGGGTGCGCCCGCTGCTGCTGGGAGCGATCTTGTGGGTCCTGGTGGCGCTGAGCAGCCTCGGCCTGCAGGCGCTGACCGGAACCCTCTAGCCCTCAGCCCCCCGTGCACACCGCGACGGCGGCCTCCAGCAGCATCCACGCCCCCAGCTGCACGGACAGGTCGCCTTCCGGCCCGTGCGCCGCACCCGCCCAGTCCGCCGAGAACACCGGCCCAGCCGGGGTCTGTTCCCGGTGCACCCACGCCGCGCGCGCCGAGCTCAGCACCAGCCGGGTCGCCGTCGTGCGGGCCTCGTCGGCAGCGGCGGTGGTCCCCGGCAAGGTGCGCACCACCACCGCCAGGTAGCGGGCCAGGATCCCGCTGAACAAGCCGCCGTCCCCGCCGCCGTGGGTGTGCAGCACGTCCTCGGTGGCCAGGTGCTCGTCGACGGCGCCCACCAGGCGGTGCACCCGCTCTGCGTGCACGCCTGCACCACTGTGTGCGAGCTCGGTCTCCAGCCCCAGCACTGTGCCCTGGTTGTAGGTGTAGACGGAGCGCTCGAGCCCGACACCGGGGCGCAGGCCGTCGAGCACCAGCCCGGAG
>JBDTDI010000041.1:0-8014 GCA_039923155.1 Mycobacteriaceae bacterium | reverse complement strand
GCACGCTGCTGATGGCCGCGGGGGCCCTGGGCGCAGGGGCCAACCCGGTCCAGCAGAACCCGCTGCTGGGGGAACCGATCATCGGGCTGCCGTCCCGGATGCCCAGCTCAGCCCTGGCGGTCGTGCTCACGGGGATGGGCCTCCTCGTGCTGGCCTGGCTCCTCGTCGGGCGGTTCGTGCGCCGCGACGCCGCGCACCGGCTGAGCCCCCGCCAGCTCTACACGACCCTCGTGCTCTGGGCACTGCCGCTCAGCGTCGCCCCGCCGATGTTTTCCAAGGACGTCTACTCCTACCTCGCGCAGAGCGAGATTGCCGCGCGTGGGCTGGATCCCTACCAGCTCGGACCCGCCCAGGCCCTCGGCGTCGGGAACGTCCTCACCAGCACCGTGCCGACCATCTGGCGCGACACCCCCGCCCCCTACGGACCGTTGTTCCTCTCCCTCGGCCGCGGCATCGCCCAGATCTCCGGGGACAACCTGATCCTGGGTATCTTCCTGCACCGCCTGCTGGCGATCGCGGGGGTCGGGCTGCTCGTGTGGGCCCTGCCGCGTCTGGCCCGACGGTGCGGGGTGAGCTCGACGTCGGCCCTCTGGCTTGGCGTGCTGAACCCGCTGGTGCTGTTCCACCTCATCTCCGGGGTGCACAACGAGGCGCTGATGCTCGGTCTCATGGCCGCCGGTGTCGAGCTGGCCCTGGCGGGCGTCACCGCCGCCGGGTCCCTGACCGGGCGGCCGCTGCTGTTGCTGCTGGCCGGCTCGGCCCTCATCGCCGGGTCGGCCGCGGTCAAGGTCCCGAGCCTCATCGCGCTCGGCTTCGTGGGCATGGCGCTGGCCCGACGCTGGGGCGGTGGGTTCAGCGCGGTGCTGCGGTCCGCGGCCCTGCTCGTCGGGGTCACCGCAGTGGTCTTCGTCGCCCTGAGCGAGGGCAGCGGCCTCGGTTTCGGCTGGACCGGCACGTTGAGCACCGCGGACACGGTGCGCAGCTGGCTCTCGCTGTCCACGCTGGCCGGCCTCGTCGCCGGCAAGGCTGGTGTGGCGCTCGGGCTGGGGGACCACACCACGGCGGTGCTCACCCTCACCCGAGGGCTCGGGGCGCTCGGCGCGACCGCGCTGGGCCTGCGGATGCTCGCGGCGGTTCATGCGGGTCGCATCCACCCCTTCGGCGGGCTCGGCATCACCCTCGCCGGGGTCGTGGTCCTGTTCCCGGTGGTGCACCCCTGGTACCTGCTGTGGGCGGCGGTACCCCTGGCGGCCTGGGCGTCGGCCCGGGCGTACCGCTTCGCGGCGGTCGCCGTCTCGGCGGTGGTCTCGCTGGTGGTGCTGCCCAACGGGGGCAACGTCCCGCCCTTCGTGGTGCTGCAGGCCTGGATCGCGGCCGTGCTCGCGCTCGCCGTCGTCGTCTTCTGGCTGCGGCGCCCCCTGGGGTTGTCGGAGGAGCTGGACGGGGTCCTCCGGCGGCGCGCCCGCTCCCGCACCCACCACCGCGCAGCTCCCGAACCCCCGGCCTACCCTGGGGCCTCGTGAGCACACCCGCCTCGGCCCTGGGCCCGGCCAGCCCGGACAGCGGTGGGAACGCCCCGTCGGCCGTCAGGCTCAGGAACGTGACCAAGAGCTTCGGCTCCACCCGAGCCGTCGCCGGGCTGGACCTGGACCTAGCGCCAGGCACGCTGCTCGCCCTGCTCGGACCGAACGGGGCGGGCAAGACGACCACCGTCGAGATGTGCGAGGGCTTCCTGCGCCCCGACTCCGGCACCGTCGAGGTCCTGGGCCTGGACCCGGTCGCCGACGCGGCGCAGCTTCGTCCGCGGATCGGCGTCATGCTGCAGGGCGGGGGCGCCTACCCGGCGGCCCGGGCCGGGGAGATGCTCCGGCTGGTGGCCGCGTACTCCGCAGACCCGCTCGATCCCGACTGGCTGCTCGACACCCTGGGCCTGACCGAGGCGCACCGCACCCCCTATCGCCGACTCTCCGGCGGCCAGCAGCAGCGGCTGTCCCTGGCCTGCGCGCTGGTCAACCGCCCCGAGCTGGTGTTCCTCGACGAACCCACCGCGGGGATGGACGCCCAGGCCCGGCTGCTGGTCTGGGACCTGTTGGACCGCCTTCGCGCCGACGGCGTCTCGGTGCTGCTCACGACGCACCTGATGGAGGAGGCGGAGCAGCTCGCGGACCGGGTCGTCATCGTCGACGGTGGTGCCGTGGTGGCGCAGGGCAGCCCCGCCGAGCTGACCCGCTCCGGGGCCGAGCAGCAGCTCCGGTTCACCGCCCCGGCAGGTCTGGACACCGAGCTGCTGCGCGCGGTCCTGCCCGAGGGGTACGCCGCGAGCGAGACGGCGCCGGGCGCCTACCTCGTCGACGGCGTCATCAACCCCCAGGTGCTGGCCACCGTGACCTCCTGGTGCGCCCGTCTCGACGTGCTCGCCCGCGACCTGCGGGTGGCTCAGCGCAGCCTGGAGGACGTGTTCCTCGAGCTGACCGGACGGGAGATGCGCTCGTGAGCACCGTCAGGCGGGAGAACCCACGCTTCCCTCCCGGCACCTTCGCCCCGGCCCCCCGCCCCGCGCGGCCGCTGCCGATGCTGCTGGCCCAGAGCCGCCTGGAGCTCACCCTGCTGCTGCGCAACGGCGAGCAGCTGTTGATCACCCTGCTGATCCCGATCACCCTGCTCGTCGGGCTGACCGAGATCAACCTGGTGGACCTGCCGGCGCCGCGGGTCGCCTCCGTGGTGCCCGGGATCATGGCGCTGGCGGTGATGTCCACCGCGTTCACGGGGCAGGCGATCGCGGTCGGCTTCGACCGTCGGTACGGGGCGCTGAAACGGCTCGGGGCGACCGCGCTGCCCCGCTGGGGCGTGGTGGCGGGCAAGACCACGGCCGTGCTCGTGGTGGTGGCGCTGCAGGCGGTGGTGCTCGGAGGGATCGGGGTGGCGCTGGGCTGGCGCCCGGAGCTGGTCGGTCTCGCGCTCGGGGTCGTCGGGCTCGTGCTCGGGACGTTCGCCTTCGGTGCCCTGGGTCTGCTGCTCGGTGGTGCGCTGAAGGCCGAGGTGGTGCTGGCGCTGGCCAACATCATCTGGTTCGTGCTGCTCGGGGTGGGTGGCGTGGTGGTCCCCCTGGACCGGCTGCCCGACAGCGCCGAGGTGGTGGCCAAGCTGCTGCCCTCGGGGGCGCTCACCGAGGTGCTGCGGGCCGCGCTCACCGGTGGGCTGGACGGAGTGGGACTGGTGGTCCTCGCGGTGTGGGGGGCGGCGGCCGCCGCGCTGGCCGTGCGCACCTTCCGCTTCACCTGATTCGTGGCGGGCCTCACCCACCGACGCTGCGCCCACGCCGGCCGCTCCCCCTACCATCGTGGGGTGGTCGTCACTGCTGTCCTCACCGGTCTGCTGGACCGTTTTCCGCACCCCAGCGTGCGCACGCAGCGCCGGGTCACGTTCACCGCCGCCCTCACCCAGGGGTTGATCGCGGTGACCGGGGCCGTGGTCCGGGTGACCGGCTCCGGTCTCGGGTGCCCCACCTGGCCGCAGTGCTTCCCCGGCAGCCTGGTGCCGGTGGGCGGCAACCAGGTTCCTGCGTGGCACCAGGCGGTGGAGTTCGGCAACCGTCTGCTGACCTACGTGGTGGTGCTCGCCGCGATCGCTGCGGTCGCGGTGGTCTACCGGGCCCGACGCCGCGTCGAGCTGCGCCGCTACGCCTGGGCGCTGCCGCTGGGCACCCTGGTGCAGGCCGTGGTCGGTGGGTTCACCGTGCTCACCGGGCTGCAGTGGTGGATGGTGGCCCCGCACTTCCTGGTGTCGATGGCGCTGGTGTGGCTCGCCGTGCAACTGCACGTCGGGGTGTCCCGCCGCGACGACACCGACGTGGTGGTGGTCGTGCCGGGCACGGTGCGCTCCCTGCTCGCGCTGACCTCAGCGGTGCTGGCGGCGCTGCTCGTCGCCGGGACCCTGGTCACCGCCGCCGGCCCGCACGCCGGGTCGGTGGACGTGGCCCGGTTGTCGGTGCTCAGCATCCCGGCCCTGGTGCAGCTGCACGGCGACCTCCTGGTGGCCTACCTCGCCCTGCTCGCCGGCTTGCTGTTCACGCTTCGCCTGGTGGGTGCGCCACCGAGGCTGGTGCGGTGGGCCTGGGCGGTGGTGGCGGTGGCGCTGGCCCAGGGCGTGGTGGGCATCGTGCAGTACTACAGCGGCGTGCCCGAGCTGCTGGTCTGCCTGCACGTGGCGGGGGCGGCGACGGTGACGGCGGTGACCGCGACCGTGTGGGCGCACACCCGGGCGCCGCTTCAGGCGTCCAACGTGCGCACGGCCTCGACCAGACCGGACAGCGCCGCTGCGCGCTGAGGACCCGGGACCTGTCGCCACCCCAGGCTCGGCTCGACCAGCTCCACCTCGAGGACCATGGGTCCCGCCGGCCCGGTCAGGGTGTCCACCCGGGCGTACAGCAGGTCGTGGCGTCCCAGCCCGCAGCGCGCCGCAGCGGCGGAGAGGGCGTGTCCGGCCAGCGTCCACTCGGCGTCGCTCGGTGCGTGGGGACGCAGCGTCTCGATGAGGAACAGCCCGGAGGGGTCACGCTCACCCGGTGCGCCCGCCGGGGCGAGCATCGCCGCCTTGTGGAACGCGTGCGACCGTCGCCCGGCGAGGAAGACCATCGCCGTCTCCCCCGCGGTGTCCACGCTGGCCACGAACGGCTGGATCAGCACCGCCGAACCCTGTGCGTGCAGCTGGGCGACGTGCGCCCGCGCCTGCAGGGCCTCGACGAACCGCGCCGCGCCGTCCGAGCCCGCACCGATCGACGGCTTGACCACCACTTCCCGCACCGGGCCGGTGGTGGGCAGGGGCACGGTCGCGCCGGGCAGAACCACGGTGGTCGGTACCACCGCGACCCCGTCGGCGGCCAGGTCGAGCAGGTAGCGCTTGTCGCTGCTGAAGCGGACCGCGGCCGCGGGGTTGGCCAGGCGCGGCACCTGCTGGGCCCAGCGCAGGAACTCGGCGTGTCGACGGGTGTAGTCCCAGGTGGCCCTGAGCACCACCAGCGCCTGCTCGTCGGGGGCGATGTGGTCCCACGGCGCCCAGCTCGCGTCGAGCCCCGCGGTGCGCAGCGCGGCCAGCAGCTCGGCGTCGTCACCGTCGCCGTCGGGCAGCTCGGTGCAGGAGGCGAGCAGCACCCGTGCCCTCAGAGCGCTCCCCCGCCGCCGGCGGCCATGCGGGTCCGGTAGGAGGGGCCCAAGGTGATCGACGCCGCCAGCTCACGGTCCCACTCGGCGGCCGTGGCGCGGGAGGCCTCCACCACCGCGGTGGCCACCCCGGCGGCGACTCCGGCGCCGCCGACCAGGACGTCACCCAGCGCACCGTCAGCACCGACGAGCACTATCCGCACCTGGTCGAAGGCCACCCCCTGCACGACGGCGCGGGTCTCGCCGTGACCGTCCACGAAGTGGTCGACGGCGGCCACGGCGCGCTTGGGTGCGGTGGTCTCCGACGTGACCTCAGAGGTGTCCTCGCTCATGCCCGACACCCTAGGGGCACGCAGGAGTGCGGGCGGGGGTACGCGCTCAGAGCAGGACGGGCAGGCTCAGCACCGAGTCGACGGCGAGCCCGACGAACAGCAGCGACAGGTAGGTGTTGGACAGGTGGAACAGCCGCAGCGGGCTCGTCGAGGACCCGGCGGCGGTGGCCCGGTGCAGCCGCAGCGCCATGGCCAGGAACCACGCACCCGCACCGACCGCCACCGCCGCGTACACCCAACCGGTCGCGAACAACAGGCTCAGGCTCACGATCACCATCACCGTGGCGTAGGCCAGGATTCGCCGGGTCACCTCGACCGGGGTCTTCACCACCGGCAGCATCGGGACTCCGGCTCGGGCGTAGTCGTCGACGAACCGCATCGCCAGCGCCCAGGTGTGCGGCGGGGTCCAGAAGAAGATGATCCCGAACATGGCCAGCGCCGGCCAGCCCACGGTGCCGGTGACCGCCGACCACCCGATCACCACCGGCATGCATCCAGCCGCTCCGCCCCACACCACGTTCTGGGTGGTCCGACGCTTGAGCACGAGGGTGTAGACGAAGACGTAGAACAGGATGGTGGCCACGGCGAGCACGCCGGAGAGCAGGTTGGCGGTGAACCACAACCAGACGAAGGAACCGACGCCCAGGGCGACCCCGAAGACCAGGGCGTTGCGCGTGGGGACGGCGTGGCGTGCCAACGGCCGACTCGCAGTGCGCTTCATCACCGCGTCGATGTCGGCATCGGCCACGCAGTTGAGGGTGTTGGCGCTGGCCGCGGCCATCCAGCCGCCCACCAGGGTGGTGAGGATCAGCAGCGGGGAGACGGTGCCGCGCTCGGCCAGCAGCATCGCGGGGATGGTGGTGACCAGCAGCAGCTCGATCACCCGCGGCTTGGTCAAGGACACGTAGGCCCCTATGCGGGAGCCGAGCACCGACCCTTCGGAGCGCTCCGACAGAGAGCCCCGCGCCGCTCGTGCGCCGCCGCCCGGAGTCCGACCGAGCTGCTCCGCTGTCCGCACCACAACTCCTCGCCCGCCACCGACCTGCACCAGCTCTGCTCCGACAACCGATAGTAGACGCCGCCCGTCGCTGCGGCACGACCAGGCATCGTCAGTCGCGGACCGCCGCACTAGGCTCTGTACCGATCAACGCACCACCACCACAGGGCCACCGCAGGTCGGCGTCCCGCGCCCCGCAGAGCAGTCCGCGTGACGCGGCCGGTTGCCGGCGGAGGCCGTTCCACGACCACGTCAGGAGCTCCGCACCGTGCCGGTCACCGACGACATCACCTCTCTCACCACCGCTCACCATCCCGCGGACTGGACCGACCTGGACACCCGCGCCGTCGACACCGCACGTGTGCTCGCCGCCGACGCCGTGCAGAAGGTGGGCAACGGCCACCCGGGCACCGCGATGAGCCTGGCTCCGCTCGCGTACACCCTGTTCCAGCGCGTGATGCGCCACGACCCGACCGACCAGGACTGGATCGGACGGGACCGCTTCGTGCTTTCCTGCGGGCACTCGAGCCTGACGCTCTACATCCAGCTCTACCTGGCCGGCTACGGTTTGCAGCTGCAGGACCTCAAGGAGCTGCGTACGTGGGGCAGCAAGACTCCTGGACACCCGGAGCACCGGCACACTCCGGGCATCGAGATCACCACCGGGCCGCTGGGCCAGGGCTTGGCCTCGGCCGTGGGCATGGCCATGGCGGCGCGCCGCGAGCGCGGGCTGTTCGACCCCGACGCCAAAGCGGGCGAGAGCCCGTTCGACCACCACATCTACGTCATCGCCTCCGACGGTGACATCCAGGAAGGCGTCACCTCCGAGGCCTCGTCGCTCGCCGGGCGTCAGCAGCTGGGCAACCTGGTGCTGGTCTACGACGACAACAAGATCTCCATCGAAGACAACACCGACATCGCCCTGAGCGAAGACACCGCCCAGCGCTACGAGGCCTACGGCTGGCACGTGCAGGTGGTGGAAGGCGGCGAGGACGTCGTCGCCATCGAGCAGGCGCTGCTGGCGGCGAAGGCGGAAACCGATAAGCCGTCGTTGATCCTGCTGCGCACCATCATCGGTTACCCGGCGCCGGAGAAGATGAACACCGGCGCCGCGCACGGGGCCGCTCTCGGCGACGAGGAGGTCGCCGGGGTGAAGAAGGCGCTCGGGTTCGACCCCGAGAAGTCCTTCGAGGTCAGCGATGAGGTGCTCGCCCACACCCGAGCGGTTCAGCAGCGCAGCCGGAAAGCGCGGGACGAGTGGGCGCCGGAGTTCGAGGCGTGGGGCCAGCGCGAACCCAAGCGCAAGGCGCTGTTGGACCGAGTACTCGGCCGGACGCTGCCCCAGGGCTACGCCGATGCGCTGCCCAGCTGGGAGCCCGGTGACAAGGCTGTGGCCACCCGCAAGGCATCGGAGGCGGTGCTCGCGGCCCTGGGACCGATCCTGCCCGAGCTGTGGGGCGGATCGGCCGACCTCGCGGGTAGCAACAACACCACCATCAAGGGCGCGGACTCCTTCGGGCCGGTGT
>JBDTDI010000040.1:0-6420 GCA_039923155.1 Mycobacteriaceae bacterium | reverse complement strand
ACGTCGTGGCCACCAGCGGCAGGTCCTCGGTCATCGGCCCACCGCTGGTCGGGCCGTAGCCGTAGACGTTCTCCAGGCTCACCAGCAGGGCGCCGGACTGCTCGGCAGCGGCGAGCACGTTCGTCTGCAACGGCGGGAACAGCTGCGGCCACTGCGCGTACGGGGCGTTGAGGCACTGGTAGATCACCGACGCCCCCTCGGCGGCCGCGATGGTGGCTTCACGGTCGGTGACATCGGTCATCCGCCAGTCGACGTCAGCCAGCTCGGCCGGCCGGTGTCGAGAAATCACCCGGGTCGCGACGCCTATCTCGACCAGCCGCGCCGCCACGGGCCGACCCACCTGCCCCGCACCGAACACGACGTGCAGCGGGCCCTCGCTCACGGCGTCGGAATCGGTGTCGTGCGGGGCGGACGGCGCACCATGAGGTCGACCCCATCAACTATCCGGACACGTCGAGCTCGCTGTTCCATGGGCCGATCGTGTCCGCGGGCCGGGCTCACGACCAGGGTCCTACGACCCAGCACGGTTCTGCCACGCCGACACCCCTGCTTCCGCGGGGCGTCTCGGCGTGGGTCCACGGCGGCGCTGATCACGTGGTCAGCGCAGAGTGCCGGTCATGGCCCGCGGGTCGACGAGCCGGTCGAACTCCTCGGCGCTGACCACGCCGCGCGCCAGCGCAGCCTCCCGGAGCGTGGTGCCGTCGTGGGCCGCCTGCTGGGCCACCGCGGAGGCGGCGTCGTAGCCGATGGCGGGGGACAGCGCGGTGACCAGCATGAGCGAGCGCTCGACGTTGGCGTCGATGTGGGTGCGGTCCAGGGTCATGCCGTCCACGCAGTACTCGGCGAACAGTCGGCACACGTCGGTGAGCATCCGGGCCGAGTGCAGCACGTTCTGGATCACGATGGGCCGCATGGTGTTGAGCTCGAAGTTGCCCTGTGAGCCGGCGAACGCGACCGCGGAGTCCTCGGCCAGCACCTGGATGCAGACCATCACCACCGACTCGCACTGGGTCGGGTTGACCTTGCCCGGCATGATGGAGCTGCCCGGTTCGTTGGCGGGCAGCACCAGCTCGCCGATCCCGCAGCGCGGCCCGGAGCCGGCCCACCGGACGTCGTTGGCAATCTTCATCAGCGGCACCGCGAGCGCGCGCAGGCCCGCCGACGCGGCCACCACCGCGTCGAGCCCGCCGAGGGCCGCGAACTTGTTGGGTGCGGTGACCAACGGGTACCCGGTGATCCGCGCGAGCTCCGCGGCCACCTCGACGTCGAAGCCGACGGGCGCGTTGAGCCCGGTGCCGACCGCGGTCCCGCCGAGTGCGACCTCGTACAGCGCGGGCAGCGTGTCCAGCAGGCGGGTCAGGCCGTCGGCAAGCTGGCGGGCGTAGCCGGACCACTCCTGGCCGACGGTCAGGGGGACGGCGTCCTCCAGGTGGGTGCGACCGATCTTCACCACGTCCGCCCACAGCACCGCCTTGGCGTCGACCGCGGCGTGCAGCGCCCGAACGCTGGGGGCCAGCTCCTCGGTGAACGCGTGCAGCACGGCCAGGTGCATGGCGGTGGGGAAGGTGTCGTTCGACGACTGGCTGCGGTTCACGTCGTCGTTGGGGTGGACGGGGCTCTTCGACCCGAGGGTGCCGCCGAGCAGCTGGATGCACCGGTTGGCCACCACCTCGTTGACGTTCATGTTCGACTGCGTGCCCGACCCGGTCTGCCACACGTACAGCGGGAAGCTCTCGTCCAGTGCGCCGCTGCTCACCTCGTCGCAGACGTCCGCCACGAGGTCGGCCTTCCACTGCGGCAGCAGCCCGTGGCGGGCGTTCACCCGCGCAGCGGCCTTCTTCACCGCCCCGTAGGCGCGGCACACCGCCACGGGCATGCGGTCCCCGCCGATCGCGAAGTGCACCAGCGAGCGCTCGGTCTCCGCGCCCCAGTAACGGTCGGCCCGCACCGCGACGGCTCCCAGCGGGTCGGTCTCGGCGCGGGTCCCGGTGGCGCTCAGACCGACCGGCAGGTCGAGGACGGTGGGCGCGGCGCTGGCGAGGGTGTCGGTCATCGCCCGAGCCTGCGGGTCGCGGGGCCCCGGCGGCAGGGCACGCGGACGTGGACGGACGGGACGTTCGTCCCTGGTGAGGTGGGCCCGCGGGACGCAACGGTATGAGTCGGTGTCGCCGCCGCCCGGGCCGCGCCGCTCTGGTCCAGAGAGGTCGCCGGCGTTGAGCGCTCCCACCCGCACCACCCCGCACGCACCGGTCGACCGTCACCCACCTCGGGTCTCGTCGGTGACGGCGAAGGTCGTCATGGCCGTGACGGGCACGGTGTTCGCGCTGTTCGTCGTGGTGCATCTGGTCGGCAACCTCAAGGTGTACCTGGGGGAGCAGCACTTCGACGACTACGCGCACTGGCTGCGCACGCTCCTCGAGCCGTTGGTGCCCTACCAGGGTGTGCTGTGGACGCTGCGGGTGGTGCTCGCGGTGTGTCTGGTCGGCCACGTGGGTGCCGGAGCCCTGCTGTGGCGCCGTGCCCGCCGTGCCCGCGGTCCGTTCCCCCGCCGGGGCATGGGATGGCGGACCTTCTCGGCCCGGACGATGCCCGTCACCGGGATCGTGCTGCTGCTGTTCGTCGTGTTCCACCTCCTCGACCTGACGACCGGCACGGCCCCGGTGGCGAGCCGCGCCTACGACCCGGGCACGATCGCGAGCAGCGCGGCCTACGAGAACCTCGTCGCCAGCTTCGACCGTCCTGCCGTGTCCGCCTTCTACCTGTTGGCGATGGCCGTGCTGGGGCTGCACCTGCTGCACGGGCTGTGGGGCGTGGTCAACGACCTGGGCGTCACGGGGCAGCGAGGCAGGCGGGCCGCGGTGGTGGTCGCAGGCACGGTGGCCGCGGTGGTGTTCGTGGGCAACGCCTCGATCCCCGTGGCCGTCCTGACCGGGGTGGTCTCGTGACCGCGGCCCCACGCGTGCTGGTGCCTCCCACCGATCCCCTCGCCCTGGACGCGCTGCGCAGCGTCGGGAGCCCGGTGGCGGGCGGGATCCCCGACGGGGACCCGGCCACGGCGTGGTCCCGCCGCCGGCTCGACTACCGGCTCGTGAGCCCGCCGAACCGCAAGCGCTTCACCGTCGTGGTGGTGGGGACCGGCCTGGCGGGGGCGGCGTGCGCCGCGGCCCTGGGCGAGCTCGGCTTCCGGGTGGAGTCGTTCACCTTCCACGACTCCCCGCGCCGGGCGCACAGCGTCGCCGCCCAGGGCGGGATCAACGCCGCCCGGGCGCGCAAGGTCGACGGTGACAGCCTGGCCCGGTTCGTGCGCGACACCGTCAAGGGCGGGGACTACCGCGGCCGGGAGGCCGAGGGCTTCCGCCTGGGTGAGGAGTCCGTCCGGGTGGTCGACCACCTCGACGCCTTCGGGGCACCCTTCGCCCGCGAGTACGGCGGCCAGCTGGCCACCCGCTCGTTCGGCGGGGTCCAGGTCTCGCGGACCTACTACACGCGCGGCCAGACTGGCCAGCAGCTCCAGGTGGCCGCGTCGCAGGCCCTGCACCGGCAGGTGGCCGCGGGCACCGTCCGCCTGCACACCCGCCACGAGATGCTCGACCTCGTCGTCGCCGACGGCCGTGCGCAGGGGGTCGTCACCCGCGACCTCGTCACCGGGGAGCTGGCGGCGACCACCGGGCACGCCGTGGTGCTGGCCACGGGCGGCTACGGCACCGTCTACCACCACTCGACCCTGGCCCTCAACAGCAACGCCACCGCCGCCTGGCGGGCGCACCGCCACGGTGCGCTCGTCGCGTCCCCGTCGTTCGTGCAGTTCCACCCCACGGCCCTGCCGGTCGACTCACCCTGGCAGGTCAAGACGACGCTGATGAGCGAGTCCCTGCGCAACGACGCCCGCATCTGGGTGCCCGCCCGCGCCGGGGATGACCGCGACCCCGCCGGCGTTCCGGACGCCGAGCGCGACTACTACCTCGAGCGCAAGTACCCGGCGTTCGGCAACCTCGCCCCCCGTGACGTCGCCTCCCGCGCCGCGCTGGAGCAGATCGACGCGGGCCACGGGGTGGGTCCGTTGCACAACAGCGTGTACCTCGACTTCCGCGACGCCGTCGCGGCGGTCGGACGCCAGGTGCTCGACGAGCGCTACGGCAACATCTTCGCCACCTACCGCAACGCCACCGGCGACGACCCGCTGGACACCCCGATGCGGATCGCCCCCGCCGCGCACTTCGTCATGGGCGGGCTGTGGGCGGACTACGACCTGATGAGCTCGGTGCCCGGGCTGTTCGTCGGGGGCGAGGTCGGCTGGGGGTACCACGGGGCGAACCGACTCGGTGCGAACTCGCTGCTCTCGGCCTCGGTGGACGGCTGGTTCACCCTGCCGCACGCCGTGCCCAGCTACCTCGCCCCGCTGCTGGGGACCCCGCGGCTGGAGCAGGCCGACGTGGCCGTCACCGCTGCGCTCGACCGGGTCCGGACCCGCACCGACGCCCTGCTCGCGGTGGGCGGCACCCACGGTCCGGGGCACTTCCACCGCCGACTCGGGGAGATCCTGTACCGCGGTTGCGGGGTGAGTCGCTCCGCCGCGGGGCTCACCGCCGCGATCGGCGAGGTCCGGGCACTCCGGGGCCAGTTCTGGGACGACTTGCGCATCGTGGGGTCTGGCGACGAGCTCAACCAGGAGCTCGAGCATGCGGGGCGGGTGGCGGACTTCCTCGAGCTGGCCGAGCTGATGTGCGTCGACGCGCTGGACCGCGACGAGTCCTGCGGAGCGCACTTCCGGGTGGAGCACCAGAGCGCCACCGGGGAGGCCGTGCGTGACGACGAGCACTGGGCGTTCGCCTCGGCCTGGGAGACCCGTGACGACGGGCACCACGTCCGTCACGCCGAACCGCTGACCTACACCGCAGTGCCGCTGCAGACGAGGGACTACCGATGAGGCTCACCCTCGACGTCTGGCGCCAGGCCGACGCCGTCACCCCCGGTGCGTTCGAGACCCACGTCGTGGCCGACGCCGCGCCGGGGATGTCGCTGCTGGAGCTGCTGGACCGGCTCAACGAGAGCCTGGTGGAGGCGGGCGCCGACCCGGTGGTCTTCGACTCCGACTGCCGGGAGGGGGTGTGCGGGGCGTGTGGGATCACCGTCGACGGACGCCCGCACGGCCCGGAGGCGAACACCCCCAGCTGCCGCCAGCACCTGCGCAGCTTCCGCGACGGTGCCCGGATCACCCTGGAGCCGCTGCGGTCCGGCGCCTTCCCCGTGGTCCGAGACCTGGTCGTCGACCGCTCCGCCCTCGACCGGCTGATCGAGGCGGGTGGGTTCGTCTCGGTGGCCGCGGGCACGGCGCCGGACGCCGACACCACACCCGTCCCGCACGCGACCGCGGAGGCGGCGCTGGACATGGCGGGCTGCATCGGGTGTGGCGCGTGCGTGGCCGCCTGCCCGAACGGTGCGGCCCACCTCTTCGTCGGGGGCAAGCTCGCCCACCTGGCCCTGGTGCCCCAGGGCGGGGCGGAGCGGGGCACGCGGGCGCTGTCGATGACCGCGCGCATGGACGCCGAGTTCGGCCCGTGCTCGACCTTCGGCGAGTGCGCCAAGGTGTGCCCGGCCGACATCCCGCTCACCGCTATCGCGTCCGTGCCCAAGGAGAGCCTGCGGGCTCGGCTGCGGGGCCGGCCGGACTGACGCCGTCGTGCGCCCTGCGCCCCGTCATCGCGCAGGACCAGGTTCGTCGTCTCCGTTCCTGGTGGGCACGCGGGCCGCGCCGTGGCTCGGTGTGACCGGGTGCGAGATGGTCGGAAGCCGGGAACCCGGCGTCGACCCGGGGGCGACGTCCACCGAGCGGTGGGGGTCCACGATCTCGTGGGCGCGGCGGATGGCCGCGGGGGTGTCGGGAAACACGAGACCCTCGCGGCGGAGGTGCGCACCGACTCCGAGGGTGGTCAGGACGCTGTGGTGGGTGTCGGTGATGCCGGAGAGCATCACGGTGATGCCGCGGCGCTCGAGGGCGGTGATGGCGTCGCCGAGCACGTGGGCGCCGGTGGCGTCGAGGGCGCTGACTCGCGACATGCGCAGGATGACCACGCGCACGTCGGCGATGGTGGGCAGCTCCAGCAGGACCTGGTGGGCGGCGGCGAAGAACAGCGGACCGTCGAGGCGGTAGGCCACGATGTGCTCGCCGAGCAGGTCGCGCTCCTCGCGGCTGTGGTCGGCGGTGTCCAGCGGCACCTGCTCGAGGTGGGCGCTGCGGGCCACCGCGCGCAGGGCCAGGACGACGGCTGCGGCGATGCCCACCCCGACGGCGGTGACGAGGTCGACCGCGACGGTCACGGTGAAGGTCAGCGCCACGATGACGGCGTCGCTGCGGGTGGAGCGGAGCAGGGCGCGCAGCGAGCTGACCTCGACCATCCGCACGCAGGTCGCGAACAGGAC